>JAZOBL010000016.1:0-40730 GCA_045595945.1 Faecousia sp.
CCCTCAAGGTGAATTGCCCCGAAGGGGCAAGAGAGGGTGGCCTGGGCCATACACAGGGGAGGCTTTCCGCGGCGGCGGGACTGGGCATAGCTAAAGCTTTTTGGAACCACCGGCACAGCCGGTGGTATTCCTATATAACAAAAAGCGGGCGGCAGATTGCCGCCCCTATATTATGGTGCCTAGCCAGTAGATAAATCCATACACAACACTGGCACTTACGCCGTAGACGATGACTGGGCCAGCGATGGTGAACATCTTTGCGGCGGTGCCGAGGATCATTCCTTCGGTTTTGTATTCCACCGCGGGGGCTGCGATGGCGTTGGCAAAGCCGGTAATAGGCACCAGCGTACCTGCCCCGGCAAATTTGGCTATATCGTCGTAAAGGCTCAATCCCGTCAGCAGTGCCGACAGCGCCACCAGTGTCACCGATGCTGCCGTACCTGCCTGTTCCTTTTCCAGACCCAACGCCTGGTAGCCGTTCACCAGCACCTGACCGATGCAGCAGATCATTCCGCCGATAAGAAAGGCAAATAGGCAATCCTTCCCCATGGGGGATCTGGGAGCCATGTTTTGCACCAATTTCCCGTATTCCTTTTCTGTCATAAAAAACACCTCCCGGGGACAGGATTCCCCAGGAGGTTCGTTTTATGCATTAGCGCAGGAAGATCAAATTAGTGTCGGTCATAAAGTTGCCCAGGCTGTAGGAGATTAGCACATCAGTAAACTCCTCTGCTGCCAGCAGCTCGGATACGGGATTTTTGTAGTATCGCAGATCCACCAGCACTACAGTTTCATAGGAATTGGCCAGAAATGTTCCCAGGCAATTGGCATAGGAATCCCGGATCACCAGGAGCTTCCCCTTCCCTGCTGCGGCAGGATTCTCGATCCGCACCAGAGAGTGATTGCCGTCCAGATACACAGTGTATTTATCCAGCTCCTCCAGCCGCTGTCGGTAGAACAGGTCATTGTGCACTTCGTCCGATTCCCCGTTGGTCACAGTAAAGCTGCCGCCACTGTTCCACAGCTCTACGGATTCGCCCTCTGTCAGCCACAGGCCGCTGCGGGAGTAATTGGAGCCGTAGAACCCGTCAAAGGATTCCACCCTAAAGGCGTCTTCTGCAAGATACTCCCTACCCAGCTGCTCCATATAGGTTTTGTAGGCCGCATGAGCGCCCCGGCTTGTCCAGTGATGGTCTGTCCGGTAGAACAGCGCCTGGGGATCCTGAACCTCCGTAAAGGCAGCAATCAGATCCACGGTATTCACCGTATCCTCCCCCATAGCATACAAATCCCGGATCATTTGGGAATCAGTGTACGGGTCAGCAAGGCCCTTGACGGTATCCTCCAGGCAGAAGCCGGCAGAGGGCACGATCATCAAATCAATGGGATGGCCGGTAGCCTGGGCGAATTTGTTGATGGCATCCATATTGGACTTTGCCACTATAGGATTCCACTTGACCGGTGGCTCCACCAACCGGTCACCTTCCGCCCGGTAGACCTCCTTGGTCACCTGCCGATTGGAAAACAGGTCATAGTAGGCGGACAGGCCCACGAAGAAGTCCCGGCCGGGCACATGGTCTGCCAGATAGTTTTCTGCTTCTTCACCAAACTTGCCGGTGGCCAGATTCTGCCAGGTCAGCTTCGGTGCTTCTGCCAGATACCGCTTCTCCTTCTCGGAAAAATCCTGCCGGGGCAGCACCAGAAACAGCACCAGCACCACCGCCAAAAATCCGCAGAAGAGGGCACAGGTCAGTATATCCGATTTTTTGGTTTTCATGTGACCCCTCCTTTAGAAGCGGAAATAGATAAACGGGTTGTAGCTCTGGCTCACCAGCGCCGCCACGCACAGGAGCATCAGCAGGGCGCACACACCGATGGCTGCATAGCTGCCCCAGGTTTTCTGGCGGAGCTTTCGGTAGCAGGCAGCACCCGCAGGAGTAGCTGCCAGAGCACTCACCGCCAGCAGCGGCAGATAGGCCAGGATCCGGTTCAGCTCCGTGACCGAAACGGCCGTCGGAGAGAATGCCTTTGCCAGGAAACTGCCCAATGCGCCCATATCCTCAAAGTAGAACAGTGCCCAGCCCACCAATACGATGACCATGGTGTACAGGTGGTTCACCAAAGCCGGTGTCTTCTTCAGCACCCTCAGCAGCACCACCTTCTCCAGAATCAGCAGGATGCCGTAGTACAGACCCCACAGCAGGAAGTTCCAGCTGGCGCCGTGCCACATACCTGTCAGGCCCCACACGATCAGAAGATTCACGATCTGCCGCTTCAAGCCCTTGCGGTTGCCGCCAAGAGGGATATACACATACTCCCGGAACCAAGTGGACAGGGAGATATGCCACCGCCGCCAGAACTCGGTGACGCTCTTGGAAATGTAGGGATAGTCAAAGTTTTTCCGGAATTCAAAGCCCAGCATCCTGCCCAGACCGATGGCCATATCTGAGTAGCCGGAGAAGTCAAAATACAGCTGCAGCGCATACGCCGCCATACCCACCCAAGCACTCAGCGTACCGGGCTGGCTCTGCAGTTCCTGCCACAGAGCGCCCATCTGGTTGGCAAGCAGCACTTTTTTAGACAGGCCCACGATGAACAACCGGACGCCGGAGGCGAAATCCGTCAGATTCTCCCGGCGGCTCTGCATCTGCAGGGCCACATCCGCATAGCGGACAATAGGGCCTGCGATCAGCTGAGGGAACAAGGTCACATAGGTACCGAAGGTAATGGGATTCTTCTGCACCGGAGCATCCTCCCGGTACACATCGATGATATAACTCATGGACTGGAACACATAAAAGGAAATGCCGATGGGCAGTGTCACCTGGGGTACTTTCACCCCGGAGAGGAAGGGTAACACCGCCTGCAGGCTCTCCATGAGAAAGCCGGCATACTTAAAAAAGCCAAGAATCAGCAGATTGGCTACCACGCCTGCAGCCAAAACCGCCTTAGCGCTTTTTTGCTGCTCTTTTCGTTTCCAGATCCATGCACCAAACACATAGTTCAGCACGATGGTCGCCACCATCAGCAGCACATACACCGGTTCGCCCCAGCCGTAGAACACCAGACTTACCAGAAACAGGGTCAGATTCCGCAATTTCCGGGGAGACAGGTAGTACAGTGCCAACACGATGGGTAAGTAAAAATACAAGAAAACATTGCTGGAAAACAGCACAGTTCATTCCTCCTACACAAAGCGTCAGCCCTTTCCCATGCCGTAAGCAAGGGAAAAGGCTGCGCACAGTTGGCTTTTAACCGCTGAACACATCTGCCATGGCAGCAGAATCGGGAGATACCAGCAGGGCGATGTACGTTCCCTTCTGCACCAGCTGGGCCTTCTCCACCACCGCGTACTGCTCCGGGGAATAGGTAATGCTCTCCTCCCCCTTCTTGGTCAGCCGCTTATTGGCCAGCTCAACCAAACGCTGGGCAGCGTCCGCATCCGCCGCTTCCAGCAGCCAGATCTCATCGGTGCGCAGGCTGTCAGCGCAGATGGCCACCACCGCCTGCTTCACATCCTCCTGACGGATGCCGCAGTAGTCCAGCATCATACCAGTATCCAGCTTCAGCATTTCCGGCATCGCTACCGCTTGAGCAATCTTCTCGTACATCTGATCCATATCTGTCACGGCAGGTGCGTCCTGGGCAGCCTCTTTTCCACAGGCGGCCAGAGACAGCAGGCACAGCAGCGCCAAGATCATTACAGTAACTCTCTTCATGGGGTCTCCTTTCAAATGCCAAGGTAATCCTTGATCAGATCCAGCCACAGCTTGCAGGCTGTGTCGGTAAAGTGCACATACTGATCCGAGCAATAGGCCTCTGCCAGACCGTTGGAGGAATCCTTAAAATAGGGTGCCAGGTTAATAAAATGGCAGCCGTTTGCTTGCGCAAATTCTGCAAGACGGGCATTGTAGGCATCCATATTCTTGTTGTTCAGGTCTCCGATCTGACCGGCTGTGTAAATGGGCGTGCCGGACTGAATGTAAATGGCCATATCCGGATTCTTTGCCCGGATGTTTTCGATCAGCTTTGCCCAGCTGCCCATGGTGCTGTCAATACCCCACAGGGCGATGTCATTCATACCCAGCTGGATAAATACCTTCTTGGCGCCGCAAGCAGCCAATGCATCCTGAGGGGTCATATCCTGACCCTGATAGCTCAGGTACATACTGTTATTCACCGCATGCGCCACAGAATAGCTACCCTGGCACAGGAAGGTAACACCGCCCATGTAGCCGGTTGCCATATGGTAGTTACGCAGCTTCAGGGTCACAGAGTCGCCGATGAAGGCAGCATCAGACAAAAAGTCTGCCAGCGCGCTATAGTCTCCGTCGGAGGGAGGCGGTGCGGGAACATCCGTTCCTCCTGCGGGAGGGTCGGTCGGTTGGGGCACCGGGGTGTAGTAGGTCTCCTCTGTAGGTTCTTCCGTGGAGGGCTCCGTGGTTTCTTCCGGAGCAGCCTCCGTGGTTTCCCCGGTGGTTTCATCCGTTGTCTGCGCCGGTTCTTCCGTGGTAGTGGGCGCGTTTGTTTGAGTAGTCGTTTCGTCAGTCGGAGATGTAGAGGTCTCACCTATCTGCGCGCTATCCTTTCCGCCGCAGGCAACAAGCACCATACTGATGACGATCAGCAGGCACAGCAGGGCAGCCAACATCTTTTTCATAGGGGGTTCCTCCCGGTCATTTCTTATCCGTTTTATTATAGCCATAAATCCGTCATTTTTCAACATATTTTTCAGTAACCGCAAAAAAGCGGTGCGCTGAGAAACGCACCGCTTATATCTGTTTATACCGCACCTTTTCCGGTGAGAACCACCCGCATGATCAGGAAGATGATCTTAAAATCTGTCCACAGGCTTCGCTCCCGGATATACCGTAGGTCATCCTCTACCCACTGGTCAAAATCGTGGACTTCGCTGCGCCCGTTACACTCATGGTAGCAGGCAAGGCCGGTCTTCACATCCAGCCGGTGCATCTGGTAGGGGGTGTACTCCGCCACCTCCCGAGGCAGCGGAGGACGGGGGCCAATGATAGTCATGTCGCCCTTGATAATATTGATCAGCTGGGGCAGCTCATCAATACTGGTTTTGCGGATAAATCTGCCGATCTTGGTGATTCTGGGATCCTCTGCGATCTTAAAGGCAGGGCCATCCATCTCATTTTGATCCATCAGGTCATCCAGCATCTCATCGGCACCCATGCACATGGAGCGGAATTTATAAATACTGAATTCTTTACCGTTTTTGGTCAGCCGGATCTGCTTGTAGATAGCAGGGCCGCCGTCATTGGCACGGATGGCAATGGCAACTACCATCAGCAGGGGGCTGAGCACGATCAAGGCAAATGTGCTTAAAATCACATCAAAAATACGCTTAAACAGATCATATACGGGCTTTGGCTTGGTGCCCTCATAGACTCTTTCTGCCACAGTCTGCATATTACATTCTCCTATGTTGTTCTTTTTTTCTTTCACATTTGACAACATTATACCAATTCTGTCGCCACTTTGCAAGTGTATTTCCTGTCAGCGCAGCCAATTACAGAAAAATTTGCAGGCATTCCCTGGAGAACACCTGCAAATAATCAATTTTGTGGGAATAATTGTTCTATCGCTGCCCGGGCGGCATCCTGCTCCGCCCGCTTTTTGCTGGAGCCGGTACCCCGTCCCACCACCTGGCCGTTCAGGGATACCTCCACGAAGAACTGCTTGTCGTGATCCGGGCCGTTTTCACCTACCAGCGTGTAGCTTAGCTGCTGATTCTTCTTCTGCTGCACCAGTTCCTGCAGCGCTGTCTTGTAATCCTGGTTCTGCATCCGGCCGGAAGGCACATTGCTCAAAATAAACCGCCGGATGATCCCTTCTGCCGCGGTCATACCTCCATCCAGGAAACTGGCTGCGATCACGGACTCCACAGCATCGGCCAAAATGGATGCCCGGTTTCTGCCGCCGCCCTGTTCTTCGCCGTTGCCCAGCAGTAGATGGGCACCTAAGTTTATCTGTGTGGCAACCTTTGCCAAGCTGGTCTCACAGACCATGTCCGCCCGCATCCGGGTCAGTTCCCCCTCTGGACGGTCCGGGAAGTTCCGGTACAAATGCTCTGCCACCGTCATTCCCAGAATGGAGTCGCCCAGAAATTCCAGCCGCTCGTTGCTGCGAAGGCTGTCGTGCCAGCGCTCGTTGGCATAGGAGGAATGGGTCAGTGCATTTTGCAGCAGGGTGATGTTTTTGAATCGGTAGCCAAGAGCCTCTTCCAAATCCTTAATCATTGCCTTCACCCTTTTCTGTCAGCGCCTGCAGGCTTTGCTCCAGCTCTGCGGAGAAGTCGGTCTTAGCCGCGTCCATAGCCTGCCGGACTGCATTGTAGAATGCCACATCGTCGGAAGAACCGTGGGCCTTGATCACCGGCTTGCGGATCCCCAAAAACTGGGTACCGCCGATTTCCCGGTAGTCCAGCATGGACATTACCTCATCCACGCCCTTCTTGCAGCACAGATAGCCAATCATAGACAGGATATTCCGCTTGAAGATCTTATGCTTCATCAGGCTGCCCATAAACATGGCAGTGCCCTCAATGGACTTCAGCAGCACATTGCCGGAGAAGCCGTCGCAGACCACCACATCTACCGCCCCCAGAGGCACGTCTCTTGCCTCTGCGTTGCCCACAAAGTTGATAAGGCCCTTTTCATGGGCATCGGTAAGTAACGCATACGCCTCCTTCTGCAGGGGCGTTCCCTTGGTATCCTCTGCGCCGATGTTCAGTAGACCCACTCTGGGGTTTTCGATTCCTAAGTACTTTTTGGCATACAGCGAGCCAACTACGCCAAACTGCAGCAGGAATTCTGCGGTACATTCCGCGTTGGCGCCGCAGTCCAAAATGACCGTCTTTCCCCCAGCCTTATTGGGCATCACAGGTCCCATAGCCGCCCGGCGGATCCCCTTGACCCGCTTGACAAGCAGGGTAGCTCCGGTAAGCAGCGCGCCGGTGGAACCGGCGGAAATAAATGCATCGCCTGCTCCGTCTGCCAACATCTTCAGACCCACCATCATGGAGGAATCCTTGTGCTTTCGCACCGCTGCGGTGGGATCCTCGTGGATATCCACCACATCCTCGGCGTTGACTACCTCCACCCCCTGGGGCAGAGTGTCGATGCCGTTGTCGCTCAAAACCTTCAATATTTCTTCGCCGCGACCCACCAGGGTGATCTGCGTGTCAAATTCCTTGGCAGCCCGGACAGCACCCAGTACCGGTGCCTGGGGCGCATGGTCGCCGCCCATTGCGTCAAGAATAATTTTCATTGCCGCACCTCTTTCCGTTAAATAACCGCCTGTACCATTTCGTCAATGATCGCCAAAGAGCGATTGGCAATGGCCAGGTTCTTTTCTGCTTTCTTTCGAATCCGCTGCTCCAAAGGCGCTACAATGCTGAAATTCACATTCATAGGCTGGAAATTCTCGATCCGTTCGTCACTGATATACAGCCCCAACGCACCGATGGCGGTTTCCTTGGGGAAATCGGGCACTTCCCTGCCCTGCACCTTGGCGGCCATAGCAATACTGGCCAGCATACCGGAAGCGGCGCTTTCCACATAGCCCTCCACGCCGGTCATCTGCCCGGCAAAGGCTACCAAGGGATTCCGCCGGTCGGCATAATACCGGTCCAGCAGCTTGGGGCTCTGCAGGAAGGTGTTCTGGTGCATCACACCATAGCGGACAAATTCGGCGTTTTTCAGGGCGGGGATCATGGAGAACACCCGCTTTTGCTCGCCAAATTTCAAATGGGTCTGGAAACCCACCAAATTGTATACACTCTTGGCGGCATTGTCCTGCCGCAGCTGTACCACCGCATAGGGCTCTTTGCCGGTTTTGGGATCTGTGAGACCCACTGGCTTTAACGGGCCGTAGCGCAGGGTATCCTGACCCCGGCGGGCCATGACCTCCACCGGCATACAGCCTTCAAAGACCCGTTTGTCTTCAAAACCGTGAACCTCCGCCTCTTCCGCGCAGATCAGTTCCTTGATAAAAGCCTCGTACTGCTCCTTATTCATGGCACAGTTTACATAATCCGGAGTTCCCCGGTCATAGCGGCTCTGCCACCAAGCCTCGTCCATATCCACAGACTCTGCGGTCACCAGAGGAGCTGCCGCGTCGAAAAAGTGCAGGTAGTCGGTGCCAAAGTATTCCCCGATGGCCTTGGACATATCGTCGGAGGTGAGCGGCCCTGTAGCGATGATCACCGGGCCTTCCGGCACTTGGGTCACTTCTTCTGCCACTACAGTGATATTGGGGTGGCTGCGGATCTTTTCCGTAACCAGATCGGAGAATCCCTGCCGGTCTACCGCCAGGCAGCCGCCGGCCTCCACCCGGGTGGCGTCGGCGCAGGCAATGATCAGGCTGCCCATCCGGCGCATTTCTTCTTTCAAAAGGCCAACCGCATTCTCGATCTTATCTCCCCGGAGGGAATTGGAGCAGACCAGCTCCGCAAAGGTATTTGTATGATGGGCAGGGCTCTTTTTGTGGGGCTTCATCTCATAAAGCTCCACCCGGATGCCCCGCTGAGCCAGCTGCCAGGCAGCTTCCGAGCCGGCCAGACCGGCGCCAATGACTTTTACTGTTGTCATTTCTTTGTCTCCTTGCCCTTGGCGGTCTTCTTGGCAGTTGTCTTTTTGGCGGCGGTCTTCTTGGTCTTCGCCGCAGGCTTACTCTCCGGCGCTGCGCCCTCAGGCAAAACCTCACCGGGTTCTGCTGTTTGCCCAGCTTCCTTTTTCTTATAATAGCCCCGCTTATCTTCCGGTAGGAAGTTCTCGCAGGCGCTGTTGACACAGAAAGGCTTATTGCGACCCCGACCGGACTTTTTGAACATGGTCTGTCCGCACTTGGGGCAGTCTTCCGCAGTGGGAATGTCCCAAGTCATAAAGCCACAGTCGGCGCCCCGCTCGCAAGCATAGTAGGCATAGCCCCGCTTGGACTTGCGCTTGAGGATGGTGCTGCCGCACTTGGGGCAGCGGCCGGGCATTTTTTCCACCAAGGGTTTGGTGGTTTTACACTCAGGGAAGCCGGGGCAGGCCAGGAACTTTCCGAATCTGCCCACCTTCACCACCATATTTCTGCCGCAGACCTCGCAGATCTCCTCTGTAACCTCATCAGGCACCTTCAGACGGACACCCTCCAGAGCTGCCTCCGCGTCCACCATCTCCCGGTGGAAGCCCTGATAAAAGTCCGCAAGGACAGTTTTCCAGTTCTGGCGTCCCGCCTCCACCTCATCCAAGCGCGTCTCCATATTGGCGGTAAACTCCGCGTCGATAATATCGGTGAAGCGCTCCATCATCAGCGCATTTACCACCTCGCCCAAAGCTGTGGGCTGCAGGCGCTTGTCCACCTTATTGACATATTCTCTGTCCTGAATGGTGGACACAATGGTGGCATAGGTGGAAGGACGGCCAACGCCCTTTTCCTCCATAGCCTTTACCAGCGTAGCCTCGGTATACCGGGCGGGGGGCTGGGTAAAATGCTGCTCCTTCTTAAGATCGGTCATCTCCGCCCGGTCACCCTCCTGCAGATCCGGCAAGGGGCTGCCCACGGTCTCTGTCTCCTCGTCCCGGCCCTCTTCATAGACTGCCAGGAAACCGGAGAATTTTACGCTCTGATGGGTGGAACGGAACAGGTGCCCGGCGCACTCGGTGTCGATGGACACGGTGTCATAGACGGCACTGGCCATCTGGGTGGCCAGAAACCGGCTCCAGATCAGCTTATACAGCCGATACTGCTCCCGGGTCAGACTACTCTGGATTCGCTCCGGATCCAGCTCCACATGAGTGGGACGGATGGCCTCGTGGGCATCCTGCGCGCCGGATTTGGTCTTGAAGGTATGGAACGAGCCGTAATAATACTGCTTGCCATACCGGGTTTTGATAAAGTCGGCAGCGGCTGCCATGGCCTCGTCTGACAGGCGCAGGGAGTCGGTACGCATATAGGTGATCAGACCCAATGTACCCTCCCCTGCCACATCCACGCCTTCATACAGCTGCTGGGCAATGGTCATGGTGCGCTTGGGGGTCATATTCAGCTTCCGGGAGGCCTCCTGCTGCAGGGTGGAGGTGGTAAACGGAGGTGCTGCGGTGCGCTTTTTCTCCGCCCGTTTCACACCGGTGACGGTGAAGGTCTTGCCGGTAATGTCATCAATAATTGCCTGCACCTGGACTTCGTTTTCCAGCTCCCGTTTCTTATCCTCACCGAAATAACGGGCGGTAAAATTGCCGGGCTTTCCCAGACGGCTGAGCTTCACATCCAGTGACCAGTACTCCTTGGGTACAAAGGCCCGGATCTCATTTTCCCTGTCCACCACAAAGCGGGTAGCAACCGACTGAACTCTGCCGGCGGACAGACCCCGTCTGACCTTTTTCCACAGCAGCGGAGACAGCTGATAGCCAACGATTCTGTCCAGCACCCGCCGGGCCTGCTGCGCATCCACCAAGCACAGATCGATAGCCCTGGGATTGGCAATGGACTCCCGGACCACCTTCTGGGTGATCTCATTAAAGGTGACTCTGCGGGTCTTCTCCTCCGGCAGGTTCAATAGTTCTTTCAGGTGCCAGGAGATCGCTTCGCCCTCCCGGTCCGGGTCAGTTGCCAGATATACCGTGTCTGCATTCTTGGCCGCTTTGCGCAGATCGTTGATGATCTCGCTTTTGGTTGCCAGAGGGATATACTCCGGATCAAAGCTGTCAAGGTCCACACCCATGGTGCTCTTGGGCAGGTCCCGCAGATGGCCCATGCTGGCCTTGACGGTATAGTCCGGGCCCAGATATTTGGAAATGGTCTTCGCCTTGGAGGGCGACTCCACGATGACAAGATTGGAACTCATAGTTTCCTCCGCTGTTGATTATTTCAGGCTGACCCGGCCGCCGGGATGCTTCAAAACCAATCCCTTTACGGTCAGCACGGTCAGCAAGGACAGTACCCGTCCCGATGGCAGCTCCGTCCGGGCGATGATGTCCGCCGGCTCTTGGGGATGCCGGGTGAGCAGCGCCAAAACGGCCTGCTCTTCGTCAGTTAGAGCAGGTTGCTTGTTATTTAACACACTATAAGTGGAATTTCTTTGGTTGTCAATGGGTTTTTTCTGACTGTTTTCCGGATTGTTTTGGATTCTTTCCGGTACGGCTGTGCTTTCCGCCACTTTTAAGTCGGTATTTCTTTCCGGGATCACCGGGGGTTTGGCAGGCATTTTCACCGTTTCCGGATAGCATGGTGCATACTCTTTCAGCACATCCCATCCGGAGAAAACCGCCAGCGCGCCCTCCTGCAGCAGTTGATTGCTGCCGGCGCAGCTGGCTGTGTTGATATTGCCGGGGACGGTGAACACATCCCTTCCCTGCTCCAGCGCCAGCCGGGCGGTGATCAGCGCCCCGGACTTCTCCGGAGCCTCCGCCACCAGCACCCCGTCGCTGATACCGCTGATGATCCGGTTGCGTTGGGGAAAGTGCCAAGGCTTGGGTCTTGTGCCCGGAGGATATTCCGAAAGCAGGCAGCCGTCCTCTACCACCCGGGCAAACAGCCGCCGATTGCTGGGCGGATACATCACATCCACGCCGCAGCCCAGTACGCCGATACAGGGCTTGCCCGCCTCCAATGCCCCCTGCATGGCCGCGGTATCCGCGCCAAAGGCACCGCCGGAGACGATCATACCGCCGCCGGCAGCAATTTGGCCGCCCATCTGGTGGGCAACCTGCAAGCCATAGCCGGAGGCCTTCCGGGTTCCTACGATCCCCACGAAGGGGCGTTCGTCCCAATCCGGCAGAATACCATTATAATATAGTACCAGTGGCGCATCCGCCGTGTTGGCCAGCCGTTTGGGATAAGCAACATCACAAAAAGGCAGTACGCCGATCCCTTTCCGGTGGCAGTCGCTTACGATCTGCGCTGCCGGGGCAAGATCCTTCTGCTGCAGGCTTCGTAGCTGCTTGTCTGTCAAATGCAGCGCCTGCAAGGCCTCTGGGGAGGCATGATACACTTCTTCCGGGTCGTGAAAATGCTCCAACAGGCGGTGCTTTTGCAACAGGGACAGATCCGCAAGCTCCGCAAACCAGATCCAATACAACGGCATTTTCCAACCCTTCTTTCTCTAGCTATCATCTGAACCTGCCTAGGCGAGCGGCTGATTTGTTCTATCTACTGTTTCATCTGCCACATCACGATGGTGGCTGCCACCGCCGCATTGAGGGACTCACATTGGGGATTCATAGGAATAATCAACTCTTGCCGGGCGCTGTCCAGAATCTCCCTGCGGACACCCTGCCCCTCGCTGCCGATGACCACTGCCACGGCGTTTAGGTCTGCTTCCCGCAGATCCTTGGCCCGGTCCGACAGGGCCGTCACCGCTACAGGGACACCGGCTGCCTCACAAGCAGCCTTCACCGTAGCCCAATCGCTCTGCACCACCGGGGTGCGGAATACCGCGCCCATACTGGAACGGACCACCTTGTGGCTGTAGGGATCGGCGCAGCCTTCCAGCATCGCCACCGGGATCTGTAAAGCATCGGCGGTCCGCAAAATGGTGCCCAGGTTGCCCGGATCCTGAATGCCGTCCAGCAGCAGCATGCCCGGCATTGGAACAAAGTCCTTCTGTTCCGGCAGGCGGCACAGGAACAGTGCCCCCTGGGGTGTCTGCATAGGCGAGATGGATTCCATCACATCCCTGGGAACACACACCACCCGCACATGGTCGGGAAGTTCTGCGGTAACCCCCTCAGACAGGATCACCGTATCCAGACCAGCCCACCATTTTACCGCTTCTTCCAGCAGCTTTGTGCCGTCTGCCACAAACAGACCGCAGCTTTCCCGTTCTCTCCGGGAGGTCAAAAGCCTGCGTACCTGCTGCAACAGCGGGTTCTTTCGGCTTGTAATATGTTCTATCATAGCTTCTGCACGGCGCTCAAGGCATCCATGCCCCCCAGTACCACCATCACATCTGCCGGGCAGATGGTATACTCCGCAGCGGGGGAAACATTGATTTCCCGCTCTTTTTTCACAGCAATGATATTTACACCCAGTTTAGCCCGGACATTCAGCTCTTTCAGGCTTTTTCCCACCCAGGAGGCCGGGGCCGGCACTTCCAGGATGCCGTATTCCTGAGCCAGTTCGATATAATCCAGCACATTGGGACTGGCAAGGCTTCTGGCCAGACGGGCAGCCTGCTCCTGCTCCGGGATCACCACCTTGTCCGCGCCCAGCTTGCGCAGCACCTGCCGGTGGGTCTCGTCATGGGCCTTACACACCACACAGGAAACCCCCAGCTCCTTCAGATTCATGGTAGCCAGCACAGAGTCTGCCAGACTGTCGCCGATGGCAACCACTGCGCAGTCAAAGTCCCGGACGCCCAGCGCCCGGAGCACTTCCTTATCCCGGGCATCCCCTACCACCGCCTGGGTAACATCATTGCTGATCTGCTGGACCAGCTCCTGCCGGTTGTCTATGACCAGCACATCACAACCCAGCTGATACAGCTGCCGGGCAATTTCACTGCCGAATCGCCCCAATCCGATAATCACATACGATCTCATAGCGCTCCTCCTAACCTATCAACAAATTCGTATCGGCGTAGCGGAAACGGTCCTCCGCCCGATTCCCCATGAGGAATCCCAGACTGATGGTCAGCACGCCTACCCGACCGAAATACATAAATGCAATCATAAGAACCTGCGCCGGTACACCCATCGCCGGGGTGATCCCGGTGGTGAGGCCCACAGTAGCGATGGCGGAAACCGCTTCATACAATCCGTCAGCAAAGCTCACCGGCACCGGAGAGGTGGCGGTAATAAAGAACCCACCGAAGAACGCCAAGGCTACCATAATGAAGAAGATGGTCATGGCGTCCGTCGCTTTTGCAGTGGGGATGGTTCTGCGGAACACATGGACATGGTTTCTGCCCCGAGCCTTGGCCACCATATACAGTACCAGCACCACAAAGGTCACCGTTTTCATGCCGCCGGCAGTAGATCCGGAGGATCCGCCGATGAGCATGATCACCGTGGATACCGCCTTGGCAGCCTCGGTGAGCTTACCCTGATCCAATGACGCAAAGCCTGCGGTTCGCAGGGTCACCGTCTGAAAGCCGGCGTTTAGGATCTTTTGCCACACCGGCATCGGGCCAAGGGTGTGGGGGTTATTCCATTCCAGCAGCAGAAACATTCCCGTACCCACCGTAAGGATAGTAGCGGTGGCGATCAGCACCAGTCTGGTATAAACACTCAGTTTCCGGAAGGAACGGACTCTTGCCAGCTCCTCCCACACGAAAAAGCCCAAACCACCTACGGTGATCAGGGTCATCAGGGTAAGCAGCACCACCGGATCATCCTGAAAGGGAATCACGCTTTGCCCCGGGGTGAATTTTCCAAAAATATCAAAGCCCGCATTGCAGAAGGCAGACACCGCATGGAATACACCCCAAGTGAGGGACTGCCGAAAGCTGTACTCCGGCAAAAAGCGCAGCAACAAAACCAAAGCTCCCGCCAGCTGCACGGATAAGCTGCCCAGCAGCACGATCTTCTGCAGCCGTACCACGCCCTGCATATCGTTCAGGCTCATGGCCTGCGCCATGACCATCCGTTGCCGCAGGCCCACTTTTTTCCGCAGCAGGAACACCACCAGGGATGCTGCAGACATAAAGCCCAGACCACCGATTTCAATCAGCAGCAGGATCACCGTTTGACCGAAGCCGCTCCACCCGGTCCAGGTGTCAAAAAGCACCAGTCCCGTGACGCAAGTGGCGGAGGTTGCGGTGAAGAGCGCTGGTAAAACGCCGCAGGAAACGCCATCCCGGGAGGCAGCGGGGAGCATCAGCAGTCCGGCGCCCACAAGAATGATCCCCGCAAAGGTAAGCGCGATGATCTGGGTGGCGCTAAAATTCAGCTTGCGGCTTTTTTTCCACAGCTTTAATGTGAATTTCCCTCCGGACATGGCAACTCCTCCTTTCTGCCTATGTTTCCGAATTTTTCTTTATTATATAACAGTTACCCGGTGCTTTGCAAGCGGCGTTTTTATTTATGCCCATTTTTCACGGTTTCCTTACTGCATTACAAAAACCGGCAGTTCATCCAAACCGCCGGTTTTATTTACGACCATATTCCCAGATAGCCTGCCACAACGCCCACAAGCGCAGACAGGCACACGATCACAATAGGATGCACCTTCTTCAGCGCCAGCACCAGCATCACTGCGGAGATTGCCAGAGACACATAAAAAGCTGCCCCGGTCAATACGCCAATGCTCAGACCGGCGGGGAAGAAAACCGTCATGGCAACATTCAGCACCGCGCCGCCGATCATACCCACTACCGCCGGCTTCAGGCCTGTCATACAGCCCTTCACGACAGAGGAATTACGGAACTTCTCATAGCATTTTGCCACAATCAGAATAATGATAAAGCTGGGCAGCACCACGCCCAATGTGCTGCAGGCCGCGCCCAAGATTCCGCCCAGCTCCGCACCCACATAGGTGGCCATATTCACCGCAAAGGGGCCGGGGGTAGACTCGCTGACCGCCACAAAATCCACGATGGTCTGTTCAGGGATCACATCTCCCCACCGGGCGCTGACTTCCGACTGGATCATAGGCAGCATGGCATAGCCGCCGCCAAAGGTGAACGCGCCGATCATAAAGAAGGTGTAAAACAGCTCCAGGTAAATCATGCCGTCTCCCTCCCTGCCATATATTTGGCTGTGACCAGGCCAAATACAGCGCAGCCGATCAGTACCGGGAACACACTGATATCCAGGATTGCCGTGAGAAGGAAAGCGCCTGCCATGATCAGATAGCTGACCCAGTTTTTCGGGTTCTTCTTGAACATATTCCAAAGGGCTTTGCACAGCAGCGCCAAGACGCCTGCCCGGATGCCGTAGAACGCATAGGTAACGGCCTTGAGCTCCTGAAACTGCCGCAGCACAAAGGAAATGGCATAAATGATGATACACGACGGCAGCACCACACCCAAAGTGGCGCAGACAGAGCCCAGCACGCCGCAGGTGCGGTGGCCCACAAAGGTGGCCGCATTGATGGCAATGGGGCCGGGAGTGGATTCGGCAATGGCCACGATCTCCAAAATATCCTCATCACTGATCCAATGGTGGGTCTCCACCGCTTCCTTTTGGATCAGCGGGATCATGGCATAGCCGCCGCCGAAGGTAAACGCGCCGATCTTAAAGAAGGTGGCAAACACCTTAAAAAGTTCTTTCTTATTGATCTTCAAGACACTTCGTCCTTTCCTAATCTTTTCCTATAGGATACCGCAGATCCTCACGTTTTGCAACTGTTTTGGCTGTATGATTTGACTCCGGTTGCAAAACATGATACCATACCTTCAGAATGTACAAGGAGGGAGTCTATGAATCCCTATTCCAGAACTCAATTTATATTGGGCAAAGAGGCAATGGATAAGCTGTGGCGCGCCCGGGTGGCCGTGTTCGGTCTGGGAGGGGTAGGCGGCTATGTGGCAGAAGCCCTTGCCCGCAGCGGTATCGGCGCTTTGGATCTGATCGATCACGACACCATCAGTCCCACCAACCTCAACCGGCAGATCTTGGCTACCCAAGAAACCATCGGCCGAGATAAGGCTGCGGTTGCCGCCGAGCGAGTGGCTGCCATCAACCCCCAGATCCGGGTGAACGCCCGCAAAGTCATGTATCTGCCGGAGACCGCGGACAGCTTTGACTTTTCCCAGTATTCCTATGTGGTGGATGCCATCGACACCGTCACCGGAAAGCTGACCTTGGTGCAGGCAGCCAAGGCTGCCGGCGTTCCCATTATCAGCTCCATGGGCACCGGAAACAAGCTGGATCCCACCGCGTTCCGGGTGGGTGATATCAGCGAAACCTCTGTATGTCCCCTGGCCCGGATCATGCGAAAAGAGTGCCGCAAGCGGGGCATAGACCGGCTGAAGGTGGTATACTCCTTAGAAGACCCCATTAACCCACAGCTGCCCCCCGATGACCCGGCCTGGGCAGAGCTGCCCGAGGGTCGCAACGCCCTGCCCGGCTCTGTATGCTTTGTGCCGGCAGTCGCCGGTATGATCCTTGCCGGGGTAGTGATCAAGGACATCGCAGGCAAATAATCCCTCAATATAGCAAGCGGGAGTGTTCTTCGGAACACTCCCGCTTTTTATCATTTCATACCGGCGCTGCTGTTGAGGATCAGGGTGCTGTACATAAACAACACATCTTGATTGGTAAAATTCACATACTGGCCCAGCACCGCAGAGCCAATATATCGCAGGTCCACTACCGTAATCTTGCTGTAGCTTTCCACCAGCAGGGGCACCATAGAGCTGCCGAAGGAATCCCGGAAGACGATCAGTTCTTTATCCGTGGTCGCCTTGGGGTTTTCAATGGACAGCAGCGCCTGAGCACCGGACAGGAACACGTCATAGGGATCGCTGCCCATCAGCTTCTGCATATCATACACCCGCTGATACCGGTTGGCCTCGTAGTTATACACCTTACAGGCCTCCAGCACGGGATGCTTCATAATATACAGTTCCTCCGCATCCATGGGCAGAGCCGCCTGACCGTAATACACCCCGTAGAAGGGGCGATCCATTAAGGTAGGCTTGTAGGCACTTTCGTTGGGAGTGGCAACCCCCATAGCCTCACATAGGACCCCCGCTGCCTCCAGGATCTTCTCCTGGCGCCAGTGGGTATCTGTATAGTAATAGTCGGTAATATCCAGCGCACCGGTCAGATCCACAGGCTTTGCCCAGGACATGCCGGTTTCCATGGTGGAAAACAGCTTTTCATAATCCATGGCAGGATAGCCGTTTTCCTCCGCCAGATAGTAGCCTTTATCGGGGATCACCGCCAGATAGGTATTGACATTGGTGCCCTGCAAATACTGGTCATAAATGCTGTTGAAGATCTTCAGCGCGTAGTTGACAGAGGTCTCCTTCACAGGGAAGTCCAGCTTGGCAGCATAGCCGTCAGCCATGTAGATGCCGTTGTTGTCCTTCTGCTGCATCACGCCGTAGGTATACAGGGATTTCAGCGTCCGGAAGGAATCCCGCAGGGGGAACTGATCCAGGGTAAAGTCCTCAAAGGTACTCATAAAATTGCCGGAGAGGATCTCGGTCATATTGATCTGCGGCATCTGCTGCAAAGGCCGCCGCTCGGAGGCGGAGATATCCTGCCGCGGGCCGAACCACATAAATCCGGTAAGCACCACCCACAGGACTACCAATATGATTGCGCTGACCGCGCGAATTTTTTTATTCATACCACACCATCCTTAGAAGCGGAAATACAGGAAGGGGCTGAAAGAGCCATCTACCAAAAATGCCGTGCACAACAACAGAAGCCCGATCAGCACAATGGGCTCCAGAACCGCACCCACCCGGGTCTTATACACCCGGTTCGCCAAATCCCGCACCACAGGGGTACAGCCCACGAGACCCATGACAAACAGCACAGCAAAGCTGCCCAGATAGTACAGGGTCTGCCCTGTGACCACCGGCACACCGGCAAAACCAAACATACCCATAAGATCCTGCCCTGCCTGGGTAATGCTCTCAGCATTGAACAGCACAAAGCTGATGCACACCGCCAGCAGCACATACGCCCGGCGAAGGATCGTGGGCAGCTTCTTCAGTGCAGGGATCCACTTTTCCAAAAGCAGCAGCACCGCAAACATCAGTCCCCACAGGATAAAGTTCCACGCCGCACCGTGCCACATACCGGTGAGCAGCCATACGGTGAAGGTATTCAGCAGCCAGCGGGGCTTCTTTACCCGGTTGCCACCCATGGGAATATACACATAATCCCGGAACCAGCTGCCCAGACTCATATGCCAGCGGCGCCAGAATTCCTGAACGCTCTTGGAGGTATAGGGATAGTCGAAGTTTTCGATAAAATGGAAGCCAAACACTCTGCCAAGGCCGATGGCCATATCGGAATAACCGGAGAAGTCAAAGTAGATATTCAGCATAAAGGCGATGGCATACATCCAGTAGAACAGCACCGACACTTCCTCCGACTGGCGGAACAGCTTCATCAGCAGGGCAAACTGGTCGGCGATCAGAATTTTCTTGGCAAGACCCACGATAAACCGCCGCAGGCCCTGGGCGATCTCATCCCAGCTGTGGGTGCGGCTGTCCAGCTCCCGGGCCACATCGATATAGCGGACGATGGGGCCGGCGATCAGCTGAGGAAACAGCACCACATACGCGCCGAAGCTGATGGGGTTGCGCTGTACCGGCACCTCTCCCCGGTACACATCGATGGTGTAGCTTAAGCTCTGGAAGGTGTAGAAGCTGATACCCACAGGCAGCGCCAGCCGCAGCAGCGGGATGCTCAGTCCCGTGGCGGCATTGAAGCTATCCACAAAGAAATCGGCATACTTAAACACGCCCAGAAGACCCAAGCTAATGACCACAGACACCACCAGCCAGAATTTCTTCCAGAATGGTTTCTGCGCTTTCCCGATGGCAAGACCGCAGAAATAGAACAGCGCAATGGTCGCCAGCATTAAAAACACATACTTAGGCTCACCCCATGCGTAGAACACCAGGCTAAACAGCAGCAGCACTGTATTTTTAAGGCTCTTGGGCACTGCGAAGTAAACAATCAGTACCGCAGGGAGAAAGTAGTATAAAAATGGTATGCTGGAAAAAAGCATATGCGCTCTCCTTTCAAAAGCAGCCATTTTGCAGCTGCAGAAGCTTTATGGTTGGTTCTTCTTCCCGGTGTTCCGGGCGATCCACAGGCACAGAACCCCCATGCCGACGAGCACGCCGACCATATCGATCAGCACATCGGTCAGGGCAGCATGTCTGCCCGGTACGAACCGCTGGATCAGTTCATCCACACCTGCCACCAGCAGGCCGCCTGCCGGTACAAATCCCAGGTTTTTATGGATCATGGAAATCAGCCATGTCAGCAGCACGCCCAGACAGGCAAATTCCGTAAAATGCGCCAGCTTTCGCAGAAGGCCATGCCCGGTATCCGGATCAGATGCAGTAATACCAAGAAGCCTTGACAGCAGCTCCTTCAGCCAGCTGCTTAACGCCCCGGAGACAGTCCCGGGAAGCAGGGAATTCCCCCAGATAAACAGAAGGTTTATGATCAGCAGTGTGATACATAGCCGAACTTTGTTGGCTGTGGGTTTCATAGGCGCACCTCCTGTCCGGACGGACAGCAAAAAACCCCGCATAGGAAGCCTGACGCAGGGTGCCATTTTATTCTGGGATATGAGGCTAAAAGCCATCTCCCCTCGGTGGGATTATACCAATGATACCCTCCCCTGTCAAGCATTCCACAAAATGTTCAAAATTCTCTAATATTTACAACGATCATGCCGGATTTCTCTTGGAAAACCCTATTATTTTCCATTTGCACCCCACTTTGCAGCCCGGCAGGCAGACCGTTTCTTCACACCCGTTCCCCTTGTGGGTAAATTTCCATTGAGGTTTGTCGAATTTTGTGATAGAATGAGGAAGATTGGAGGTGCATCCATGCGGGATCTACACACAGAATTTGTATACCGGAAGGTAGAAAGTCCTAACAAGGGGCTTGTTTTCCTTCTCCGTTCTGCGGTTCGCGTGCTCTGCAAGCTGCGCAATGTAACGTTTACCTATGATGAGGATTACTTGCAAATGCAGAACAAGCAAATGATCCTTTTATGCCAGCATAAGTCCTACTGCGATTATATGTATGTATACGGTGGCTTAAAGCGGTCCAATTACCACATCCTCTGCGGCTACCAAAATGTATTTCAACCGGTTCTCTATCACCTGTTCAAAAAGCTGGGTGTAATCGCCAAAATGCTGTATCAGCCCGACGCGCATGCCACCATCGCATTGATGCGGGCAGCCAAGCTGGGGGATTCGCTGATTATTTTCCCCGAGGGGATCCAATCCACCAGCGGCTCTATGCACCCCATTAACCCCGCCACCATGAAGCTGCTGCAAAAGCTGAAGCTGCCGGTGGCCCTGGTCACCACAAAGGGTGCTTATTTTACCCGCACCCGGTATTCCACCGATGTAAAAAAAGGCAAAATCACCGTCCGGTTCAGCAAGCTCTTTGACCCGGAAGACTTTACCCAATATAGCCAAGAGGACCTTTACAGTCGGCTTATGGAGCGGTTTCGGTACAACGAATTTACCGACCGCGGGCAGGAGAAAGTGGCATTCCGGGGCAAAAAGCCCAATATTTACGGCTTGGATAACATCATCTATAAATGCCCGCACTGTATGGCTGAATACCTTTTTACCGTGCAGGGCGACCGGATGCGTTGCGGCGGGTGCGGATTTACCGTGTCCATGGATGAATATTATGACCTTGCGGCTGTGGAAGGCACTCTTCCCTTTGCCAATACAGACGCCTGGTACAAATGGCAGAGAAAGATCCTTTCTCAGGAAGTGACAGACGATGGCTTTATGATGGAAACAAAGGTGGCCATCGGCAGGATCAATACCCAAAAGCTCACCAAAGGTCATTCTCTCCAGTATTACGGTGAAGGCACGCTGACCCTCACCAACAAGGGTCTGACCTACCGGGGTACCCGGGACGGTGAGCTGGTTGAACTTTTCTTCCATGCAAAACAGGTGTTTTCCCTAACCATGTCGCTGCAGTATGATCTGGATCTTTACTATGACGGCACCTACTACAACTTTAAGCTCCTGGAAAATGAAAAGCAGGTGGCAAAGTGGATGCTGGCCGCAGAAGAGATCCACAATCTCCATGACCCTGTCTGGCGCAGGGCAAGTGATGAGGTCTACCATGAAGAATAAGAAAGAAACCTGCCTGATGCTCCTCACCTTCGTCGTTTTGCTCGCTGGCGTGGTCTTCTCCGTATGGAATTGGGAAACCATCATCCATCTGTTTTATGAGATGGTTTCCGGGGTTGCCATTGTGCAGGAATATGTGCTTTCTCTGGGACTGGTTGGCTTTTTTGCTATCTCGCTGATCATCATTGTCTGTTTCTTTTTCCCGGTGATCTCCTCCGTCCCGGTGCAGCTGGCCTCTGTCCTCAGCTACGGATTGCCTGTGGGAATCCTGCATGTGCTGCTCTCCGTGTTTGTCGCCAGCCAGCTGGCATTCCTGTTTACCCGAACCGTTCGGGTGTTCCAAAGCCCCAGGCAGCGGGAAAAGCAGCGGCAAATGGAAGAAAAGATCCAAAACAGTGACCGAAGCATCGTTCACTTCCTTCTGCTGGCGTATTTAGCGCCCTTTGTGCCCTTTCTGCTGATCCATATGGTGGCAGCAAACAGCGGTATGCGCTGGCGGACCTATTCCCTGATCACCCTGTTGGGACCGGTGCCCGATGTGGTCGTTACCCTGTGGCTGGGAGAGAAAATCACCAGCACCTCCTCCCCCATTGTGTCCTACGCCATTCTTATGGTGATCATCGCGTGCGTGATCGTATCCCTGATATACAAAGAAAAAATGATCGACTTGATCTTCAAGCCACGGAAAGGAGGAAGCCATCATGGAGACAAAACAGCTGGATAAAGACATCAAATTCGGACTGAAAAGCTTCCTTGCCATCTGTTCTATTTTGGTTGCTGTAATGATCTTCGTGGGCATCCTCACCTATGTGATCCCTGCCGGTGCTTATCAGCTGGACGAAAACGGCAAGGTGATCCCCGGCTCATTCTCCCTGATCGAGAGCAAAACCACCCTGCCTGCCTACCGCTGGATCTCTGCCCCGGTGGAAGCATTGCTGTTCGGCGGTGGCAATATGAGCATTATCCAGATCATCGCCGTGCTGCTGGTGCTGGGCGGAAGCTTTAGGGTGCTGGACCGAACCGGCGGGCTGTATGCCATGGTGCAGGTGATCATCCACAAGTTCTACAACCACCGTTACCGGCTGATCTGGGTCATCAATCTGATGATGATGCTCCTTGCCTCCTGTTTCGGTCTGCAGGAGGAGCTGCTGATCCTGTTCCCTATCTTCCTGTCCTTCGCATCTGCCATGGGTTGGAGCAACACCCAAGCTGCCAGCCTGATTTTGGTCACCACCGGCGTTGGCTTTACCACCGCCATCTTCAACCCCTTCACCGTGGGTGTGGCCTCAGATCTGGCGGGAATCAGCCTATTGGACGGCATCTGGTACCGGATCGTCATTTTCTGCATTTTGTATGTGCTGACCTCCCTGTATCTGGTTCACATGGCCAAACGGGATGAAAAAGCCAGCGGTGCTGTGCGTAGGGAAGACACCTTCGTCGCCCTCTCCCAGCAGGAGCGGGAACAGTACAGCCGCAAGGCGAATATGATCTTTACGCTGTTTCTTGCGGTGTTGCTTGTGATCGTGGTATCCTCGGTGGTACCCTTCCTGGCGGATCTGGGGTTGGGCATGGTGTTCATGGCGCTGACCTTTGTGATTGGTGCTTTCATCATTGGCAAGAAGACCACCGGCAGCTTTCTCACCCCAGGCAAGAGCTTTCTGCAGGGTGCCAAGGATCTGTCCCCCTCCATTATCATCATTCTGCTTGCCTTTAGCGTAAAGTACATTGCAGAAAACGGAAACATTCTGCACACCCTGTTCTATTACTGTCACAGCTATATCAGCCATCAATCGCCCTATCTGGCAGTGGTTCTGCTGTATTTGCTGATCTTGGTGTTCGAATTTTTCATTCCCGGCGCTCTGGCAAAGGCATTGCTGCTGATTCCTCTGCTGACCCTGGCGCCCCTGCCCGGGATCAGCACCAACATCATTATTCTGGCCTTCCTGTTCGGAGACGGCTACACCAATGTCCTCTACCCCACCTGCGGCACCCTTGTTGTGGGTCTGGGGCTGGCGAAGGTGAACTACATGGATTGGCTGAAGAAAACCGGATTATTCCAAGTCATCCTGTTTTTCCTGTCGATCCTATTCCTGCTTGTTGCCGTTTATATCAGTTTGTAAATCAAGAAAAAGTCCGTCCGGTAATCGGACGGACTTTTATTTTGGCTTCCTAAGGTGGGCAAGGGTTTGTTCCAGTACGGACACGATATCCACGTCCTCCTGCAGGTGCAGAACCGCCTGCTCCATAGGACACATGCCGTCACCGGTGCGGTTGACGATATAGTCAGTGACATGGTCGCAGGTCACCGGCACACCCCGTTCCCGAAACCAGTTTAGGGCAGCCTGACTGACGGTAATGCCGTGGCAGCCGGCGACTCCACCCCGGGTCATGACCATGGCCGCAGCCTTGCCCACCACCTTATCCACCAGAAAACTGCCGGTCAGCTGTCCTTTCTTGTACATCTGTAACACAGGGGCAACCCCTCTGCCGGTTTCGGCTGCCACAATGACACCCTCCCGGATCGCCGCGCAGACGATTTCCCCCTGCCGGATCTGCTGCAGCGCTGCCTGCACCGCCTGCTCCTGTTTTGTCACTGGAATTCCTCCTGCCCTTTCCCAAAATAGTACTTGCACTTTTTTACAGGTCCATTATAATAAATACCGATACGCATTGCAAGGTTTTTGGGGAGGGTATCATCGTGCGCTTACAAAAGATTCAGAGCTTTCTAAAGCAGTGGGGCATCCCCTTTACCTACCAGGAGGAACACGCCTGCGGTGCCATTGACTTTCTCCACCGGGGACTTGCCTACCATATATGGGAGTATCCCGCCCCAGAGCAAGGGGCAGAGGCCAATGTCCGCACTGCCGGACGGATGGAGGATTTTGAGGGCGACTACGAATTCCAAATTCTGCAAATTATGAACAGCTGGTTTTAACGCAATTTTCATTTCTTGCGAAAGAAGCGCCGGGAGGTTTTTATGGGTTTTGGAGAACTGTTTATTTTGGCGATCGGCTTAAGCATGGATGCCTTTGCGGTTTCTGTGTGCAAGGGTCTGTGTATGAAAAAGGCCAGCGGCAAGGCTATGGTCACCTGCGGCGCCTGGTTTGGTGGGTTTCAGGGACTGATGCCTCTGGTAGGTTTCCTGCTGGGCAGCCTTTTTGCTGAGGCCATTCAGAGCTTTGACCACTGGGTGGCATTCGGTCTGCTGGCGATCATCGGCATCAATATGCTGAAGGAAGCCTGCTCCAAAGAGGATGCTGCCTGCTGCGAAACCGACTGTGATCTTTCCGTAAAAACCATGTTTACCATGGCGGTAGCCACCTCCATTGACGCGCTGGCAGTCGGCATTTCCCTTGCCATGGCCGGCAATGTGAACATCTGGGTGGCAGTGTGCCTCATAGGCCTTACCACCTTTGCCCTGTCTGCCGGCGGTGTCAAGATCGGCAGCATCTTCGGCGATAAGTTTGAGAAAAAAGCCCAGGTGGCCGGGGGTGTGATCCTGATCCTGCTGGGCGTAAAGATCCTAATGGAGCATCTGGGTATTCTGTAACGAAGTGTCTGCTATACATAACGGCAAAAATGGGCGCCCTTTTGAGGGCGCCCAACATATTTACTATACCATTTCCGTTCCGCTTTTGTCAACCGGATATGCAGCAGATTGCCGGATTTCTGCGTTTTTCATAAGTTCGTTTCGTGTATTTTGTACAATTTTTACTCTTGCATTCCTCGTTTCCTTGTGATATATTACAGTCAGAAAGGGTGATACCAATGTACTAAGAAACCCAAAGACAAACTTTTCATCCGGGAAATGTTCCAACATACAGGTTACTCGCTTTGAGTGTGATGGGAAAGTCAAAAAGAATTTTATGTTTTCGGAATGGATTTCGTAAAAGATGAAAGGTAAGTCGATCCTGCAGAAAGAGAGGTTAACCAACGATGTTAGATATCAAGATCGAAAAGAAATAGCCCTTAACTGATGAGACTTAAAAATCAGTTAAGGGCTATTTCTTTTGGTTTTTTTCATAAGCAAGAGGGCGTGCAGTAAGCACACCCTCTTTTTGTATTACAGCAGCTGCAGCAGTGCGTCCGCATACTCCTTGGCGGTAGGGCCATCGGTAGTGCCGGTGACCGCAACAGGGCAGGCTTCCATAGCATTTTCCAGCTTCTGGGCCGCCTCTGTCATGCAGATATGCCGCATGAGCATGGCAGCAGCCTTGATAATGCTGGAAGGATTGGCGTAATCCCCCATACCCCGCTCCAGCATTCTGGGGGCAGAGCCGTGGATGGCTTCGAACATGGCGTACTGGTCACCAATGTTGGCAGAGCCTGCAGTACCGATACCACCCTGGATCTGGGCAGCCTCGTCGGTGATGATATCGCCGTACAGGTTAGGCATTACAAACACCTGGAACTGGTTGCGCACCCGGGTGTCCAGCAGTTTGGCAGTCATAATGTCGATGTAGTACTCGTCGGTCTCGATCTCCGGATACTCCGCAGCGATCTGCCGTGCAATATCGGAGAACTTACCGTCGGTCTTCTTCATAATGTTGGCCTTGGTCACCACGGTCACCTTAGTCTTGCCGTTCTGCCGGGCGTAGTCAAAGGCTGCCCGGAGGATCCGCTTGGTGCCGGCATCGGTAGTCACCTTAAAGTCCACCGCCATACCGGGCAGGTCAATGCCCCGGCTACCCAGCACATATTCGCCCTCGGTATTCTCCCGGTAGAACATCCAGTCGATACCCTCTGCGGGGATGGACACCGGGCGCACATTGGCGTACAGATCCAGTTCCCGGCGCAGCGTCACATTGGCGCTTTCCATATTGCCACCGTTGGGGGTGGTGGTGGGGCCCTTCAGCAGCACATCGCAGGTTTTGATCTGGGCAAGGGTATCTGCCGGCACAGGCTGATTCAGCGCCAGACGGTTTTCGATGGTCAGACCCTCGATCTGCTTGATGACGATCTTACCGGAGGCGATCTCCTTTGCCAGCAGGTGCTCCATGAGCCGGACAGCCTGTTGGGTAATGATCGGGCCGATGCCGTCGCCGGGGGCGATGCCGATGGTGATGGTATCCATGGTAGCAAAGTCCTTCTTGGGCTTATTCATGGTCTCCAGCCGCTTAAACTGGTCCTCCAGCAGGGTCTTAAAATGGGTTAATGCCTGTTCGATCTGTTCCATTTCAGCTATTCTCCTTTGTGTAATTGAGCAGTCCGCCGCACAGCAGGATCTGCTGCTGGCGCTGGGTAAATTCACCGGTGAGGACGAAGGTCTTGCCGGTGGTTTCGTCGGTCATAGTGACCGTTCCGTTGGCGATGCCGGCCTTCAGATCCGAGAAGGTCAGCTTGCTTCCCTGGGTCAGGGCATCGTAATCGTCAGGATTTTGGAAGGTCAGAGGTAGAATACCTGCGTTGATCAGGTTCGCCACATGGATTCTGGCAAAGCTCTTGGCGATAACACAGCGGATACCCAGATACATGGGCACCAGTGCGGCGTGTTCTCTGGAAGAGCCTTGGCCGTAGTTGCTGCCGCCAACGATCACTCCGTCACCTGCCGCCTTGGCACGCTCAGCGAACTCTGTATCACAAACCTGGAAACAGAACTGGGACAGGAAGGGGATGTTGGACCGGTAGGGCAGGATCTTGGAGCCGGCAGGCATGATGTGGTCGGTGGTAATGTTGTCGCCCACCTTCAGCACCAGCTGAGCAGATAAGGTATCCTCAAAAGGCTTGCTCTTGGGGAATTCCTTAATGTTGGGGCCCCGGAGCACCTGGGCCGTTGCTGCCTCTTCCGCAGGCAGGGGTGCCAGCACAGCAGAATCATCAATGGTAAAGACCTCCGGCATGGGGAGCACTTCCATCGGCTCAAACGTACTGGGGTCGGTGATGTAGCCGGTGAGAGCCGCTGCCACGGCGGTCTCCGGAGAGACTAAGTACACCTGGCCGTCCTTTGTGCCGCTGCGGCCCAGGAAGTTCCGGTTAAAGGTACGCAGGCTCACGCCACCGGAGTTGGGAGAGAAGCCCATACCGATACAAGGGCCGCAGGCACACTCCAGAACTCTTGCGCCGCTGGCTAAAATATGGCTCAGCGCGCCGCAATCAGACAGCATCCGCAGCACCTGCTTAGAGCCGGGGGATACAGACAGGCTGACGGAGGGGTGGATGGTCTTACCCTTCAGCATGGCAGCCACCTTCAGCATATCCTGCAAGGAGGAATTGGTGCAGGAGCCGATACAGACCTGATCCACCTTTGTGCCTTTCAGGCTCTCCACAGACACCACATTGTCGGGGCTGTGGGGGCAGGCAATCATCGGCTTCAAAGAAGACAGGTCAATAGGGATGATCCGGTCGTACTGGGCGTCCGGGTCGCTTGCCAGGGGGATATAGTCCCCTTCCCTGCCCTGGGCCTTCAAAAACGCCCGGGTGGTCTCATCCGAGGGGAAGATGGAGGTGGTTGCGCCCAGCTCTGTACCCATATTGGTGATAGTGGCCCGCTCGGGAACAGACAGAGTCTTTACGCCCTCGCCGCCCCACTCGATGATAGCGCCCACGCCGCCCTTGACGGACAAGATCCGCAGCAGCTCCAGACTCACATCCTTGGCGGTCACATAGGAATTGAGCTTTCCCGTCAGCTCCACCTTGAACATTTTGGGCATGTTGATATAGTAAGCGCCGCCACCCATGGCACCCGCCACATCCAGCCCGCCTGCGCCGAAGGCCAGCATACCGATGCCGCCGCCGGTGGGGGTGTGGCTGTCGGAGCCGATGAGGGTTTTGCCAGGTTTTCCGAACCGCTCCAGGTGAACCTGATGGCAAATGCCGTTACCGGGACGGGAGAAGTGGACACCGTACTTGGCAGCCACGGTCTGCAGATACCGGTGATCGTCGGCATTTTCAAAACCGGACTGAAGGGTGTTGTGGTCAACATACGCAACGCTCAGCTCCGTTTTTACCCGGGGAATGCCCATGGTTTCCAATTCCAGATAGGCCATGGTGCCGGTGGCATCCTGGGTCAGGGTCTGGTCGATCTTCAGGGCGATCTCGCTGCCGGGGGTCATGTCCCCGCTGAGCTTGTGAGCTGCGATAATTTTCTGTGCAATGGTCATTCCCATGTTACATTCCCTCCAACATATGTGCCTTGGCCACTTTGATGTGCCAGGACATTACCTCTTTAGCCCGATCCGCATCGCCGTTTTTCAGTGCCTGGAAGATGTCCTTATGCTCCTGCAGGGTGCACTTGGCGCGGTTCTTATCCTGCATGGAGATCTTCCGGTAGCGGCGGGTCTTCCGGTGCAGGGGGATCAAGGTATCCCGGATCACCGTGCGGCCACTGAGCTCACAGATCATATCGTGGAACGCCTCATCCACCTGCCGCAGATGCTCCGGATCCCATTTGTCAAAGTAAAAATCCTGCAGGTCGATCAGATGCTGCATTTGCTGAGTCGTCTCAGGGGTCATATTCAGGCAGGCATAGTAAGCAGCCAGCCCCTCGATCTGCTCCCGGATATTCATAATATCCAGCAGGTCATCGGCAGTGATACCCAGCACACGGGAGCCCTTACCGGTCTCCTCGATCAGCCGCTCCTGCTCCAGCCGGCGCAGCGCCTCCCGGATGGGGGTACGGCTGACGCCCAGCTGCTCCACCAGCTTCAGTTCCGTCAGAATCTCGCCACGGGGGTAGACGCCGTGGATAATATCGTTTTCCAGTTTTTCAAAAACCTGGTCTGCCAGGGAGGTCGTTTTAAAGTTTTTCATAGCCTTCCCGCTCCTTCTTACAGGAATCTGCCCGGGGCAAGTTCCGCGATTTTTTCTTCCAGTTCTCTGTTGGACAGCACCGTCTGACGGCCGTCCTCATACTCTTCATCGATCCATTCTTTCATGCGGATCACCAGAGGATCTCTCTTATCCAGCTTCTTGTCACCGGTGAGCTTATATGCCTGGTTGATCCAGTAGGCGATGCCGGCAAGGCCGGAGGCTTTACCGATCTGCACGGTGGCCGGTCGGTTCAGGAGCTTTTCCGTATCGAAGATGGTGTAGATCTCCTGATCCTTCATCAGTCCGTCGGCATGGATACCCGCCCGGGTCACATTGAAGTTTCTGCCCACAAAGGGTGTCATATCCGGTACGGGATAGCCGATCTCATTCTGGAAGTACTCAGCGATCTCGGTGATCACCGTAGGATCCATGCCGTCCATAGAGCCACGCAGAGAGGCGTACTCAAAGACCATAGCCTCCAGGGGGATATTGCCCGTACGCTCACCGATACCCAGCAGCGAGCAGTTTACCGCGGAAGCGCCGTACAGCCATGCGGTGGAGGCGTTGGAGACTGCCTTGTAGAAATCATTGTGACCGTGCCACTCCAGCATTTCGCTGGGGACATCGGAATAGTGCTGCAGGCCGTAGATGATACCGGCTACACTGCGGGGCATGGCTGCCTCTGTATAGGGCACGCCGTAGCCCATGGTATCGCAGGCCCGGATCTTTACGGGAATGCCTGCCTTTTGGGACAGCTGCTGCAGCTCATTGACGAAAGGAACCACAAAGCCGTAGAAGTCCGCCCGGGTAATATCCTCCAAATGGCAGCGGGGGATGATGCCCGTATCAAAGGCATCCTGCACAGCGGCAAGGTAGTGGTCCAATGCCTGCTTCCGGGTCATCTTCATCTTCTTAAAAATGTGATAGTCGCTGCAACTGACCAGGATACCGGTCTCCCGGATGCCCATGTCCTTTACCAGCTTGAAGTCCTCCTTGCTGGCCCGGATCCAGGTGGTGATCTCCGGGAATTTCAGGTCCAGTTCCATGCACTTTTCGATGGCTTTCCGGTCCTTCTGACTGTAGACAAAGAACTCCGTCTGCCGGATAATGCCGTAGGGGCCGCCCAGCTTGCTCAGCAGCTTGTAGATGTTCACGATCTGATCGACGGTGTAAGGCTCCACAGACTGCTGGCCGTCCCGCAGGGAGGTGTCCGTGATCCAGATCTCCTCGGGCATATTCATAGGCACACGGCGGTGGTTAAAGGCTACCTTGGGCACCATACCCTCGGTATACACATCCCGCTGCAGATTGGGCTCGGCAACATCCTGCAAAGAATATTTGTAAGATTTCTTCTCCAGTAGGTTGGTCTTGTTGGATATTTCCAGCATGGCAGTTCCCCCTTTTGCATTTTGGTATTATTGTATACAATTATATAAACATTTTAGTATTTGTCAATCCCTTTCTGTCCCCACAGGCGAGTATTTTTGTCACAATTTTCCTGCCTGTGATCCGGCAAAAACTATGCAAAAAAACAGGGAGCAGATACTCCCTGTTCCTTCACTTTAGCTGTGGCTCCAAGGCCTGTGCCGCTTGCCGCAGCTGTTCAACCGTGGGGTAGTTCAGTGTGCGATCCACCTGCTGATCGGCCATGATCAGCGCCATGTATCGGGGCAGCAATTTTTTGTACTTCCCCCGGAGCATATTCTCCATGGCCCACTGGGCATAATAGATCCGCTTCTGCTGGCTACATTCCCGGGCGGGCTTATCTTGAATGGGATCTCCGCCCAGATATCCCTGCTTGCCCGCCAGATAGATCATTAGCGCCATTTGGGGTTTTTCCTCCGGGATCAGCGCCTGCAACAGGCGGATGACCGTCTTCTTCTGCTCCGGGCCATAAGGAAAGGCCCACAGATCGTATTTTCTGGCCTCTTCCTTGCGCTGCTGCCTGGTTTTTAACCCCAACCAATCGGAAAACTCACTCATATGACCACCTCATTTCTATGGTATTACCATATCACACCCCTCTGGGTTTGTAAATACCTGAAGGTTTTTGGGAAAAGGATTGCAAATCTCCGCAAACTGTGGTAAACTAGGAAAAACTCCATATGGGTTCGGATGAGATTGGAATGGGAACATCCCAGCGGTACCAAGCCGCCGTAGAGTGACAGTATGCCGCATGCACCATTGAAGACAGCTTCGAGAAGGGACATGCAAAGGGCGTCACGAGCCGGAATACAGCCTCCGAACCGGAACGAGGGACTCTTGGGGTCGGTCCGCTCGTAGGTTTCGTGCGCAATCGGTCCCTTTGTGGACCGATTTTTTGTTTTTAAGGAGGTCATGGCGTGAGAAACGATGGGTTTTCCAAGCTGCATCCGTTGACCAACTTTATATTCTTTGTAGGCGCCATCGGCTTCGGCGTGGTGTTCCAGCACCCGGTATATCTTGCTGCGGGGATTGCCGCCGGGGCACTGTACTACTCCCTCCTGCTGGGAAGAAAGGTCGGCAAGCCTCTTGTGGCTATGCTGCCGCTGTTTCTGTTGGTAGCTGTGCTCAATCCCCTGTTCAACACCAGGGGCGAGCATGTGCTGCTGTTCCTGTTTGGCAGGCCCTATACTCTGGAGGCCCTGTGCTACGGCGCAGGGGTCGGTGCGATCTTAGTGATCACACTCCTGTGGTTCGGCTGCTACAACCGGGTGATGACAGAGGACAAGTTCACCGCCCTGTTCGGTTCTCTTGCCCCCTCCCTGTCTTTACTGATGGTGATGATCTTCCGGCTGATCCCCGGGCTGCAGCGCAAGGCAAAGGCAATTACCGATGCCCGCAGAGCCATCGGCATGGGCAGCGAAAACGCGCCCAAAAAAGAACAGCTCCGCAGCGCCATGACTGTGATGCTCTCTCTCACCGGCTGGTCGTTGGAGAGCGGCATCCTCACCGCCGACTCCATGCGCAGCCGGGGCTACGGCACCGCAAAGCGCACCCATTTCCACCTGTACCGAATGACCGCTTCCGATTGGGTGGTGCTTGCATGGATGGCGTTTACTGCCGCCATTACCCTTTGGGGTGCTTTCTCCGGCAGCACTGCTGCCACCTACACCCCTACCCTATCCTTTGCGCCGGCGACCCCCGCGCTGGCAGGCTACTGTCTGTTCCTGCTGACCCCCACTGTCATCCACTTAAAGGAGGTGCTCCTATGCCGCATATTTATATCCAGGATCTGACCTTTTCTTATCCCGGCCATGATGTCCCTGCCCTACAGGGGATCAACCTGACCTTTCATCCCGGGGAATACATTGCCCTGTGCGGCAGAAGCGGCAGCGGCAAGACAACCCTCCTGCGGCACTTAAAATCCGTCCTCACCCCCCACGGCAGCCGCACAGGTAAGATTCTGTTTGGCGACATGCCCCTGGAACAGATCCCCGCCAAAACCCAGGCGGTGAAGATCGGCTATGTAATGCAGAATCCAGAGGAACAGATCGTCACCGATAAGGTCTGGCACGAGCTGGCCTTCGGTCTGGAAAATATCGGCTGCGACCCGACCACCATGCGGACACGGGTGGCGGAAATGGCCTGCTATTTTGGGATTCAGGACTGGTTTCACAAAGATGTTGCCACCCTCTCCGGTGGCCAGAAACAGCTGCTGAATCTGGCATCCATTATGGCTATGCAGCCGGAGGTGCTAATTTTGGACGAGCCCACCAGCCAGTTAGACCCTCTGGCAGCCTCGGACTTTTTAAGCACCATCCGAAAGATCAACCTGGAGTTGGGCACGACAGTGATCATCACCGAGCATCGGCTGGAGGATATCCTCCACGCCGCCGACCGGGTAGTGGTTCTGGAGCAGGGAAGGATCGCGGTAAATGACACCCCCAGAGCTGCGGGCTGCGCTCTGTGGCAGCAAAATAGTCCCATGTTTTCCGCTATGCCCACCCCGGCCCAGGTGTTTTACCGCTCCGGCGGACAGGGAGATTGCCCTCTGACTGTCCGGGAGGGACGCACTTGGCTGAATAAGCAGTTCCCCAACGGCGCAAGGGTTTCTTCTCTACCGGATACTGACCAACCGCCAGCCAGCGATGTTGCTTTGGAGCTGAAGCAGGTGTGGTACCGCTATGAGCGTGACAGTAAGGACATTTTACAGGGAGCGACCCTGCAAGTCCCCGCCGGGTCTTTCCACGCCATCGTAGGCGCCAACGGCGCGGGAAAATCCACTTTGCTGAAAGCTGTCTGTGGAATCTGCAAGCCATATCGGGGAAAAGTCAGCCTGTTTGGAAAGGCTGCCGGTCAATACAAAGCAGGGTCACTTTTCCGCAACTGCCTTGCCATGCTGCCACAGGATCCTGTCAGTCTGTTTGTAAAAGACACGGTAGGCGAGGATCTGCAGGAGGTCTGCGCCGATCCCGGACAAATCGCCCGGCTGGCACAGCTGTGCCAGATCGAGTCTCTGCTGGAGCGTCACCCCTATGACCTGTCCGGCGGTGAGCAGCAGCGGGCGGCGCTGGTGAAAGTCTTGCTCACCAATCCCCGGCTTTTGCTGCTGGACGAGCCCACCAAGGGGATCGATTGCTTCTTCAAGGAAACTTTGGCAGAAATATTATGTAAACTAAAAGAGCAGGGACTCACCATCCTGATGGTCTCTCACGATGTGGAGTTCTGTGCCAAATATGCCGACCGGGTCAGTATGTTCTTTGATGGGCAGATCCTCGCCTCCCACACGTCGGCTGCTTTCTTTGGCGGCAACACCTTCTACACCACCGCCGCCAACCGGATGAGCCGGGGTATTTTCCACAATGCGGTTACCGCCGAGCAGGTGGTACAGCTGCTTTGTGAAAACAGGGAGGCACAGCCATGAAAAGATCCACTGTTTTTACCTGGCTGGCAGTCTTGGTGCTGATGCCCGCCACCCTTTTGTTGGGAAGGTATCTCCCCGGCAGAGGCTACTATCTCACTGCCACCTTGCTGGTAGTGTATATGCTGATTCCTTTCTTTCTGGCCTTTGAAGGCAAAAAGCCGGATGCCCGAGAATTGGCTCTGATCGCGGTAATGTGTGCCCTGGCGGTGGCATCCCGGGCGGTGTTTTTCTGGCTGCCCAATTTCAAGCCCATTTACGCCATCATCATCCTCTCCGCTATGGTCTTCGGTCCCCAGGCAGGATTCTTGGTAGGCGCCATCAGTGCCTTTGCCAGTAATTTCCTGTTTGGTCAAGGGCCTTGGACGCCCTGGCAAATGCTGGCATACGGTATGTGCGGATGCATTGCAGGCCTTTTCTATCACAAAAAACAGCGGCTCCCCAAAGATCCGCTAAGTCTGGGATTGTTCGGCTTCACGGTGGTGCTGTTTGTGGTATGTCCGCTTCTGGACACCTCCTCTGTGATAACCAATCTCACGGTATTCACCCCCGCCTCTGTATTGGCGGTATATCTGACCGGTCTGCCTGTGAATTTGATCCAGGCAGCCTGCACCTTTGTCTTCCTGCTGCTGCTAAGTAAGCCTCTGCTGACAAAGCTGCAACGCATTGTTATCAAATACGGAATCATACAATAAAGAGCGGCTCCATAGGGAGTCGCTCTTTGCATTTTATTCTGCTGAATATGCACCGGGGCTGATACCGTACTCGGCCTTAAACGCCCGGTAAAAGCTGGTATAGTCAGAGAAGCCGCAGCTGATACACACCTGCCCCGCGGTCTCGCCCGCGGCCAGCAGCTGGCGAGCCATCAGCAGGCGCTTGAGCATAATATACCGGTATACACTGATCCCCACTTCCTTGCTGAAGGCATGGGAAAGGTGGTACTTGCTGACAAAGCAGGCGCCTGCAATGCTGTCCAGAGACAGGTCGTCGGCAATATGGTCGGCAATATAGTGCAGGGCCTTCTGCACCAAGGGGGACACCTGCCGTTCCTGCTTCAGCACCCCGGTTTGCAGCACCATCCGGTTCAGCTGCACCATCAGCTGCAAAAACAGACCCTGGGCGCAGGTCCGGCTGCCAAACTCCTGGCTGTAATATTCCCGCACCAAATCGCTCATCCGGGCACTGATCCCAGGCCGTTCCCCAGCAGAGGGGCAGATCAGATTGGGTAAGCTGGGGTCAAAGCACCGGCACAGGATACCACCCTCCGCCAGATTCTGCAAATACTCCGTGTTGATCCACAGTACGATCCGCTCATACACCGTATGCTCCGGGCCCACCATGGGCCGGTGTAGCTCCATCGGGTTAATGAGCAGAAGGTCTCCGGGCTTCATCTGGATGATCCGGCCCTCTACCCAATATTCCACCTGTCCGGAGAGCAGATAGTACACCTCGTAAAAGTCGTGATGGTGCACCTCCACCCCTTCCGGGCGGGGCTCTTTATAATGAAATACCTCGAAGGTTTCCGACTGCATCTCCTGCCGAGGGTCAAATCTCTGGGCCCGTTCCCGCATAAAACCACCTCAAGCAAAGTATACAACAACAATCGCAATGTTTCAAGCAATTCCTGCAATTTTTATTGCATTTATATAATGATACACTAGTTTCAAATACAAGAATTACAATTGGAGGGATTCTTATGCCAATGCAAATGGGTTTCCGTTGGTACGGAGAAGGTAACGACAAGATCACCCTGTCCCACATCAAGCAGATCCCCGGTGTCACCAGCATCGTCTGGGCTCTGCACCACAAGATGCCCGGTGAGATCTGGGAAGAGGAAGAGATCGCCGAGGTCAAGCATCAGCTGGATGCGTACGGCTTCAACATCGATGTGGTGGAATCCGTGAATGTCCACGATGACATTAAGATCGGCCTGCCCACCCGGGATATGTACATCGAAAACTACAAGCAGTGCATCCGCAATCTTTCCAAGTACGGTGTCAAGGTGATCTGCTACAACTTTATGCCCATCTTCGACTGGACCCGCTCCAACCTGTTCCATGAGGTCGGCGACGGCTCTACTGCCCTGTTCTACGAAAAGAACATGATCCAGGAAGACTACAATGCCATGGCCAAGTACATTCTGGACTTTACTGAGAAGTATAACATGTCCTTCCCCGGCTGGGAGCCAGAGCGGATGGCTAAGCTGGACGAGCTGTTCAAGGCTTATAAGGATGTGGATCACGAAACCCTGTGGGCCAATCTGAAGTACTTCCTGGAAGCCATTATGCCCACCTGCGAGGAGTGCGATGTGAAGATGGCCATCCACATGGACGATCCCCCCTGGGACATCTTCGGTCTGCCCCGCCTGCTGGTCAATGAGGAAAACATTGACCGGTTCCTGAAAATGGTGGATAGTCCCTACAACTGTCTGACCCTGTGCTCCGGTTCTCTGAATGCCGACCCCAACAACGATGTGGCAAGCATCGTCCGCAAGCACTGCGACCGGATCGCATTCGCCCACATCCGCAATGTGAAGCACTTCGAAAACGGCGACTTCTCCGAAGCTTCCCACCGGGACTGCGACGGTGACACCGGCATTTTGGAAATTCTGAAGGCGTACCATGACTGCGGCTATGAGGGCTACATCCGTCCCGACCACGGCCGTCACCTGTGGGAGGAAGGCCCGGGCAGTGTCCGTCCCGGTTACGGTTTATATGACCGGGCGCTGGGTATTATGTATATGCTGGGTGTATGGGATATGCTGGACAAACTGGACAACAAATAAACTGGAGGTAATTGATCATGCTGAATCTTCCCCTGAACATTGATTTTAGCGGCAAGGTTGCCGTTGTGACCGGCGCCGGTGGACTGATCTGCGGCGCTATGGCAAGAGCCTTCGCCCAGAGCGGTGCCAAGGTGGCTGCACTGGATCTGAATGAAGAGGCTGTAAAAAAGCTGGCTGACGAATTAAAGGCCGAAGGCTTCATCTGCGAGGGTTACAAGGCCAATGTGCTGGATCCTGAGGCGCTGGAGGAAGTCCACCAGGCAGTTCTGCGGGACCTGGGTAAATGCGACATTCTGGTCAACGGCGCAGGCGGCAACAACCCCCGTGCCACCACCGACAATGAGTATCAGCACGAGGCAAAGGAGGGCGGCAAGTCCTTCTTTGATCTGGATGCCGGCGGCGTGGACTTTGTGTTTAAGCTGAACTTCCAGGGCACGCTGCTGCCCACCCAGGCCTTTGCCAAGGACATGGTAGAGAAGAAGTCCGGTGTGATCCTGAACATCTCCTCCATGAATGCTTACACCCCCCTGACCAAGATTCCCGCTTACTCCGCCGCCAAGGCCGGTATTTCCAACTTTACCCAGTGGCTGGCTACCCACTTTGCCGGCACCGGCATCCGCTGCAATGCCATTGCCCCCGGCTTCCTGGTCTCCGCCCAGAACAAGGCACTGCTGTTCAATGAGGACGGCACTCCCACCGCCCGCTCCGCCAAGATCCTGAACGGCACCCCCACCGGCCGTTTCGTAGATGCCGACGAGCTGCTGGGCGCAACGCTGTTCCTGTGCGACGACAGATCTGCCTCTGCCATCACCGGTGTGGTGCTGCCTGTGGATGCAGGCTTTGCTGCCTACTCCGGCGTGTAAACAACAATAATATCGGCCTGCTGCGTTACGCAGCAGGCCGATATTTTTATGTGTTGCGGAAGCGGGCAAGGAAATCTTTCGTCTCCTGCTTTTGGGGATTGCCGAAGATCTCCTCCGGAGTTCCCTGCTCACAAATTATGCCGTCGTTCATGTACACCACGCGGTTGCTCACATCCCGGGCAAAGGCCATCTCGTGGGTCACTACCAACATAGTCATTCCCTCGTGTGCCAGCTGCTGCATAACAGATAGCACCTCACCCACCATCTCCGGGTCAAGGGCAGAGGTGGGTTCATCAAACAGCAGCACCTCAGGATTCATAGCCAGCGCTCTAGCAATGGCCACGCGCTGCTTTTGTCCGCCGGAGATCTGCCGGGGCTTGGCCTTGATGTAGGGGGCCATGCCCACCTTTTGCAGATACAGCAAGGCCGTTTCTCTAGCCTCCTCTTTGCCGCGTCCCAACACCTTCATCTGTCCTACCATACAGTTTTTCAGCACAGACATGTTGTTAAACAGATTAAACGATTGGAACACCATCCCCACATGACTGCGATATTCGTGGGGCTTTACCTTTCTGTCTGCCACATTCTCGTTGTTATACCAAATCTCACCGTGCGTTGGTGTTTCCAGTAGGTTGATACACCGCAAAAGCGTAGATTTTCCGGAGCCGGAAGCGCCAATGATGGAGATTACATCGCCCTTGGAAACAGAAAAATCAATATCCCGCAAAACCTCGTGCTTACCAAAGGATTTGGACAGATGCTTAATATCCAGAATCTTTTCATCCATGTTAGCGTCCTCCTCTGTTGCGTCCGAAGCGCAGGCCCTGCTTCACTCTGTCACGGTATTCCTTGCTTTGCTCATCGAAATTGCTGCCCCGCTTAGGATGGCTGTAGGTGCCGGCAGTCATGGTCAGAGAATCCACCTGCACCAGCTCATAGCTGCCTGCGCCGTCCATCTTCTTTTCCCACATACGCAGAAGGAAAGAAGCAATCAGTGTCATAGACAGATATCCCACCATTTCAATAGCTGCAGAGGGGAAATACTGATAGGTAGTGCCGGCAATGCTCTTGTGAATAGCAAAGAACTCAGTAAAGCCGATGATGCTCATAACAGAAGTATCCTTGATGTTGATGATCAGGTTATTGCCGATCTGAGGCAAAATATTCCGCAACGCCTGGGGCAGGATCACATTGGTCATCGTCTGCCAGTGGGTCATACCGATGGCCTTTGCACCCTCGGTCTGGCCCGGGTCAATGGAGATAATACCGCCCCGGACAGATTCTGCCATATAGGCGCCGGTGTTGATGGAAACAATGATAATGGATGCCAGCCAAATGCTCTCAAAATGCACCGCATTGTTGGTAAAGTACGGCAGACCGTAATAGATAAACACCGCCTGCAGCACCATAGGCGTTCCCCGGAAGACTTCCACATACACCCGCACCAACATACGGATCAGCCGCAGGACAAATCTTTTGAAAATGTTATCCTGCTTTGTATAAGGAATGGTATTCAGAACACCGCAGATCAGGCCGATGACGCATCCGATAACGGTTGCCACCAGCGCCAGGATCAGTGTGCTTCTGATGCCGTTTAAGTACATAGGGCTGTACTTGCTCCACAGGCGCGCTACATCCTGCACCAGCTCTATAAGCTTACTCATAAATACTCCTTTTCGGCAGTTTCCTCCGGCCGGAGCCGGAGGAAACCAAATGGTTTTTAGATTTCAGGCTGAATTGCGATGGCGTAATCCATAATAGCATTGAAGTCGTCTACATCCAGAATAGACAGAGCCTTGTTGATGGCGGCAGTCAGCTCCTCATTGTCCTTCAGGACGGAGATGCCGATGTTCACGTTCTCAGCCCGCTCCTGCTCGGTGGCAAACTGGAAGTCTCCCTCAGTGCCGGAGAAGTCCAGAATCACCAAATCCTCATTCTTTGCCACAGCTGCCATAGCGGTGGGCATATCGGTGCAAATGAAGTCCACGGTCTTGGTCTCCAGCTGCATCAGCATAGCAGAAGGTGTCTCAGCGGGGGCGATCAGGTCTGCTTCAGGGATCTGGGGCAGGCAGGAGTCGTACCAGATGGTACCGCTCTGAGAGGTGCAGGTGCCGCCGGCCAGGTCAGCGATGGAGGTAGCCTTGGCATACTCGCTATCCTTGGTGGTGAGGCACACGATGGTTGCATAGTAGTAAGGACCGGCCATATTCACTTCTGCCATCCGGTCTGCGGTCATGGACTGACCGGCAATGTTGGCATCCATGGTCTTAGCCTGCACGGCAGGGGCCAGGGAGCCCCATGCGGAGGAGACGATCTCCAGCTCCCAGCCGTAGGTATCACAGATCCGCTGGGCGATCATCACATCGTAGCCGTTGGCGTAGGAGCCTTCCACATTGGCAATGGGCACAGCACCGTAGCTGTCGTCCATCTGGGTCCAGTTGTAGGGAGCGTAAGCGCATTCCATACCAACGGTGAGGACGCCGTCTTCCAGACCGATGATCTTGGTGGTATCGGTGGCGGTCAGGTCTTCAACGGCAGGCACATCGGCCAGGTAATCGTCGGCATTGATCTTGTCGGAGCCGCTGCCGTTGCCGCAAGCGGCCATAGACAGCACCATCAGGGTTGCCATTACCAAACAAACAATTCTCTTCATAACATTCTTTCCTTTCTGTTTTCGGGTTTTTTGGATATAAAAATTGGACCGCTTTCGTCAAGCGATCCCACAGCAAT
>JAZOBL010000017.1:0-37174 GCA_045595945.1 Faecousia sp.
CACCAAAAAGAAACCACATCGAAAGGTGTGGTTTCTTTTTGGTCTTGGCTGATAAGGACTCGAACAGGACGGCGGCCCGCAGGCCGCAAAAAAGTGTCCAGTGGACACTTTTTTAGCCCGCGGAAGAGTCCTATATCGTCCATGCCAAAGCAAGCCCCATCCAGTTGGATGGGGCTTGCTTACTGTATGCAGGGAGCTTATGGGAGCAGACGGTCAATCTCTCTCGGCGCGCATGGCGGCCATATCTTTTTCAATCGGATGGAAGAATACCACCACCAGCATCACAGCGGCGATGCACATAGGCACCCAGCCCAGCAGGGCGTTGATAGTATGGATGGCAGCATCCGGCTGGGCAGGCAGGTCTGCATTGAATCCTGCTGCAGCCAGCGCGCCGGTCATCAGCAGATTCGCCCCCGCCTTGCTGAGCTTAGAGGCCAGATTGTCGCAGGTGCAGACCAGGGAGTCGATCCGGCGATGGCTCTTCCACTCAATCAGGTCTGCAATATTATTACGGTTGGTGTTGAACAGGACGAACGCCACTGTCATAGCGTAAGCCACGGAGATTGCATTGACATAAATGGCGCCCATGGAGAACGGATCAATAATAAACCAAATCTTTCCAACAATATACACCACCGCGGAGCTGATCATGGTCTTGCGGCGACCCAATTTCTTGTCGATGGGGATGGAAAGCACGGAGCAGATCACCGACACAACCAGATATACTCCCATGATGAGGGTAGCCGCGGAGGAAGAACCGATCACATAGGTTGCGTAATAGTTGATGGTGCTCATGATCAGCAGATTCAGCATGCCGTAGCACAGCACATACAGGGTGTTCATCACCCAGCTGCGGCAGGCAAAGAGCATTTTGAACGCCTGGAACAGACGGATCTTTTCCTCGTTGGGTACTTCCTGCTTCACCCGTTCACGGGTGGTGAAATAGTGGGCAAAGCTTCCCAGGATGCACACGCAGCCCATGACGATGGCGGCGTAGAAGAAGGCGTTCTTGCCCGGGTCGCCGGGGATGATGTTGCCGGCATCGTCAAGACCGCCAAACAGATCCAGCAGAGGATACATGGCAACGGCACCGATGGCGCTGCCCAGGCAGCCGCCCAAATTACGGGCAACATTGATGGCCCGGCGGTCTGCATCCTGGTTGGTGGCCAGGCTGCCCATGGAGTTATAAGGGATAGCGGCAAAGGTGTTGAACAGCTCAAACAGGAAATAGATAGCCATGGCGATCGCCAGCTTTACGGCATAAGCCACATCGAAGCAGGTGAACATCAAAACCACGGTGATGGCCCAGGGGACCGCGCACCACAGGGCAAAGGGGCGCACCTTTTCGCCGTTTTTGAACTTGTGGTTCACCGCCCAGAAACCCACCAGCGGGTCATTGACGGCATCCCAAACAATGCCGATGGCGGTGATGATACCGGCGTGGGCAATGCTGATGCCCATCACATTGGTCAGGAAAAACAGATAGAACAAGTCCTTGAAGTTAAACACCACATTACTGGCAGTGGAGAAGGTGGCAAAGCCCAGCTTTTCCAAAATACCCACCTTAGGGGTCTGTCGGGTTGGAGCAGACATAAAAGATCCTCTCTTTCCTCATTGTATAAAAACATTATACAACGGAGCATCCCAAAAGACAATCTTGTTTTTTCAGTAGCAGGGGATTTGACGGGATATAAAATAAGTGCTATACTTTGTCTTACAATAAAGGAGGGCTTACTATGGTCGTTTTGTGTAGCCTTTTGGCTATGGTAGTGATATTGGCTGCCGTGCTGCTGATCAATACCGCGCGGAAGACCCGGAACGGGCGAAAGCTGGAGGGACAGCACCCTGCTTTTTCGGATGCCCAGCTGGAGGGCTACGGGAAGACACTCTCCCGGATGCTGCAGTGCGCCACCGTGTCCGTAAAGGACAGCTACGATGATACCGAGTTTGCGAAATTGCGCAAGGTTGTGGAAGAGGACTTCCCCCTGCTGCACCAAAAGGCAGAGCATACGCTTCTGTCTGACGATTGCTGGATGTATAAGATCCCCGGCAAGGACGCAGGGCGCAATATCCTTTTGATGTCCCACCACGATGTGGTGCCTGCGGACACCGACTGGACGATGCCTGCATTCGAGGGTATTATCCGGGACGGAAAGGTTTACGGACGGGGCGCTGCGGACACCAAGGGGTCGCTGTGCGCGATTCTGTTTGCCGCGGAAGAAATGCTGCAGGCTGGGCTGACCCCGCCTGTGAATCTGTATATCGTATCTTCCCACAACGAGGAGCTGGGCGGCGATGGCATGTCTGCAACATTGGAATACTGCCGGGAAAAGGGCATCACCTTTGAAGTGATCCTGGACGAGGGCGGCGCCATCGTAGAACCCCCGCTGGCGGGTATGAACTGCCAGATGTGCGCAATGGTTGCCACCCACGAAAAGGGCCGGCTGAAGCTCAAATGCACCGTGGAGAACGAGAGCAGCCATGTGAGCCTTACCGCCTTCAAGGGCAATCCTGTGGAGCGGATGTCCCAGTTTATTCAGGAAATCACCACCAAGGACATTTTCATCCGCCGACTCAATCCCCAGACCCGGGAGATGTTCCGGGCGCTGGCGCCTTACTGCAAACTGCCTATGAAGGTGTTGCTTTCCAATCTGTGGCTATTTGGAGGACTGCTGACCAAGGTGCTGCCCAAGCTCAACGCCACCGCCGGCGGCATGGTGGGCACCACCTGTAATTTTCAAGACATCCAGGGCAGCGTAACAAGCAAGGTTTGTACTGCTTCGGTGATGCTGCGTAATATCAATGAAGAGGATCTAAAAACCGACTACGCCGCCTTCAAGGCGGTGGCAGATAAGCACGGCATCACTTTAGAGACTGAGCGTGACGAGTACTACGCTCCTGCGGATATGACATCACCTGCCTACAGCTACACCTTCGATTGCCTTCAAAAGGTCTTCCCCCGCTTTCCTGCCGCCCCGTATATCCTGCCTGCGGGCACCGATGCCTGGCGTCTGACCCCAATCTGTAACTGCGTGATGCGCTTTGCCCCCACCAGAATGAGCAAGCAGCAGCTGGGATCCATCCACGCAGCGGATGAGAATTTGGATATCGCTGCCGTAGCAGAGGCAGCTGCTTTCTATAAGTACTTTGTGGAGAACTATCAGTAAACAAGCGTTAACCGGTATGCATCTAAAAAATCGCCACCCTATAGGGTGGTGATTTTTTCTCTGGAAAAAATTTGCAAAAGATGCGTGAAAACTGCCAAATATGTTATATTTGGCAGTTGCAAAAACGAAGCTTTTGCGTTAACATAAATTAAATTGGGTTAGAAGACCCATCCTTCTACAGACAACTTCGCCGCGGCAAGATCCGCTGAGCGTAAAAATATACCGCAGAAAAGAGATAAAACCATGAAACGATTCCTCCGAGCCATATCCCTCCTGTTGACACTGAGCGCCCTTACCACCATGGCTGCCTGCAAACCGGCCCCACAGCCGGAGGCTGATCCCCGGGCGATTTTTGCCGCATTGGTGCAGCAGGTGGACTATGCAACCCAACTGGAAGATTTGGGCGACAGCGGCGTGCTGTACCTGCCGGGTCTGCCCCATGGGGCAACCGTACAGATGTATGCTGGAAGTGCGTATTATGTGGATAAGGTTGCGCTGATCACTGTGGCCCAGGAGGAGGACCTGCCCACGGCGGTAGCCTGTGTGGAAGACCATGTAGCTCAGCTGAAGGCGCAATATGAGACCTACCTTCCCGCGGAAGTTCCCAAGCTGGACAAAGCGGTGATCTGGCAGCAGGGAACGGCAGTGATCCTGTGTATCTGCCCGGATGTGGAGCAGGCGTTAGCGATCATCGCCTCCAATCCCTCCTTAGAGCAGATCCTCACAGATTCCACCACAGAACCTACCACAGAAGCGACGACAGAGCCGGCTACACAGGCAACAACAGTACCAACCGAACCAACCACAGCTCCCACGGAGCCGGCCACAGAACCTACAGAGGTGACCACGGTTCCTACGGAGCCACCTACAGAACCGACAGTACCGCCCACAGAACCGACAGCACCCCCCACAGAGCCGGTTACAGAACCTGCAACAGAACCTACAGAGCCCATCCCCACCATTTCTCCGGAGAAGCCGTACCCCCTGCTGCAAAGCCAGTCCGGACAGTATGACTTCCACAGCAAGGTCTATCAGGTGGACAACAGCGCCTTTGAGGGCTTTGGTTACAGCGACAGCGCGGCTGCGGCTTATGCCGAAGTTCTGACCCGCTATGCCCAGGATCTGGCAGGGATCACCAATGTGTATGCTCTGACCATTCCCACCGCCATTGGCGTGGTGCTTCCCGATGATATTTCCCCTTTGATGAAAAACTACTACGATCAGGGGCTGGCCATCGACAGTATCTACAGCTATTTTGGCGAAGGGGTGACTCCGGTCAGAGCGTATGAGAATCTTATGCGCCACAGAAATGAGTATCTGTACTTCAAGACCGACCACCATTGGACGGCGCTGGGTGCGTATTATGCGTACGAAGCCTTCTGTCAGACCAAGGGCATTGCGCCTTACACCCCCGACCAGCGGAAGCAATCCCAGTTTGACGGCTTTAAGGGCTCGCTGTACCAGTATATGCAGGACATTGGGGACTACACCGATACGGTATATGCCTATCATCCGGTATGCAATGTGTCCATGACCTACACCAACGCCAATGGAGAAACCAGAAACTGGCCGGTGATCCGGGATGTGACACTGGATGCCTCCTTCAATAAGTACAATGCTTTTGCCGCCGGTGATAATCCCTATACGGAATTCCACAATCCGGATGTGACCGACGGCAGCGTATGTATTGTGGTAAAGGAATCTTTCGGCTGTGCATTCATGCCCTTCATTGTGGATCACTACGCCACGGTCTATGAGATCGACTACCGCTATTGGGAAGGCAGCCTCACAGAGCTTGCCAAGACCACAGATGCAACGGATATCATCTTCGCCAACAATGCCATGCGGATCTGCACAGGCCTTGTGGCGGGAGACCTGGATCGGATTTTCTAAAAACAGACAGAAAAAATATCCCTGTGATGCTTCACAGGGATATTTTTTCTTTGGCAGTTTCTTTTCTGGCTGTGCCGTGGGGAATGGGTGCCCAGTCCTTGGGCTTGGCAAACAGACCTAAGATATGCAGCGGATACCAAGACAGCAGAAACAGGGGATACAGCAAAACCACAGGGAGCATCGGAAGGAACTTCCGGCGGGCACTGATTGCCAAGAACAGTCCCATGGCCGTGCTGCCCGCCCAGAAACCGGCCACGGTAATCAGAAGGGAAGCTGCTGCCTGGGGTATCGAGCTTTGCAAAAGCCCGTACACAGCTGGGAAAATAGCCAACAGCTGCACATAGATCATATTGATGTGGGCGGCCAAATCCCAGGTCAGCCAGCCCGGCCGCCGAAGTAGCGGCAGGGTATACCGGTTTGCAACCTGCTGAACACCGGCGCTCCAACGCCTGCGCTGGAGCATAGAGACCCGGAAACTCACAGGCTCTTCGTCATAGTTGATCGCCTCCGGCACATACCGCACCTGTATGCCCCGCTGGGCGCATTGGGCGGCAAATTCAATATCCTCGGTCAAGGTGCAAGTGTTCCAGCCACCCAAGGTCTGTAGCAGGCGGTCTGTCACCATGAATCCCGTACCGATGAGCTTGGCGCTGAGATGGAAGGGTATCCGGCCCAGGCTGTGCATCAGGTGGATGCTCTGGAAATACAGGTCATAGCTACCGCTTACCCAGCTGTCGTAGGGGTTGAGCGCCATCTGGCGGCTCTTGGCCACCTGGGCCCCATCGGCTACGGCATCATGCATCCGGGCCAGAAACTCCGGGTTCGGGAGATTATCTGCATCGAAGACCACATAGGCATCATACTGCCCCTGCAGCTGCCCCAGAATATCCTGCAGCACCTGCCCCTTGGTGTGCACTGGGCGGGAGCAGTGGAGGATCCTGGCGCCAGCCTCCCGGGCCACCTGCTCCGTGTCATCGGTGCAGTTATTGGGGATGACCAGAATGTCATACAGATGGCGGGGGTAGGTTTGTTCTAACAGAGCTGCGATCAGATTACCGATCACCGCCTGCTCATTTCGGGCAGGGATCAGCACGGCGAACCGGGTGCCGGCGGGGCACTGAGGGATGCGCCTGCGTGGCAGCAGGAAGCACAGGCCCATCACACCGGTATAAAAGGTCAATAGTTTCAAAATCCAGCTTAACGCTGTCAAAAGCCATTGCAAAGGGAACACCTCCTTGGCGAACAGACACATTATAACAGCTTTTGCAGAAAGAATAAAGACCCTAACGGGTGAAATTTTTCCAGCCCCCCAAAACCGGGTGCAGGACAGCATCTTCTCAAACACAAATGCGTCCGGCAGGACACCGGACGCATTGGGTGGATGGGTTTGCTCGGACTTATTCCATTTCCACCATTTCCTCCTTCAGCTCGCTGCGGCGAACCAGGAAGCGGCGGATGGCAAACAGTCCTGCAATACAGGCAATGCAGGCCATATTGCTCCAGGGGTCATCGTGGGTGAGGATCACATGCCGGGTGATGGCTACGGTGAGCACCTCCAGAATATTTGCCGGGGTGGTGTCGATGAGCATACGCACAAATTCCAGACCCACTACGATGGTCAGAATATTGTGCAGATACTGGCTGATGTCACCTAAGTAGCCTTCGGTGGTGACCATCTCATACAGCTCCAGACCTAGGGCGATCACCAAGACGATCAGTGTGATGGCAGCCACCAATCGCTCTAGGATATGCAGGATCCGGCGGAAGATGTGTTCTACCCGGTGATCGTGTCGCTCCATCCGGATATTTTTGGAATTGTTAGGGGATTGGACAGACATAGGGGATACCTCCTGTGCTTTTTATCATTGTACTAGAAATCGGCAAAAAATGGAAGACACAATTAGTAATAGCTTTCCATTTCTTTCCGGGCCGCTTCTACTTCCAGCTGCAGCTCTCTTGCAGACATCCGCAGTACGCCGCTGCGCAGAGAGCTAAGCTGCACCAGAGCGTCGGAGGTGGCTACCCGTACGGCGTAATTTCTGCCGATCCGATCAGCCAGCGCCTCGATGTAGGCGTCGGCGGTCTCATGCTCCTTGGTGTAGACGATTTGGATGTTGTGGAAGGTCTCTTTTTCGCCGGGGTTGTTCTTGACCTTGTAGCCGTCGAAGACCAGCACCAAATAGCACTTTTTGAAGCCTGCATAGCTGGACAGCAGGTCACACAGCTTCCGCCGGGCCGCATCCAGATCGTGCAGGGCAAGTGCATTCAGCTCATCCCAGGCGAAGATGATGTTGTAGCCGTCTACAATGATGGCGCTGTCCCGGGGCGGGCGGATAGAGACCTCCTCCGTGGCGGGGCGATTCTCCGGGGCCCGGAACAAAGGCCGCTTTACCGGGCCGAACTCCCGCTCCATAATGGCCTCCAGCTCCTTGTCATCCAGCCGGATATTCCGGGTGATCAGCTGCGGCGCTTGGGGGGTATCTTTTTGGATGCCGCTTTCCAGATGCATATACTCCTGCACCTGATTCCACTTGACGGTAAAACCTGCGCCATGGCTGCAGAATACGGAATCCGGGGTGTTGTCCAGATCGCTTTCCGGGTCATATGCCATTTCGGCTACAACCTCTTCCTGATTGTGACAGGGGGCATACCCGTGGAGGGTCAGCTGCAGCTGACCGGTGCCTTGGGTGTAGGCAGCGACCTGTGCGGCATAGTCGCCTACTTCAGAGGCAGGCACAAGACCGGTGAGGGTGCTGTTGCTGCCGTTGGCGTCCGGTCCTTCAAATTCGCCGCTCATGGCCCGGATGTCGGTGATGGCCCTTCCCACTTGCGCCGTGGGAACGGTGAGAATAAACCGATACCAGGGCTCCAGAAGGATAGATTCTGATTGCATGAGCCCCTGTCGGACGGCCCGGTAGGTGGCCTGCCGGAAATCGCCGCCCTCGGTGTGCTTCAGGTGAGCTTTGCCCACCAGCAGGGTCAGCTTCATATCGGTAATGGGCGCGCCGATGAGGACGCCCCGGTGCATCTTTTCTTCTAAGTGGGTGAGGATCAGCCGCTGATAGTTCACATCCAGTACATCTAGCGGGCAAACCGTGTCAAAGACCAGCCCACTGCCGGTGGGCAGAGGCTCTAACAGAATATGGGCCTCGGCATAGTGGCGCAGGGGTTCAAAGTGTCCCACACCCTCCACCGGAGCGGCGATGGTTTCTTTATAATAAATTTTTTGGTCATCCAGTGTGACTTCCAGACCGAATCGCTCCAGGATCAGGCTTCGGAGCACCTCCAGCTGGACTTTACCCATCAGCTGCACATGGATCTGCTGCAAATGGGCATCCCACAGGATCCGTAGCAGCGGGTCTTCTTCTTCCAAAAGCCGTAGCTTGGGCAGGGCGGTCATAGGATCGCAGCCAGCCGGTAGCTGTAGCCGGTAGGTCATCACCGGCTCTAAAACCGGGGCTTGTCCGGCGCTTTCGCTGCCCAAGCCTTGACCGGCATAGGTGCCGGTAAGACCGGTAACTGCCACCAGTTCTCCGGCGGTCACGGTTTCCGGAGTGGTAAACTTATCCCCGGAGTACTGCCGCAGCTGCAGGACCTTTTCGGCGAGTTCTTCCCCTTTTTGAGTGCGGTAACCCAACAGCTGCCGTACCTGCAGGCTGCCGCCGGTGATCTTCAGCCAGGTCAGCCGGTTGTTTTGGCTGTCCCGGGAGATCTTGTAGACCCGGGCGCCGAAGGTGTCGGGATAATCGGGCATCGGGCCATAGCAGTCCAGAATGTCCAGAAGAGTGTCCACACCCTCCAGCTTTAATCCCGCGCCAAAGCAGCAGGGGAAGAGCTTCCGACTCCGGATCAGCTGCCGGATGGCATCATCTTCCACCGTTCCGGTTTCCAGATATCCCTCCAGCAGCCCTTCATCGCACATGGCAGCCTGCTCCAGCCAGCTTTCCCGGTCTGCGGAGAAGTCGGCGCAGTTGCCGAGTTGGGTCTGCAGCTGGGACAGGATCTCAGCCCTGCCCTTGCCGGGCAGATCCATCTTGCTGATAAATACCACGGTAGGCACCCGGTAGCGCTCCAGCAGATTCCACAGCGTCAGGGTGTGGGACTGGATACCGTCAGTACCGCTGATGACCAGCACAGCGCAGTCCAAAATGGGCAGCACCCGCTCAGCCTCTGCGGAAAAGTCCACATGCCCCGGGGTATCCACCAGAGTGATGACCCGGTGCTGGGTTTCCAGCATGGCCTGCTTGGAGAAGATGGTAATGCCCCGGGCCCGCTCCAGATTATGAGTGTCCAGAAAGGCGTCCCGGTGGTCTACCCGCCCTAAGGTACGCCGGGCGCCACTGACATACAGCATCGCCTCCGACAGGGTGGTCTTGCCCGCATCCGCATGAGCCAACAGACCGACACTTGTATGGGATTTTGGAAGCTGTTTACCCACGGCAGAATACTCCTTTTCCAATTCTTGTATGCATTATAGCATAAACCCGTGGGTTAGTCGATAAATTTTTACATTTTTTGTTGAGATGGATTGCAAAGAGTGGTATAATGTTTTAATAACATTAGTCGAGAATATGTTATTATGAAAAGGAGACGAAAAATGGAAAATTATATGGATGCTATCGTAAAGGCAAAGGCAGCCCCCGGATTGGAACTGCGCCGTGTTCCTGTGCCCGTACCCGGCCCCGGTGAAGTGCTGATCAAGGTCCGTAAAACAGCCATATGTGGTACGGATGTACATATCTACAACTGGGATCCCTGGGCGGTGGAGCATATCAAGCCTCCTATGACCATCGGCCACGAATATGTGGGTGAGATAGCTGCTTTGGGCGAAGGTGTTACCGGTCTGCGTGTTGGTCAACGGGTTTCCGGCGAAGGCCATATTACCTGCCGCCACTGCCGTAACTGCCACAACGGCAACATTCAGTGGTGCAAGGATACGAATTCTGTGGGTGTGGACCGGGATGGCGCTTTTGCGGAATATGTCTGCATCCCCGAGGAGAATGTGATTATCATCGATGAGAACCTGCCTGAGGATGTGGTGGCTTTCTTTGATGCCTTTGGCAATGCGACCCACACCGCTTTAATGTTTCCGCTGATCGGCGAGGATGTGCTGATCACTGGCGCCGGTCCCATTGGTATTATCGCCGCAGCGATCTGCAGATATGCCGGAGCCCGTCGGGTGGTCATTACGGATATCAATGATGACCGCCTGGAATTGGCTAGAAAGATGGGTGTTGATGCCGCTGTGAATACTAACCGAGAGGATCTGCCTCAGATTATGAAGGATCAGGGTTTGGTAGAGGGCTTTGATGTTGGTTTGGAAATGTCAGGAAATGGTGCAGCGCTGCAGCAGATGATCGGCGCTATGCGCAACGGTGGCAAGATCAGCCTGCTGGGCATCTCCAAAGAGCCGGTACCTATGGATATGAACACCATTATCACAAAGGGCCTGACCCTGCAGGGCATCTACGGTCGACACCTGGATAACTGGCATCAGATGAGCTATATGGTACAGGGCGGCCTGGATGTAAGCCCTGTGATCACCCACCGGTTCCACTACTCCGATTTCCAGAAAGGATTTGATGCTATGAACTCTGGAAAGTCCGGCAAGGTGATCCTGGACTGGACAAAATAAAAAGGTATAGGAGGAATAAAAATATGAAGTCTGCATTAACCAAGATTACTGCGGAGCTGGATGCCATCCGGGAAGCCGGTACATGGCGGGAAGAGCGCATTATTACCACCCCTCAGTACTCCAAGATCAATACCACCACCAAGCCCGGTGTGGTCAATTTCTGCGCTAACAATTATCTGGGCCTGTCCACCCATCCGGAGCTGATCAAGGCGGCCAAGGAAAGTTATGATAACTGGGGTTTTGGCCTTTCCTCTGTGCGCTTTATTTGCGGCACCCAGCAGATCCATAAGGATCTGGAGAAGAAAATCTCCAATTTTTTGGGAATGGACGATACCATTCTCTATTCCTCTTGTTTTGATGCCAACGGCGGCCTGTTTGAGACCTTGCTGGGTAAAGAGGATGCAGTGATTTCCGACGAACTGAACCACGCCTCTATCATTGATGGTGTTCGGCTGTGCAAGGCTATGCGTTATCGCTATAAAAACAATAACATGGAAGACCTGCGCACCCAACTGGCAGCCGCCCGGGAAGCCGGAGCTCGGAAGATCCTGATTGCTACCGATGGCGTGTTTTCTATGGACGGTTATATTGCTAACCTGCAGGCTATCTGCGATCTGGCGGACGAATTTGATGCTCTGGTGATGGTGGATGACAGCCATGCAGTCGGTTTTATGGGTGACCACGGTAAGGGCACGCCCGAATTCTGCGGTGTTATGGATCGGGTAGATATTATCACCGGTACCTTCGGCAAGGCACTGGGTGGCGCTTCCGGCGGCTATACGGCTGCCCGTCAGCCCATTGTGGATCTTCTGCGTCAGCGTAGTCGCCCGTATCTGTTCTCAAACACGGTGGCACCTGCCATCTGCGCCGCCACCATTCGTACCATTGAACTGCTGGAGGAGTCTACTGCCTTGCGGGATAAAGTTCACGCCAATGCCCGCTACTTCCGCGCGGAGATGGAGAAACTCGGCTTCGACCTGCTACCCGGCGAACACCCCATTGTTCCTGTGATGCTCTACGATCCCAAGATCGCTCACGAGTTTTCCCGGAGGATGCTGGAAAAGGGTGTGTATGTTGTGGCGTTCTGCTACCCTGTGGTGCCTAAGGGCAAGGATCGTATTCGTATCCAGATCTCTGCAGGACACACCAAAGAGGATATTGGTTTCGCGGTGAAGGCCTTCGGAGAGGTCAAAAAGGAAATGGGTCTATAAACACAAACACACCCCCTTGGTTCAGTGAACCAAGGGGGTGAATTGATATGGAATCATATCTAATGTTTGTATTGGGCGGCGGCCTGTAAAAGGGCATCGGATTCGTTGGGGATAAGCTCCTGCTGCACCTGCTCCAGAAGGCATTGCAGGCAAGCGCCGATTCCCTTGCCTGGGGCAAAGCCCAGCTCCAGCAGATGATTGCCGTTGATGGCAAGATCCTTCACGGAAAAGCAGGCTTTTTCTGCCAAAACCCGGTCAATTTCCTTGTTGATAAGGGGAAATTGCTCCATATCTAGAGGGTTGAGGACACCTTTGCCACCCATATCCGCCTGCTGTAGCTGCAGCAGCATCCGGGTCATGTCCGTGCCCCATTTCCCAAGACGCCGGCGCAGGAGTTTCCTGTCCGGCTCCAGCTTGGTCATATGGTGGGAAATCAGAAAGACCACCTGCTCCCGCAGGGCGGTGGGTGCTTTTAATTGCAACAAAGTCTCATCGGCGATCTGGGCGCTGACTTGGGCATGTCCAAGGAAGTGACCGTTGCCGGTTTCGTCCATTGAGAAGGTGACGGGTTTTCCTGTATCATGAAGCAGCGCCGCCCACCGCAGGGGCAGCACCGGAGGAGTGGCCTCCACCACATAGGCAGTGTGGGTGAACACATCGTACTTATGGTGACGGCTGTGCTGCTGGAAGTCCACACAGGGGGCAAGGGCCGGCAGCACCTGCACCAAAATCGGCGCAAAAGTCACAAGCTCCCGGGCGCTGACCAGCGGCAGCAGACCGCAAAGCTCCTGAAAGATCCGTTCCTTGGCCAGCTGGTCCATTAAGGGCGCTTGGGAGAGCATCGCGTCCATAGTAGCCTGCTCCGGGGTCAGACCGAACCGGACGGCAAACCGCACCCCCCGCAAAATGCGGAGGGCATCCTCCTGAAACCGGGTGGGGGCATGTCCCACCGCCCGCAGGACCTTGTTTTCCAGATCCTGCTGCCCGCCGAAGGGGTCGATATAGCCGGTTTTGGGATGGTAGGCCATGGCGTTGACGGTAAAATCCCGCCGGGCCAGATCCTCCCGGATATCCGGCACAAATTCCACCCAGTCCGGGTGACGGCTGTCTTGATAACCGCCCTCTTTGCGGAAGGTGGTGATCTCGTAAACCGCCCCATCCAGCACCACGCCGATGGTGCCGTGTTTCTCTCCGCTGCGGACCAAAGTATGCCCTTGGAACAGCTCAGCGGTCTGGGCGGGGGTGGCATTGGTGCACAGATCATAGTCGTTGGGGGTCAGTCCCAACAGAGAATCCCGGACACAGCCGCCTACGGCATAGGCTTCAAAGCCCGCTGACTCCAGGGTGTGCATGCATTGCAATACGGAATCCGGTAAATACATAGCGCCCCCTTACTGCTTCAGATAGCGGCCGGAGGTTTGACTCAGCCGGCAGCAGTCGGTGAGCATCCACAGAGCCATGGCTACATGAAACGGCGCATCTTCTCCCACCATGGAGAACATGCAGCAAAGCAGCGCTCCCTGGGTGAAGAAAATATAGACCCGGCGGCTGGCTTTTTGGGAGTCCAGAATTGCCCGGTAGTAGCAGGACAGCAGCAGGAACACAGCTGCCAGAAAGGGGAACAGATACAGCTGCAGCTGAGGTTGGGCATTCCATTTGCGGCAGGAAAGGGTCAGATACAGCATCCAATATGCGCAGATGATCACCCGGGCGAGGTAGTGGCACCGGGTACCGGTCCACCGGCAGTAGCCTGCATACAGGGCACATAGGGCGGCGGCGATACCCAGCACCAGCACCGGGATCCCCATCTTGCCGGAGGTCGCAAATTGGCTGAACGCCCGGAACAAAAACCCTGTAGCGGCAGCAAGATTACCCACAACTGCCACAGGGGAGCGGGGGAACAGCACGGCATAGTGACCGATGCGGGACAGCGGCTGCACTGCCATTGTGCAAACAACCAGAAAAACCGCCAGAAGGAGGAGCGTCAGCGCAGTGGCCGGGTGGTGAGCAGGCAGAAGCCCTTTGCTGTCCATGCTGGAAAACAGCCAATGCTGCAGTCCGCAGCCAACGGCACCCACTAGCAGGGTCAGCCAGGGAAACAGGGAGAGCTTGGGAATACGGCGCATGGAACGACCTCCTCATAGGCAACCGAGTGCCTGAACATACATAGTTCTTATATTATACCAATACATTTTGGGAATTTCTACCCTTGTTCTGGAAAAATTATACTTGTTTACCGGGCACGAACGCAGTATAATAATGGGAAATTGGAATGATTGAGGGGAAATGGATATGGCGTGGTGTGTGTTGATCCTTTTGGCGGTGATATCCGCAGTGGGAATTTGCGCCGGAACAGGCGCGTTTGCGGGGCTTTGCTGGCTGTGGCAGCTGCCGCTGAGCGTTCTGGGCTGCCTGCTGGGTCTGCTGATCGCCGTCTTTTTGGTGTTGCTGATCATGTGTGCCGGGGTGGATACGGAAAAGCCCCAGAAAAAAGACAGCCCTTTTTTTCGCTGGGTAATTGAGTTTGCCATCCAGGCGGCCAAGCCTCTGCTGGGAATTCGACTCCATACCAAGGGTCTGGAAAATACCCCCAAGGACGGCAGGTTTTTGCTGGTGTGCAACCACATCAACGATTTGGATCCTCCCATACTGCTGCATTGCTTCTGGAAAAATCAGCTGGCCTTTATTTCCAAGCGGGAGAACAGCACCATGTTTCTGGTGGGAAAGGCCATGCACAAGCTGATGTGCCAGCTGATCAACCGGGAGAACGACCGGGAGGCTCTGAAGACCATTCTCACCTGCGTCCGGCTGATCCAGGAGGACAAGGTGTCCATTGCAGTGTTCCCGGAAGGATATACCAGTATGGACGGCCTGCTGCACCCCTTCCGCAGCGGCGTGTTTAAGATCGCCATGAAGACCAATGTTCCCATTGTGGTGTGTACCCTGCAAAATACCAACAAGGTGTTCGGCAATGCTCTGCGTTTGAAACCCACCGATGTGTATATGCATCTTGTGGGGGTGATCCCTCCGGAGGAGCTGAAAGGGCAGACGGCGGTGGCGATTGGCAACCGGGTGCATGGGATGATGGCAGCGGATTTAGGCCCGGAGCTGGTTTTGCAAGAAACCACTTGATTTAGCGCGGTTTTCCCGGTATAATAAATTGTCGTTTGAAAATAAATCCAATTTTGGAGGATACAGATATGAAGAACAGTGAAAAGACTTTGGAAATGATCGTGAATCTGTGTAAGAGCCGGGGCTTTGTGTACGCCGGTTCCGAGATTTACGGGGGACTTGCCAACTCCTGGGACTACGGCCCTCTGGGTGTGGAGTTTAAGAACAATGTGAAAAAGGCATGGCTGAAGAAGTTCGTTCAGGAATCCGACTACAATGTGGGTCTGGATGCCGCCATTATCATGAATCCCACCACTTGGGTGACCACCGGCCATGTGGGCTCTTTCTCCGATCCTCTGGTGGACTGCAAGGGCTGCGGCTCCCGTCAGCGGGCTGACCAGCTGATTTCCGCTTCCGAATCCGGCAAGCTGGTGAATGTGGATGCTATGGACACCAAGGAAATGAATGCCTTTATCGAGGAGCATGAGGATGTGGTCTGCCCCAACTGCGGTAAGCATCACTTCACCTCCATCCGGAACTTTAACCTGATGTTCCAGACCAAGATCGGCGTCACCGAGGACTCCTCCTCTATCGCATATCTGCGTCCCGAGACCGCACAGGGCATTTTCGTCAACTTTGATAACATTCAGCGCACCACCCGGAAGAAGCTGCCCTTCGGCGTCTGCCAGGTGGGTAAGGCTTTCCGGAACGAGATCACCCCGGGTAACTTCACCTTCCGTACCCGTGAGTTCGAGCAGATGGAGTGCGAATTCTTCTGCCAGCCGGGCACTGACCTGGAGTGGTTTGCTTACTGGAAGGACTTCTGTAAGAACTGGCTGATCAGCCTGGGTATCAAGGAAGACTCTCTGCGTCTGCGTGACCACGATCCTGCAGAGCTGGCCTTCTACTCCCGTGCTACCACCGACATTGAGTATCAGTTCCCCTTCGGCAACGGCTGGGGTGAGCTGTGGGGCATTGCCGACCGGACCGATTACGATCTGGGCCGCCATCAGGAGGCTTCCGGCAAGAAGCTGACCTACTTTGACCAGGAGCGGAATGAGCACTATATTCCCTATGTGATCGAGCCTTCTCTGGGCTGTGACCGTGTGGCGCTGGCGTTCCTGTGCGAAGCTTATGACGAGGAAGTGGTGGGTCAGGACAAGAACGGCAAGGACGATGTGCGTGTCGTGCTGCGTCTGCACCCGGCTCTGGCACCTTACAAGGCCGCTGTGCTGCCTCTGAGCAAGAAGCTGTCCCCCAAGGCTGAGGAGATTTACAGAGAGCTGCGGAAGGACTTTATGGTGGACTTTGACGATGCCGGCTCTATTGGCAAGCGCTACCGCCGGGAAGACGAGATCGGCACGCCCTTGTGCATCACCGTGGACTTCCAGACCGTGGGCGATGACACCACTGAGGCGGATAACTGCGTCACTGTCCGCGACCGTGACACCATGGAGCAGGTTCGTGTGCCCATCGCAGAGCTGAAGAACTATATCGCCGAAAAGTGCAGATTCTGAGAACAAAATTTACGCCGCACCCGATCAGGGTGCGGCGTTCTTTCTTTATACGGGAGAGTTGCTTGCGGTGTCTGCGCCGTCGCCGGTGAGACCCAGCCGCTTGGCGGCATCTTCCCGCATTTTGTACTTGAGCACTTTGCCGGCGGCGTTCATGGGGAACGTGTCCACAAACTCGATGTACTTGGGCACCTTGTGCCGAGCCATGCTGGCCTTAATGTAGCTGAGCATCTCCTCCACGGTGACAGAGCCGGGCTCTTTCAGTACAATGCAGGCCATGATCTCCTCGCCGTACTTCTTATCTGGCACGCCGATCACCTGCACATCCTTTACCTTGGGGTGGGTGTAGACGAATTCCTCGATCTCCTTGGGGTAGATGTTCTCACCGCCTCGGATGATCATATCCTTCAGTCTGCCGGTGATCCGGTAGTTGCCGTTCTCGTCCTTGCAGGCAAGGTCGCCGGAATGGAGCCAGCCATCGGCATCGATGGTGTCTTTGGTGGCCTGGGGCATTTTATAGTAACCCTTCATGGTGTTGTAGCCCTTGGCGCAGAACTCGCCGTTCACGCCGGGTCCCACTTCCTCGCCGGTCTCCGGATCTACGATCTTGCAGCGCACATGGGGGAAGGCATAGCCGACGGTTTCGGTACGCACCTCCAGAGAGTCCGTCCACGCGCTCATGGTGTTGCCGGGAGCGCACTCGGTTTGACCGTACACGCTGACGATACCGTACATATTCATCTCATCCGGCTGAGCGGCCCGGCGCATCAACTCCGGAGGACAGCCTGCGCCGGCCATAATACCGGTGCGCATATGGGAGAAGTCGGTATTCCGGTAGTCCGGGTGGTTGTACATGGCGATGAACATGGTGGGCACGCCGTTGAAGCAAGTGATCCGCTCCTGATTGATACAGGCAAGAGATGCTTTGGCAGAGAAGTAGGGCATGGGGCACATGGTGGTGCCGTGGGTCATGGAAGAGGTCATGGAAAGGGTCATGCCGAAGCAGTGGAACATAGGCACCTGGATCATCATCCGGTCGGCGGTAGAAAGACCCATCCGGTCGCCGATACACTTGCCGTTGTTGACCACATTGTAGTGGGTTAACATAACACCTTTTGGGAATCCGGTGGTGCCGGAAGTATACTGCATGTTGCACACATCGTTGGGCTGCACCGCGGCGGCCATCCGCGCCACCTGCTCCCGGCTGACCAGAGAATACCGCTCCATGGCTTCGTCGAAGGTCAGGCAGCCGGGCTGCTTGAATCCTACAGTGATCACATTCCGCAGGAAGGGTAGCTTCTTGCAGTGCAGGGGAGCGCCTGCCTTGGTGGAGGCGATCTCCGGGCACAGCTCGTTGATGATCTGGGCATAGTTGGAGTCCAGGCAGGAGTCGATCATCACCAAGGTGTGGGTGTCAGATTGACGCAGCAGATACTCTGCTTCGTGGATCTTATAGGCGGTGTTTACAGTGACCAGCACCGCGCCCAGCTTCACGGTTGCCCAGAAGGTGATGTACCATGCAGGCACATTGGTGGCCCAGACAGCCACCTTGCTGCCGGCCTTTACCCCCATGGACACCAGCGCCCGGGCAAACCGGTCTACATCTTCCCGGAACTGGGCGTAGGTACGGGTATAGTCCAGGGTGGTGTACTTGAAGGCATACTGATCCGGAAATTCTTCAGCCACCCGGTCCAGCACCTGGGAGAAGGTCAGATCGATCAGCTCATCTTTTTTCCAGATGTATTGACCGGAGCCGTCGTGGTTAAAGTACAAAGATTTCTTCATACCCCGGGTGGAGTGGAATCGGCTCATATAGTTGACAAAGTAGGGGAAGATGACCTCCGGATCCTGAAGATCTTCCATCCACTCCGGCTTCCACTCAAGAGAAATAAAACCGTCATAGTTGACCGAGGACAAGGCCCGCATCACATCGTCAATGGGCATAGTGCCCTCGCCGATGAGCTGATAAGCGCCGGTGTCGTCGGAGTCCCGCAAATGCACATGGCGGACATAGTTGCCAAGGTTTTTAATGGTGGTATCCCCGGACTCTCCAAAGTCCCGGTAGGGGTGATGCACATCCCACAAAGCACCTAAGTAGTCACTGGCAAATTCGTTCATCATGGCCCGCAGCCGGGCGGTGTCGGCATAGATGCCGCTGGTTTTGATCAGAAGCACCACCTCTAGCTCCTCTGCTTTGGCAAGGAGCCGGGACAGCCGTGCCTTTACCAAGTCCTCTGCATCATACAGGGCGCAGATCACCACATAGGGTACGTGGGCATTGTGCGCCACCTCCAATAGATTCATCAGGGCCTCCTCGGCGGTGTCGTCGGAGGACAGATCGCAGGAGGTGTCAAAGCACGGAATAGAAAGCTTCTTCTCATTTAGGTGGCGGACGGTGGCAGCGGCTTGATACTTATGGAAGGGGCCGCCTTTGTCCAGCAGAGGGTTGCATTTGGGCAGGTTGTAGACTTCCACGCCGGAAAAACCCATATCCAGCGCGGTCTCCAGCATTTCCTCCCAGCTTAAGTTGGGCCAGCCGCGGGTGGAAAAGGACAGCTTCATGCTTCTTCCTCCTCGTAGACGATTTTATTCAATGCGCTTAAGTAGGCGTGGATACTGGCACCCACAATGTCGGTGGAAATACCCCGACCGGAATAGACCTTGCCCTCGGAGCGCAGCTTCACCACGGTCTGCCCCATGGCCTCCCGGCCCTCGGTAACGGCCTGGATCTGAAAATCGTCCAGCTCATAATGGCGTCCGGTGATTCTCTCGATGGCGTGGAAGGCTGCGTCGATGGGACCGTCGCCCAGATACACGCCCTCCATGGGGGTATCGTGCTTGTAAAGCTTCATGTGAGCAGTGGCGGAGACGGTATTGCCGGAGGTGATCACATAGGTATCCAGCCGGTAGGTGGGGGGCACCTGCATGGCGGCGGAGGCCACGATGGCATCCAGCTCCTTGATACTGACCTGCTCTTTCTTGGCGGCAATGGCCTGAAAGGCATCGAATACCTTGGCATAGTCTTCCTCGGACAGGTCATAGCCCAATCGCTCCACCGCTCTGGTGACGCCGGCTAGATCGTCGTGGGCGGTCAGATACACGCCGGAGTCCTCCTGGGCATCGGCACCCAAGGCAGAGGTGTTGCTGCGGCCGGATTGACACATCCAGGTGATTTGGTCAATGGCCCGGCTGAGCTGATGCACACGGATCCCGGTTCCTGCGCCGAAGGAATCCTCCTTGGCGGCGATGACCCGTGCCAAATTGGCAAGGCTGGGGCAATCCAAGGGATAGACAGCGGCCTTCACCTCTCCCGCGCCCTGCAGCAGGGCAGCGATGGCGCAGCTGTCGGCCATGGACAGGGTGTTGGCGCAGCCTACGCCCAGGGTCACCGAGGACAGGGCAGGAACGGCTTCCAGCAGAGCTGCGATAAAGTCGGAAAACTCCCCGGGCAGCATAGTGCCGGCGGTGTCCCAGACGGTAACGGTTTTCGCACCGGCGGAGATGGCGGTGTCAATGGCCTTATACAAAAACGCCGGCTCGCTGCGGGTGGCGTCCTCCGCCACAAACTCCGTATCGCACAGGGCAGCGCAGGCAGAAACTGTCTGAGAAACAGCTGCCAGCATGGCATCGGGCTTTTTGTGGTACAGGTATTCCATCTGTACAGAACTCACCGGCGCGCAGACCTGCAGGCGGGGATGCTTGGCCTGTTGCACAGCCGCCCAAGCGGAGGCAACCGCCTCAGGATTCAGTTCTACCGGTACAGCCACCTTGCTGCCGGTAACGATGGAGGCGATGGACTTGATCCGCAATGCGTCAGTCCGGGAGCCGCTGAGCCCCTCCAATTCGATCACATCCACACCCAGCTTATCCAGGAGCTTTGCCAGTTCGATTTTTTCCTTAAAAGAGAGGGAGACCCCCTCTGCAGATTGTTTCATGGTCATGTCACTGATGTTTACCATTACGCTCATCTCCTTACAAATAAAAAAGTCCCCGAGGCTTATCGCCTCAGGGACGAACAATACATTCGCGGTACCACCCTGATTATTCTCCCAGCGGAGAATCTCTCATCGGGCTCTAACAAGCCCTATCCCGGTAACGGGGGAGACCGGGTCCCACTACTTGCCGCAGCTTTCGCAAGACCGACTCGGGAATCAGATCGCTCAATTCGTCCGCACCGGTTCACACCAACCACCGGCTCTCTGGAGCATCCAAAAGGAGCAAATTTTCCGTCAAAGTCATTTGGTATATGTACGCATTTAACCACAAATTCCGGGATTTGTCAATAGAAATATTGCGAAAGAACGACTTTTGCGAAATTGCACAAAAATGGATATGAAAATTGAAAGATTCTTTGACAGAAAAACATTTGACTTTTTGTGGCGGACATGATAGAGTATAGTCAATATAGAAAAGGCTTTGACGAAGACGGTCGGATCGTGCATTTTCAGAGAATCGGTGGCTGGTGAAAACCGATAATGGGCGCTCCACAAGACTTATCCCTTCCGAGCCGGAGGACTGAACGGTATCCATCAGTAAGTTTCTCCCGTATGCCTGCGTTAAAGGATAGGGCTTGCTAGAGTCTGAAGTGGCGGCGCGCAGCCGCAAATTGAGTGGTACCGCGGGTGAATTTACTCGTCTCAAGAACATCGCTTCTTGGGACGTTTTTTATTTTTGTTTGGGGAGGAGATCCACTATGACCAATATGAATACCTCTACACAATTGATGGACATTGCAACTCGCATTCGGGGTATGCGAGAGATTTTGGGCTACAGCATACAGAAAATGGCTGAGCAGACGGAAGTGACAGAGGAGATCTACCACCAGTATGAATCCGGAACGGTGGATCTGCCCTTTACATTTTTACATAAGTGCGCCAAGGTCTTTGGCGTGGAGATCACCGTCCTGCTGGAAGGCCAAAGCGCAAAGCTTAGCGGCTACACCGTTACCCGCCGGGGCAAGGGACTGGTGACCGCCAGTGAAGACGGCATCACCATTCAGGATATGGCGCCTATGTTCCGCCAGAAGCTGGCGACCCCTTACTGGGTCACCTATCAATATTCCGAGGAACTGCAGAATAAGCCGATTCACACCACCACCCACGCCGGCCAGGAATTTAACCTGGTGATTAAGGGCGCTATGCGGATCAAGGTGGGTGACCACGATGAGACCTTGCGGGAGGGCGACAGTATTTTTTACAAATCCTCCACCCCCCACGGTATGATCGCTATTGATGGCAAGGACTGTGTTTTCCTGTCTATGATCATGGCATCGGATACTACTGATAAGCCTCTGTACATCGGCCAAAGCCGCAAGGGCAAACAGGAACAGGCGCTGCTGTGCAACAAGTTCGTCACCGCCCAGGAAGACGAAAACGGCGTTTTGCAGGGACTTTCCTTCTCAGATACCGAGCGGTATAACTTCGCGTTTGACACGGTGGACGCCATTGCCCGCCGAGAGCCGGAAAAGCTGGCAATGGTACATGTGGCCAATGATATGACTGAACGCCGGTTTACCTTCAAGGATATGAAGGATGCCTCCAGCCAGAGCGCCAACTACTTCAAATCTCTGGGCATCAAGCGGGGTGACCGGGTGATGCTGGTGCTGAAGCGCCACTATCAGTTCTGGTTCGCGATCCTGGGCCTGCACAAGCTGGGCGCTATTGCAATTCCTGCTACCAATCAGCTGATGGAGCACGATTTTGTCTACCGCTTCCAGGCTGCAGATGTGAGCGCAGTCCTGTGTACCGCCGATGGCAACACCGCAGAGCAGGTGGAGCTGGCGGAGAAGTCTGCCAATATGAATCTGACTAAGATCCTGGTTGGCGGCAGCCGGGAAAGCTGGCACAATTATGACGAGGAATACAGCCTCTTCAGCCGCCGCTATACCCGGACAGAGGATGCCCCCTGCGGCAGCGATCCCATGCTGATGCTCTTTACCTCCGGTACTACCGGCTATCCCAAGATGGCTACCCACTCTTATAAGTACGCCTTGGGTCACTATGTCACTGCCAAGTACTGGCATCTGTGTGAGCGGGACGGTCTGCACTTTACCATTTCTGAGACCGGCTGGGGCAAGGCCTTGTGGGGCAAGCTCTACGGCCAGTGGCTGTGCGAGGGCGCGGTATTTACCTATGACTTTGACCGGTTCGACGCAGAGAAGATCCTTCCGATGTTTGCAAAGTACGGTATCACTACCTTCTGCGCGCCACCTACTATGTACCGAATGCTGATCAAGCAGGATCTGAGCAAGTACGATCTTTCCTCGATCCTCCACGCAACCTCCGCCGGTGAGGCACTGAATCCGGAGGTGTTCTATCAGTTCGAGAAGGCCACCGGACTGCGGATCCATGAGGGTTTCGGCCAGACGGAGATGACCCTTGGTATTGCAAACCTCTATGGCGCGGAGATTAAGCCCGGCGCTATGGGCAAGCCCGTACCCGGTTACGGTATCGACATTGTGGATCCGGACGGAAACCCTGTGGAAGACGGTGTCAACGGCGAGATCGTCATCCGCACCGATCCCCAGCCTACCTGTGGCGTATTCCTTGGCTACTACCGCAATCAGGAAGCCACCGACGCAGTGTGGCACGATGGTATGTACCATACCGGTGACCTTGCCTGGCGGGATGAGGACGGCTACTACTGGTATGTGGGACGGGCCGACGATGTGATCAAGTCCTCCGGCTACCGGATCGGACCCTTTGAGATCGAGTCTACAATTATGGAGCTGCCTTATGTGCTGGAGTGTGGTGTCTGCGCTGCCCCGGATGAGGTCAGAGGTCAGGTAGTCAAGGCCTGTATCGTGCTGGTTCCCGGTACTGAGGGCACAGAGGAGCTGAAGAAAGAGATCCAGAACTATGTGAAGCAGCACACCGCTCCTTATAAGTACCCCAGAATCGTGGAGTTCCGGAAGGAACTGCCGAAAACCATCAGCGGAAAAATTATTCGCAATCAGCTGTAATTTCGGCAGGTGCGAAATTGACAACAGCACCTAATGATGGTATAATTTTAAGATACACGAAAAAACGAGGGACACCCTTATGGACCAGAAAATGACAGGCATGGATTACAAGATACAGGAAGTGGCTGGACGTATCCGTGAGCTGCGGCTGATCAGTGGCTACACGGTGGAAGAAATGGCCCAGCGCACCGATGTATCGGTAGAAGAATATGTGCAGTATGAGGCGGGCAGCCGCAACATGAGCATTGCGTTTTTGTACCGCTGCGTACTGATTTTCGGCGTGGACTTTGGCGACCTGCTGGAAGGCCGCAGCCCCAAGCTGCAGTCCTATGCCCTGACCCGGAAGGGACAGGGTCAGCGGATCGAGGAAGCCCACCACATGGTTGGCTTTAACCTGGCTGCGGACTTCCGCAACCGGATCGCGCTGCCTCTTTATATGGAGCTTGCTTACCGGGCAGGCGCCGAGCAGGAAGATATTGAGATGGTCACCCACCAGGGGCAGGAATGTGATATCGTGATCCGGGGTCAGATGAAGATCCAGATCGGCGGCCACAGTGAGATCCTGAACCCCGGCGACTGTATCTATTACGACTCCTCCACCCCCCACGGAATGATTGCTGTTGGCGGTGAGGACTGCGCCTTCTATGCCATCGTGCTGAGCAACTCCGCTGCCCGTGAAGGGGAGCAGGCGGCTGCCGTGGCAACCCCCGCCACCAAGAAGCAGAGCGCAGATGCCCAGCGCCGTGTTTATCACGACTTCATCATCCCCACAGAGGATGCCGAGGGCAATTTGACCGCCATCTCTTTCAAAAATGAAGATAAGTTCAACTTCGCCTTCGATGTGATCGATAAATTGGGAAGAGTAAAGCCGGACCGCCGGGCAATGTTACATATTTCCCAAGACGGCACCGAGCGCACCTTCACCTTCCAGGATATGAAGAAAGAGTCCGCAAGAGCGGCCAACTACTTCAAGTCTATGGGCATCAAGCGGGGCGACCGGGTGATGCTGGTGCTGAAGCGCCACTACCAGTTCTGGTTTGCGGTGCTGGGTCTGCACAAGCTGGGCGCCGTGGCCATCCCCGCCACAAATCAGCTGCTGGAGAAGGACTTTACCTACCGGTTTGCCGCCGGCAATGTCAAAGCGATCCTGTGTACCGCAGACGGCGATGTGGCGGATGCGGTGGATGCGGCAGCAGCCAACAGTCCTATGCTGGAGCATAAGATCCTGGTGGGCGGCAGCCGGGAAGGCTGGCACGACTTTAACGAGGAATACACGATCTTCAGCTCCCACTACGCAAGAACAGCAGATGCCCCCTGCGGCGACGATCCCATGCTCATGTTCTTCACCTCCGGCACCTCCGGCTATCCCAAGCTGGCTGCCCACAACTATAAATATCCTCTGGGCCACTTCATCACCGCCAAGTACTGGCACGGGGTTCGTGCCGACGGCCTGCACCTGACCATTTCCGATACCGGTTGGGCCAAGTCCATGTGGGGCAAGCTCTACGGTCAGTGGCTTTGCGAGGCAGGCTTGTTCGTCTATGACTTCGACCGCTTTGACGCAGAGCAGATCCTGCCTAAGTTCGCCCAGTACGGCATTACCACCTTCTGCGCGCCGCCTACCATGTACCGTATGCTGGCAAAGCAGGATCTGAGCCGTTTCGACCTAAGCTCCATTCAGCACGCCTCCACCGCCGGTGAGGCGCTGAATCCCGAGGTTTACCGCCAGTTCCAGAACGCTACAGGACTGGATATTATGGAAGGCTTCGGTCAGTCCGAAAGCACCCTGATCATCGGCAATCTGGTGGGCTCTTCTCACAAGCTGGGCTCTATGGGTAAGCCCGTGCCCCTGTACAATGTCCAGCTGCTGGACAGCGACGGCAATCTCGTTGAACGGGGCGAGACCGGTGAGATCTGTATCGATATCAGTAAGGGCTTGCCCTGCGGCCTTGCCTATGCCTACGAAGGCAGCCCCGAGGTCACCGCAGAAACCTGGCATGACGGCTACTACCACACCGGAGACCTGGCGTGGAAGGACGAGGACGGCTTCTACTGGTATGTGGGCCGGGCCGACGATGTGATCAAGTCCTCCGGCTACCGGATCGGACCGTTTGAAATTGAAAATGTCATTATGGAGCTGCCTTATGTGCTGGAGTGCGGTGTGTCCGCTGCCCCCGATGAGGTCAGAGGCCAGGTGGTCAAGGCCAGCATCGTGCTGGTGAAGGACTTTAAGGGCACCGATGAACTCCGCAAGGACATCCAAAACTATGTCAAGCAACGCACCGCTCCCTATAAGTACCCCAGAATCGTGGAGTTCCGGGAGAGCCTGCCTAAGACCTCCAGCGGCAAGATCATCAGAAAGAAGTTATAAAATACGCGTATCCAAAGCCTCCCCCTGTGTAAGGGGAGGTGCCCCGCAGGGGCGGAGGGGTTGTGAATTTGCAATCCCCCACCGCTTCGCGGAGCCCCCTTTGCACAAGGGGGCCTCACGAGGAGTTTTTATGGAACATAAAAGACTAACGCTCTTTGCCGGCCACTACGGCAGCGGCAAGACCAATATCGCCGTGAACTATGCCATCGCCTTGGCAAAAGAGGGGAAGAAGGTCTGCATTGGGGATCTGGATATCGTCAATCCCTATTTCCGCACCGCCGACAGCGCCAAGCAGTTGGAGGAAGCAGGGGTGGAGCTGATCTCCCCCCAGTACGCCAATACCAATGTGGATCTGCCGGCCCTGCCTGCGGAAGGCTACCGGCTGGTGCAGGATAAAAGCATCTACGGCATTATGGATATCGGCGGCGATGACCGGGGCGCCTACGCCCTGGGCCGGTACACCCCCTATATTCTGGAGGAAGGTAACTACCGGATGGCCTTTGTGGCAAACTGCTACCGACCCTTGACCCGGACGCCGGAGGAGGCGCTGGAAGTGATGAGGGAGATTGAGACCGCCTGCCACCTGAAGTTTACCTGCATCATCAACAACAGCAATCTGGCGGCAGAGACCACGCCCCAGACGGTGCTGGACTCTGTGCCGTATATGGAGCAGCTGAGCAAACTGTCCGGCCTGCCCCTGTGGCTGACCACCGCCCGGGCGGATGTGGCAGCAGAGCTCACCCAACTTCCCAATGTGCTCCCCCTGCAGCTGCAGGAAAAATATTTTGATTTACCGTCCCAGAAGCCGCAGCCGCGGCCTCTGTGGGGATAACGACACCACGAAGGAGGAAACCCCAATGGCAAACGTAACATTCAACACAGATCTTTGTAAGGGCTGCGGCCTGTGCGTCAATGCCTGCCCCAAGGGCTGTCTGGCCATTGCCAGCGACAAGATCAACAAAAAAGGCTATTCCCCTGCGGTGATGACCGATCAGGACAAGTGCATCGGCTGCGCCTTCTGCGCCACCATGTGCCCTGACTGTATCATCACTGTGGAGAAATAAGGAGGTACATCATGGCAGAAAGAGTACTGATGAAGGGCAACGAGGCCATTGCAGAGGCTGCGATCCGGGCCGGTTGCCGCCACTACTTCGGCTATCCCATCACCCCCCAGACGGAGATTGCCGCCTATATGGCAAAGAAGATGCCTAAGATCGGCGGTGTGTTCCTGCAAGCGGAAAGTGAGATCGCCTCCATCAATATGGTCTACGGCGCAGCCGCAGCAGGCATGCGGGTCATGACCTCCTCCTCCTCTCCCGGAATCTCCCTGAAGGCGGAGGGCCTGAGCTATATCGCAGGCTCCGATATTCCTGCCTTCGTGGTAAACGTCCAGCGTGGCGGCCCGGGTCTGGGCGGCATTCAGCCTTCCCAGTCCGACTATTTCCAGGCTACCAAGGGCGGTGGTCACGGTGACTACCGGATGATCGTGCTGGCACCTGCCTCCGTGCAGGAGATGGCAAGCCTGACCATCAAGGGCTTCAATCTGGCAGATAAGTATCTTATGACCGCCATGATCCTGGCAGACGGCACCATCGGACAGATGATGGAGCCGATCTCTTTCGAGGATGCGGAAATCGAAACCTATGAAAAACCCTGGGCCCTCACCGGCACCAATTGCGAAAGAAAACACAACATCGTTAACTCCCTGTATTTAAAGCCCGACGAGCTGGAAGTGAAGAACATCCAGCGGTATGAGCGGTATAAGATCGTGGAAGAGAACGAACCCATGTGGGAAGAGTACATGATGGACGACGCAGAGTACTGCGTGGTGGCCTTCGGTATCGCCTCCCGTGTTGCCAAGAATGCGGTAGCTGCCGCCCGGGCGGAGGGTATCAAGGTGGGTCTGATCCGTCCTATCACTTTGTGGCCCTTCCCCACCAAGGCGTTGGCAGCAGCCGCTGAAAAAGTAAAAGGCTTTATCAGCGTGGAGCTGAGCATGGGTCAGATGATCGAGGATATCCGCCTGGCAACCGGCTGCAAGAAGCCTGTGGGCCTGTGTAACCGCTGCGGCGGTATGATCCCCAGCCCCGATGAGGTGCTGCAGAGCATCCGAAATGCCCAGAAAGGAGCGTACTGATTATGGCAGTTGTATTTGAAAAACCCAAGGCGCTGACCGACGCAGTGCCCCACTACTGCCCCGGCTGCCCCCACGGTATTATCCACCGTTTGGTGGCGGAGGTCATGGACGAACTGGGTATTGAAGGCAAGGCCATCGGCGTAGCGCCCGTTGGCTGCGCGGTTATGGCATACGACTACTTCGCCTGCGACATGATCGAAGCTGCCCACGGCAGAGCCCCTGCGGTGGCCACCGGTATCAAGCGCTGCCGTCCGGAGAATGTGGTCTTTACCTATCAGGGTGACGGTGACCTGGCCTCCATCGGTATGGCAGAGACCGTCCACTCCGCCGCCAGAAACGAGAACATCACCGTGATCTTTGTCAACAATGCCATTTACGGCATGACCGGCGGCCAGATGGCTCCCACCAGCCTGCCCGGTCAGGTGACCCAGACCTCTCCCTATGGCCGTGATGTGAATCACTGCGGATGGCCCATTAAGGTCTGCGAGATGCTGGCTACTTTGGAGGGCCCCGAGTACATCACCCGGGTGGCGGTCAACAATGTGAAGAATGTAAAGAACGCCAAGAAGGCCATCAAGAAGGCTTTCCAGAACCAGATCGATGGCAAGGGCTTCAGCCTGGTGGAAGTGGTTTCCGCCTGTCCCACCAACTGGGGCATGACCCCTCAGCAGGCCCTGGAATGGGTGGAGAGCGATATGCTGCCCTACTATCCCATCGGCGTTTACAAGGACAGAACCGCAGCAAAGGAGGCTGAGTAATTATGAAAACAACTCAGATCCTCATTGCCGGTTTCGGCGGACAGGGCATCCTGTTTGCCGGTAAGTTTCTGGCCTACAAGGGCCTGATGGAAGAGCTGCAGGTCTCCTGGCTGCCCTCCTACGGCCCGGAAATGCGTGGCGGTACCGCCAACTGCAATGTGATCCTGTCCGATACAGCCATCGGCTCTCCCATCATCACCGCCCCGGATGTACTGATCGCCATGAACCTGCCGTCCTTGCAGAAGTATGTGGATACCGTGGTTCCCGGCGGCCAGATTTATGTGGACTCCGCGCTGATCGATGTGAAGGTGGAGCGTACCGATGTGGAAGTGTTCTACATTCCGGCTACCCAGATGGCAAAGGACGCAGGAATTGCCACCCTTGCCAATATGATTATTGTTGGCCACCTGCTGGAGAACCATCGGTCGCTGTCCTTTGCCGGCACCGATGATGTGGTCGCCAAGTTGGTCCCCCCCAAGAAAGCTGCCCTGGTGGAGCTGAACAAAAAGGCTCTTGCACTGGGTAAAAATTATAAATAATATTTAGGAGGAAACTATTTATGAATGCAATGACCGAGATGGTAAACTACCGCCATGAAAAAGTCCTGTTTGTCAACAACGAAAAGGCCGGTTTGAAGGCTATTATCGCTGTACATAACACCAACCTGGGCCCCGCCATCGGCGGCTGCCGTCTGTTCCCCTATGCATCCTACGACGATGCTCTGTTTGATGTTCTGCGTCTGTCCCGGGGTATGTCCCACAAGAACGCGGTTGCCGGTCTGCCCCACGGCGGTGGTAAGGGCGTTATCATTGCTGACCCCTCTATGAAGACCGAGGCGATGTTCGAGGCTTTCGGCGAGGCCGTTAACAATCTGGGCGGCGACTACATCACCGCTGAGGACGTGAACACCACCTGTGACGATGCTATGGTGATGCTCCGCAAGACAAACCACATCTGCGGCCTGCCCATGAACTCCGGCGACCCCTCTCCTTTCACCGCTCGCGGCGTATGGCAGGGCATCAGAGCCACTGCTAAGGTAGCACTGGGCCGGGATGATCTAGAGGGCTTGACCATTGCAGTGCAGGGCCTGGGCAAGGTCGGCTATGACCTGTGCCGTCTGCTGCATCAGTCCGGCGCCAAGCTGATCGTTGCCAACCGCTCCAACAAGGCCATCGCTGAGAAGGCTGCCGAGGAGTTTGGCGCAGTGATCGTTCCCACTGAGCAGATCGTTAGCCAGCAGTGCGATATCTTCTCTCCCAACGCCATGGGCGCAATCCTCAACCCCGCCAACATTGCCAAGCTGAACTGTAAGGCTGTTGCCGGCGGCGCCAACAACCAGATTCTGGACGATGCTTCCGGTGTGGCTCTGAAGGCCCGTGGCATCTACTACGCACCCGACTTTGTCATCAACGGCGGCGGTGTGATCAACGCGGCAGCTGAGGTTGACGGCCCCTACAATAAGGATGCAGTGCTTGCCAAGGTGGACAACATCTACAACACCATCGAGCACATCCTCTCCGAGTCCAAGGCTACCGGTGAGCCTGAGGGCGTCATCGCAACCCGCTACGCAGAATCCCTGATCTACAAGTAAGACAGGTTTGGCGATGTAAGACTAGGCATAATTAAACAGGGCACAGAAATGGAAGAACTTCTTCCGTTTCTGTGCCCTCTTTGTTTGCGTACAATAGGACTTTCTTATTTACCGCTTCTTCTCCACAAAGTATACCATACCGCCGATCAGCACACCCAGCACGGCAAGCACCGCGATGCCTGTTGCGGGACGGTCGGAGGATGTATCCGCATGGTCGTGATCATGTCCGGCATGCTCATCCTGCTCCTGCTGCAGCAGGTCATCCAAAACATCCTGGGGGATCGTGCCGTCTTGGGTATGATCGTGACCGGTGTGCTTGTCCTGCTCCTGCTGCTCCTGCTGTTCCTGCTGGTTATGCTGTTCCTGCTGATCCTGTTCCGGGGTGGTCTGTTGATACTCAGAATCCTGCAAAGGGGAATCTTGAGCGTTGCCCGGATAAGTCGGCTCTGTCTGCTGATTTTGTCCGGGGGCGGTCTCTTGCTTGTCCGGATCCCACTGGGTCACCGGGCCGGTTGGGGCGGTATTCTCCTGCTCCTGCTCCTGCTCGGGAGGGAAGAGTTGATTACTGGTATCCTGCACTTGGGTCTTTGTTCCTTTGCAGACCTGGCAGGTGTAGAGGATGGCCTGCTCATAGGGATTGTCGGACACCGGGAGCCTTATCCCATTCCCAGCTGGGATCGTAGTAATCGTGGATCACACCCCGCAGGGGGAACAGATCCTTATACTCGGGGTGTTCTTCCTCGTGCTTTGCGTACTGAATGCGATACAGCAGATAGATGGCATCCTTAGTATCTCCAAGTCCGTCCTGCTCGTAGTCCCAGTCTTGATCAATCCGGTAACGTTCGGCAATCTCCGGAAACTGTTCAGAATACTGTTCAAACATGATGTGATACAGAACGTGTACCGCATCACGGGTGTCAACACTGCCGTCAGTGTTGACGTCGCCGTGCTGATAGCATTCCGGTTCCTGAATCTGCGGGCTTTCTTCCGCAAAGCCCAGTAAACTCAGGCTGATGACCACAAGGATCATCGCCGCAATGCAAAGCAATCGCTTGGTAAGCTTTGACATTTTGTTTTCCTCCTTAATCAATGCCTTTCGATCGCTTTCGCCTGCACCGCAGGCGGGAGAAAAGGCAAGCAAAACAAAGTCCTCGCATCATCCTGACCGACAGAAAACGCACTTGGTTTCCTCTCGGTCAGGATAACGCTCCGTGATGAGGCTTCTTTTGCCTGCAGTAACGAAATACCGTTGGGTTAGGTGTTCCTTTTCGGAATCTGCGCGCACTTACCCAACATATATAACAATACATAATAATAATACCACTTATGCCCCCCCAAAAATGCAACCATTTCAGCATTTTATTTCCTGTTATTTCTACTGTTTTATGGGAGAAATACGTCTTACAAATTCATGTGGCAGCAAATAAAGTTTACAGGGGAGCGGAAAAGAACGACTCCCCTGTAATAACACCTATTTTGGTATAGAAAAATTCCCGAAAACCATTGGTTTTCAGGACTCGATGGTGGAGATAAGCGAGATCAAACCGCTGACCTCTTGAATGCCATCGGGTTTTTAGGGTTGACAGGTTAGAAAATTGTTGCGTTTTTACCCTGAAAATGGTATAATTTAGTTGAAAATAATTCCAATAATTACATTGTGTGCATTGTGTCTATCGTGTTTCGTGTCAAATTCTTGTGAAAGTGTTTCGCGTTTTCGAATAGTGTTTCGCAGAAAACGCGGTTCACGATCGGAAAGGATGATGTTTTTTGGAGTACATTACAATTAAAGAAGCGGCAAAAAAGTGGGGCGTATCTGAGGTCATTGCCCGTAAGTATTGCCGTGAAAACCGGATCCCCGGGGCAAAGCCCGGAGATAAGGGGTGGGAGATTCCCAAACGCGCCAAGAAGCCGGAGAAGCTGCCTGGCAACGTAGCCGAGCCCTATATTCCGCCTTTGGCGAAGAAGCTGATCCATCAGAAAACAAAGAAGAATTTCCATGGTCTGTACGACTCTGTGGTGACTGACTTGACGTATTCTTCTTGCCGTTTAGCCAGTAATCGGTTGACCCGGAATCAGGTGGATAGTATCTTCCGCAAAGGAAAAGTGGAGGTCGCCTTTGAACCTATGAAGGTGTCGGACTGCATCGAGATTCAAAATCATATCTTCTGTGTCGATTTCATCATCGATCGTGTGGGAGAACCCTTGACCGAAAGGCTGATCGCCCAACTGCACTATCAGCTAACTGTGGGAACCATAGATCATCGGAAGGGCTTGGTAACACCGGGAGTGTACCGGGACAAAGACGAGATTATGGGAAAACGCCCTGTGCCTCGTGCAGCCGATGTGGACAGGCTGATGGAAAAGCTGATCAAAGAATATGAAAAGCGTGCCGAGATCGGTATGCGTGAGATTCTGGACTTCCACGTGCAGTTTGAAAAGATCGCGCCCTTTGAGGATTACAACGGTCGTCTTGGTCGACTCCTTATGTTTAAGGAGTGCCTGCGGAAGGATGTAATGCCGTTCATCATCGACGACAAGCGCCGTAGGCAGTACTTAGAGGGGCTTAAGGCGTGGGATACTGACCGGCTGCCTTTTATGGAAGTGGCTGCAGCCACTCAGGAGCGGTTTGCGGCTATAGTCGAGCAGAGAAAGCTTGGCGAATACCGCACAGCCAATTTCGGCAATCCCGATGACGGGATAGAAGGCTACGAGGACGAGGATGATTTTGAGGAGGAACTGGACAATGAGCTGTTTGAATGAGTTTGTACAAACCCTGCAGTCGAAGCTCAGCGCCTCCCAACCTTGCTTCGGCGATGATGCAGATAGCGTGCTTGGCTTCCTCTGTAATGCCTATTACGACCAGAATTGTAATAGCGACAGCGAGGAGACCAAGCAAGCCTTTGAGGAACTTTATGAAGCCATGAATGGCAAAACACTTCGAGAGAAAGATGAGGTGATCTATGCGGTCTGCCGTCTCTGCCGCAGCCACCAACAAACCGGTTTTGTTGATGGTGTCAATATTGGCCTACGCCTGTCACAAGAACTGAATAATTAACTAAAGTAAAGCAACAGGGCCACCCTACAACGGGCGGCCCTATTTTAGTTGAGAGAGAGTTAAAGCTATGTTGGGACTACTTGACAAAATATACAATTTACACTATAATAAATAAAAATATACAATACAGTGTAGAAGGTGATAGCGTGACGCATAATCAAGTGCATAATGAAATTAAGTCAATTATTGCGAAAAATGGTTTCACGCTCACAGAAGTTGTACATCTGATAAATCAACATAGAAAACCAGACGAACAAACAACAGTCCAAAACATATCTAACAAATTAACACGAGGCACTATTAAATTCTCTGAGGTTCTAGAGATTGCATCAGTTATTGGTCTTAGAATAAGTTGGGACAATGCATAAAGGAGGGAGAATCTTGAACCAGTATTTACAGTCCATATTGAAGGAGTACTCTGCAGTTGAGATTCTTCAAGTGTGTAAGGCTATAAACAGGGATTACAATATTTTTGATCCAGAAGATGTTCGATGGGCTAAATTAGCATATGTGTTGAACAAGACAAAACGCGAAGATCTTGAAATTCTTAGGAGTAGCTGTCTGTCAAATGATGTTGTAAATGCTTTGATATTTAACTTTTACTATTGTGAAAGGGTTATTAAGTATCACTTTATTAAGCATCTAAAAAGTAGAATGGATCATATTGTGGCCTTTGAAATGGCAATAGGAGATAGCCGTGTTGATATTTGTAGAATAAACGGAAGCTCATATGCATACGAGATAAAAACTGAATATGATACATTTGATAGATTGGAAACACAAATGCGTGATTATATCAAAACCTTTGAAAAGGTTTATGTGATTGTACCGAGAGCACGCGTAGCCGAAGTCAAGAAACATATTCCGGGTTCTTGTGGTGTGATTTCTTACAGGATAGACGAGAATAAGGAAGTTGTTTTTTCTTATGTAAAAAAGGCAATGAAGAATTCTTGCGATGCTAATCTTTGTATCAATAGTCTATCAAGTAATGACATGAGTTATTTGCTTAGACTTCTTAAAGAAAAAGATTGTAGAGCGCGGGATGAAAAACTTTCAAGCCTTTTGCGGTTAGCGGATTCAAAGTCATTTTGGAAACAATATCGTCAGTTACTAAGACACAAATATGAAGCTCAGTGGACATTTATCACAAGACACTTTGATGAAATCCGTCCGATTGATATTCAAAGTTTCTTTTCATCTAATATGGATCCGCAACTATTATATACCAAATAAAAATGGCTCAGTCAGATTAGTCTGACTGAGCCATTTTGGTTAGGCATCTATCTCATATAGAGTGTAAATATAATGCAGCATTGTGATCATTTTCCATTGTGCTTGATTTCGTCCACTCTTTTCGCCCATAACAACGGCGTTTATTTCTCGACAACCAGGGCAGGTTTGATGATGTTCTTCTTCAAATTCATCCCAATATTCCGAGCTAATAATTCTGGGTGCAATGTATAGCGGAAACTCTGATAACTGAGGAGCGCGACCTCGATAAGATACAAAATAATTATTGTTGTTAGAGTAATAGATTCCAACTGGGCTGATGGCTCCACCGGTGGTCGGAAGTGCTGCAGAAATACATGCATAATCTCCAAAGCCATCAAATTTACTCATATAGGCTGAGGAATACAACTCTTTTAAGCTGTTGTCTATATCGGCAATGGGCTCCCCGTCCAACATATCTTTGTTTGCTAAAGTTTCGGGACGATGAGCATTTATAATTATAGAAGTAAAACCAATCTTCTTTTTACTTTCAGCGATTCGCTTATAGATTTTTTTGAACACAGGGCTCATATGTGAAGCAGATTCAATATCTAAAATTAGATAATCATTAGAAGAAATGAGGTCTTCCACACACGAAAATACATGAGAAAATTCTTGGACTTTTACTCGAAACGCTAAACGGGGAAAAGCTTCTCTAAATTGTGTTGCTTCGAATCTAATTCGATCCAAGGAGACTCCTTCTGAAAGGTAGGATATAACAGGTATTACACGATCACGGAATAGCGACAAAGGGGATAATTCGTTGATGCCAAAATCGGGTAGACGAACAGCCATAGTTACGTATTCACGAATGGCGTCAGTTGTATTACGCAGCTTGGTCGATTTGTAGAAATCAACCATCATATGCATATCCGGTGCGTTAGTAAGAATATCGCACAAGTCTTGTATAAATGTGTTCTTGTTGTTACTTCTAGTTTTGTCTTGAATGAGTTCCACCAAAGGGATGATGTTACCATCAAAAACATGCATAACACTCAGTTGCTGCAAAACACTGACCTCGACGGTGCGATTTTTCATAACAGGAACATACATCAGTCTATACCTCCCTTTGCTTTAAAGTCAAGATAATATGCTAAGCCATCAAGGCCGGGATAGATAAAAGAACGATTAATGCCAAACCAATCCAAATCCTTTACAAATTCGCGCAATGCGGCTTTAGGGATGATTAGTTGGTCTACATTGCATGGAGTACCATTAATCAGTGTTTGGTCTAAGGGTACAGTGGGATTTTTGTGGACTGTGAAAACACCCTTTTGAGCAATAATACGTGCGTTAATGTAGCTTGGAACATGAAGGAGAACATCGTCGCCATCGGGAAGGGAAAAAACATCTGAAAGGTCGTCAGTTCCGACATTGAATTGAGTACGATCTGTTACGCAAACAGCAACATCATCATTGGCATCCTCTGTAGCGAAGTATGCTGCAATTAACGGATTCTCGGTCCAATCCAAAAATCTAGTGGGTAGTCCGTGGTGTTGACCAATTGTCCATTGATCCCAAGGATCCATACTACGCAGATCCATATGCGGAACAGACATTTTGATAAAATCATTCATCGTACGCTCTTCCAAATCCTGAAGCTCGAACAGCTTTTGGGTGGAATCTTCGGAGCAACGCTGCACATAGCTGTCACGACCAATCTTAGGAATTAACGGGTAAGTTTTCCGTTTAAGACCGCGAAACAGATGATTTCGATTATAGTTTCTTTCTACATGTGATAAGTAGTCAGAGAAAGAAGAAATTGTATATGTGTTCATAAATTCCCTCCACTAGGTAAAAAGCCTTTCAGGACTCCTATGTTTAGTATCAGCCGGTGCCAGATAGAACGAGAATACTATTTGATTTCTTGTTCTAATCCAGCAAACAACTCGGAGTGGAAGAATTCGTCGATTGTAATACCCAAACCGTCACATAACTTCTTGATTGTGGATACAGTAGCACTGTTATTTCGGCCACTAACAATGTTATTCACAGTAGACTGTGTGACGCCGCTAATGCTACTCAACTTGTTGATTGAAATATCGCGTTCCTGACACAGTTGAATGATTCTCTGCCGGACAGCTTCGCCTACGGTCATAGGTATCACCTCTTTCTAAGTAAAATGATACCTTTATGCACTTGAAAAGATTACCCCTTTTGAGTTAAAATAACCCAAAAGGGGTGAAACTATATGTCGGCGTGTACATTTTTTGGTCACCGGGATTGTCCGGAGACGATAAAACCGAGGTTGAGAGAGGTTCTTGTAGATCTGATAACCAACCACGATGTGGATATGTTCTATGTGGGGTACCAAGGCCAATTTGATGCCTATGTACATAGCGAACTGAAGCGATTAAAGCAAGAATACCCCCAGATCAACTATGCAGTTGTGCTAGCCTATATGCCCGGTAAGAAAACAGAATACGATGACTACTCCGATACGATGCTTCCGGAGGGGATCGAATCCGTCCATCCGCACTATGCCATCTCCTAACGTAATA
>JAZOBL010000018.1:0-9229 GCA_045595945.1 Faecousia sp.
GATGCCCAGGCTGTAGAACTCGTATACATCCGGGTTCACCGGACCGATGGTGTCACATTTATTAACCGCCAAAGCCACAGGCTTGCCGGACTTACGGAGCATGGTCGCCACATCTTCATCAGCAGCGGTAACACCGGAACGGACATCCGCCACCATGACGATGCAGTCTGCCAGCTCGATGCCGATCTCTGCCTGGCGGCGCATGAACTTCAGCATGTCGCTGTCGGTACCCGGTTCGATACCGCCGGTATCCACCAGAGAAAACTCACGACCGCACCACTCGCAATCGCCGTAGATCCGGTCACGGGTCACACCGGGGGTGTCCTCCACGATGGAGGTCCTGCGTCCGGTCAATTTATTAAACAGCATGGACTTGCCCACATTGGGTCTGCCCACGATGGCAACCAGAGGTTTTGCCATGGCGATCACTCCTTTCAATTGGTATTATGTACCATTATACACAAAAATGTGGTTAAATCAACATAGGGCGCTTCGAAGATAAGGAAAAAGAGGAAGGCGACGCCTTCCTCTGTGCTTACGCTTTTTCCTGCTTAGTCAGCCTTGGCAGCCAGAACCTGACGACCATTGTAGTTGCCGCAAGCCTTGCAAGCTCTGTGAGGCATGACGGGCTCACCGCACTTGGAGCACACTGCTACGCTGGGAGCAGACAGCTTCCAGTTGGAACCACGACGCTTATCGCGACGGGCGCTGGACACTTTACACTTAGGGACAGCCATGGATGACACCTCCTTGGTCAAACTGCTTTTTACAGCATTCTTTTTTATTCCTTATTGAGAAGCTGCTTTAAAGCAGCAAAACGGGGATCGAGCTCCTTCTGGCAATTGCAGGGACCTTCATTCAGATTCTTACCGCATCTGCAGCACAGACCTGCACAATCATCCTTACACAGCAGCTTGGAGTCCATATTCAGGACGAAGGTCGTCCGGATGATATCCTCCAAATCGGCGGTGTCTGCCTCCAGGGGGAAAACCCACTCATCTTCATTCTCTTCATTGGCAAGTTCCCGAACCAGAACCGCATCAATAGGAATCTCCACCTGACGGTCAAAATCGGAAGCGCAGCGGTCACATACACCGTGAATACAAGTGGTGATCACACCGGTCATCACCAGGACGCCTGCTGTGTTACGCACCGTACCGCTGGCCAGCACCGGCTCGGACACCGGATAGCTTGTACCATACTGAAGATCACTCAGATCCACACTTGCGGAATAGGAAACACTCTCACCGGGACGGTCAATGATAGAAGACAGTTCCAGTCGCATAGTATCCCCCTCCTAACAGTCGTGCTTAGATATTATATAGGTTAATACCCCATTTGTCAAATGTTATTTTCGGTTTTTTTCACTTATTTTGCAGCTTTTCCCACCGCACCCGGGAAACAGCATATACATTATTAAAAACCGTCAATTACGTAGGATCGTTTCCCAGAACTGACGGAAGGCGGTGGGAAGGGCTGTTTCACCGGTGATCTGTGATCCGTTGCGCCAGGTAAATTGGGTATTCTCCTCCGGAACTTCCACCACCACCCCATACATATTCCAAATTACATGGGTGAATATGTGTTTTCTCTCCACTTGCATAATGATTTCCTTTGGTTTTAACCCAAATTCCTCCACCTGATTCAGAATCAGATCCAAACTCAGCTTGCCGGGCACATTGGGAAATTGCCATAAATTGGCAAGCAGTCCCGTCTCCGGGCGCTTTTGCAGGGCGTATCGGTCGCCGCACCGGAGCAAAAATACAGTCATGTCCTCTTCCCTGCGCCCCCGCTTGGGGGTTTTGACCGGCAGGTTCTGGGCTGTTCCGTTTACATGGCTCAGGCAGAATCCTTTGCAGGGGCAAGCATTACAATCCGGTGCCCGGTTAGGACCACACAAGGTAGCGCCCAGCTCCATTAGCGCCTGGGTGAATGCTCCCGCCTGGGCAGGATACACGGCGGCAAGCTGCTCCCGCACTTCTCTTTTGAAAGCAGGTTGGTCGATGGGGGTACTGTCATCGGTGATCCGGGCATATACCCGCAGCACATTGCCGTCCACCGCCGGAGTGGGCAGATCGTAACAAATGGAGCAGATAGCGCCGGCGGTATAGTCACCGATCCCCGGAAGGGCCAGCACCTGGGCGTATTCTCTGGGGAATTGCCCGTTATGATCCTCCATCACCCGGATGGCTGCTTTTTTCAGATTCCGTACCCGGCTGTAGTAACCAAGTCCCTCCCACAGTTTGTGAAGCAGCTCATCATCGCAAGCGGCAAGGGCGGCGATATCGGGCAACTCCTGCAGAAAGCGGGTATAGTAACCCTTTACCGCCTCCACCCGGGTCTGCTGGAGCATGATCTCAGATACCCAAATATGGTATGGGTCCCGGTCACGGCGCCAGGGCAGATCCCGGCGATTTTGATCGTACCAAGGCAGCAGCGCCTCCGGCAAACAGGCGATTCGCTTTTCTTTTTCCATGGGCACTCCCTCCCCTCTGTCTGTCTGCTTATTTTACAATAGAGGGAAATTCTCTGTCAAGGCGGCAGATTGGCAGTAAAATAAATTTTTTGCGGTTTTTTAAAAAAAGTACTTGCTTTTCCAAATTGGATATGCTATTATATGCAGGCGCTTGGACGAGCGTGGTATGCGCCGATAGCTCAGTTGGATAGAGTGACTGGCTACGAACCAGTAGGTCGGGGGTTCGAGTCCCTTTCGGCGTACCATTAAAAGGATTATCCCATCCGGGATAATCCTTTTAATTTTTATGTAAGGAAGGGACTCGAACAATCAAATGCAACAGTCCGGTGGACTGTTGCCGCCGACGGCTCGACGGAGGCGAACCTCTATCTGCTCCCTGCGGGAGCAGATGCAAACGAGTCCCTTCCGGCACAATCGATGAGTGAATATAATCATATCAGCTCTTGTGTTGGTTGCACATATAAAACAACTTTACTTTTTCTTGTTGTTATTTTATAATAATATTACCTATATGACTTATTTTGGAATGTTGACATTATTGATTTATCAGAGGAGGTTTTGCTATGAAATGCAAGGTGTGCGGTGCGGAAAGCGGAAAATATCCGCTTTGTCGTGCTTGTAACATTCGAAAAGAGAATGGTGAAATCATTAAGTGTGTAAAATGTGGCACTTGGCATTTTAACAATGCTCCGTGTCCTGTCGTAACTCCGATAAATGATAGCAGCTTGTTTTTATATAATCGAAGGAATTCTTTAATGAGCAAGTCTGAACAAATCTTTTATACAGCGATTAAGTTTTCTCTTCCTGAGGGGTATTGTATTTTTCCTCAAATCAACTTAGCTTCTTTTATTGATAAAACAGACGATTCGCGTTATCGTAACGAGTTGTTTCGAAATGTTGATTTTTTAATAACAAATGCCGAATATACACCCCAATTTATTATTGAAATCAATGACCAAACGCATTTAACAAGAGAGCGCAAGGATCGCGATGAAAAGATTCAAAAAATTTGTGAGGAAGCCGGAATCCCTATCCTCAAACTGTGGACATCGTATGGTGTAAATTCAGAATACATAAGCAAACGCATTAATGAAACCTTGAACCTACTTCCTGTGGCTCGTGTACACCACTTCGCACAAGGCACTATAGCGCAAGAACAACCGTTACTTGTAACGCCCGACCAACCTATAGCTCAAAAGAAAGCCGGCTGTTATGTTGCGACCTGTGTCTACAATTCCTATGATTGTCCCCAAGTTTGGACTCTCCGCCGATTCCGTGATAATACATTGGCAGAAACTTGGTATGGCCGTTTCTTTATCCGTGTGTATTATGCAATTAGCCCAATACTTGTAAAATGGTTTGGTAAGACCGAGTGGTTCAAAAATCTTTGGAAACCCACTCTTGACCGCATAGTTGAGCGACTCAATGATAACGGCGTTGAAGGAACTCCGTATAATGACAGAGAATGCTAACACTCCGATAATCCCATAAAGTCATACATATCAAAGATTACGGATTGCTACATCATTACGCTCCTCGCATTGGCATGTTTTCTTATTCCTCTGTGCAAAAGTCCTTGATATTCGCGGATTTTCACCAAATCCAATAAGGACAATCCTACCATCAAACAGGATATCCCATCTGGGATATCCTGTTTAATTTTTATGTAAGGAAGGGACTCGAACGATTAAAGGCAACACAGTCCGGTGGACTGTTGCCGCCGACGGCTCGACGGAGGCGAACCTCTATCTGCTCCCTGCGGGAGCAGATGCAAACGAGTCCCTTTCGGCGTACCAAAAAAGATAGGACTTGAAAGGGCGGCGTCGGTCGCAGACCGGCGCAAAAATTGAGAGCTGGCGAGCAATTTTTAGCCCGTGGGAGAGTCCATCGTTCTGAGAGCGCAGCCATTAGGCTGTGAAATCAGAACGATTTTTAATTTACAATCCCTCAGTCACGCTGTTCGCGTGACAGCTCCCTTTACACAAGGGAGCCTTTATTTTGTAATTTCAATCTTCTCAACCTCTTATAACTATCATTTTCCCTCTTGTTTTTTTGTGGCAACAGGGTTATAATACTGAAAGAAATGCAATAGGAGGTCATATTATGGCTGTTAAAATCGAAAAAGATACTATTATTGGTGACGTTCTGGATGTTGCACCTCAGGCTGCTCCCCTGTTCTTTGCCATCGGCATGCACTGCCTGGGCTGCCCCTCTTCCCGGGGCGAGACCGTGGAGGAAGCCTGTCAGGTTCACGGCATCGAGTGCGAGCCTTTCCTGGCTCAGCTGAATCACTTCCTGGAGGCCTATGAGGCTGACCAGGCTGAGAAGGCACAATAAAACCGGCTATGCCATCCCGTTCGCCGGGATGGCATATTTTTATGAGGTGTTGTATGAAAATTCCCCTGTCGAGCCGTCTGGCAGCCTGCTGCAGCTTTGTTGCCCCCGGTGACCGGGTGGCAGATATCGGCTGCGACCACGGATACTTAGGCATCTATCTATTGACCAAGGGCATTGCAAAGAGTGTGATCGCCGCAGATATCAATGAAGGCCCCCTGCAAAGCGCTATACGCAACAGTGAAAAATTCGGTGTCCGGGATAGAATGACCTTTTATCTGTCCGACGGTGTCCGCAATATTCCCCGGGAATTTGACACGCTGGTCTGTGCCGGTATGGGCGCCGACACCATTGTCTCAATTCTGGAGGATGCCCCCTGGCTGAAGGGCGGTCAGCACCGGCTGATCCTGCAATGCCAGTCTAAGACATCTATGCTGCGGCAATACCTGTCAGAGCAGGGCTGGCACATCGTAGAGGAGTCCGTTTTGCAGGACGGCAAATTCCTGTACACAGTGATGAATGTAGTATGGCAGCCGGGGCATATTCTCTCTGCCGGAGAGTGCTACTTCCCCCCTGCACTGACGAACAACGAGTATGTAGCCGCTTATTACGACCGAGTCATTAGAGGTCTTGAGAACATCGTGCTGAATCAAAAGGAGGCTGCCGACCCCTTTGCGGTGCAGGCGCTGGAGGAATTGAGAAAGAAGGTACTGCCATGGCAACGGTAAACGATATTTTACAGGCGATTGAAGGTTTCGCCCCCACCTATATGAAGGAAGATTGGGATCAGGTCGGTCTTAATTGCGGAAGGACGGAAAAGGAAGTCCGGCGGGTTCTGGTGGCGCTGGATCCTTTTGAGGATGTATGCAAAGAGGCAAAGGAACTGGGTGCGGATCTGCTGGTGACCCACCACGCGCTGATCTGGAATCCCGGTTTTATCACCGACACCAGTGAGCAGGGTCGCAATACCCTGTTTTTGATTGAAAACGGCATTGCCCACATCAATGCCCACACCAACTTAGATTGCGCCCCCGGCGGTGTCAATGACATTCTGGCACAGACTCTGGGACTGAAAAATATCCGGGTTGTCACGCCTGTGGGTACAGATCCCCAAGGTCGGCCTTACGGTCTGCTACGGATGGGTGAAACGGAAATTTCCCAGCTTCCTGCGTTTTTAAGTCATGTGAAGCAGCAGCTGCAATGCAAGGGGCTGAAATTTGTAGACGGCGGCCGGCCTGTACACACTGTGGCGGTGGGCGGCGGTTCCTGCGCAAGTGCTCTGGCTGAGGCGGCAGAGGCTGGCTGCGACACCTTCGTGACCGCAGACATTAAGTACAACCAGTTCTGGGACGCCAAAACTCTGGGAATCAATCTGATCGATGCAGGCCACTTCCACACAGAAAACCCGGTGGTTGCATATTTGGCCTCTCAAATTCAGACTGCTTTCCCGGAGCTTGCAGTGCATATTTCGCAAAAACACACAGATTGTGCAAATTTCTTCTGATAATTAGTTGATTTTACCTGTCTGCTGTGCTAAAATATGTTGGAAAATTTTTAAGACGCAGTCTGTTACATTATAGAAGGGAAGAAATATCATGTCCGGACATTCCAAATGGCATAACATTCAAAAAACCAAAGGCGCACAGGACGCAAAACGTGCAGCTGCATTTACAAAAATCGCAAAGGAGCTGATCGTTGCGGTAAAGGAGGGCGGCGGCATCACCGATCCTGCCAACTACACCCGTCTGGCAACTATCATCAACAAGGCTAAGGCTGCCAATATGCCCAACGACAACAACAAGCGCTGTCTTGAGAAGGCTGCCGGCGGCGGCAGCGGCGACTCCTATGAAACCATCACCTACGAAGGCTACGGCCCCGGCGGCGTTGCCGTGATCGTGGAAACCATGACCGACAACCGCAACCGTACCGCTGGCTCTATGCGCCACCACTTTGATAAGTTCGGCGGCAACCTGGGTGCTTCCGGCTGCGTGGCTTGGAGCTTCGATAAGAAGGGCGTTCTGGTCATTGACAATGAAGACGGCGATTACGAGGAAGAGGAAGTCATGATGGATGCCATGGATGCCGGCGCCGATGACTTCGAGGCAGAGGAAGACTGCTTCACCATCTACACCGATCCCGATGATTTCAACGCTGTGGTTGCCAACCTGAGCAAGTACACCTTCGCCTCCGCCCAGATCGAGATGGTTCCCCAGAACTATCAGAAGCTGGAGTCCGAGGAGCAGGCTGTTATGATGCAGAAGCTCATCGATGCTATGGAAGATGACGACGACGTACAGAACGTCTGGCACAACTGGGAAGAGTAAAAAGATCACCCCCTGTTCCTCCGGGAACAGGGGATTTTTCAACTTATTGTTTCCTTTTTCTCCAAAATATGGTAAAATACTCTTATATAAAGAAATGGAGGAGTATCTATGGATCTGGCTATCATCGCACGGATATTCGACGAGACTGCCTATGTACGCACCGGCGGCAGCCCTGAGGAGCTGCGCTGCGCCCGGTATTTGGCGGACGCCTGCGCCGCCTTTGGCGGTAAGGCAGTATTAGAGCCTTTCCAGGTGGATATGGCAACCATCCACACAGCGGTTTTGACCGCTGACGGAGAACATATCCCCTGCAAAGGCTATCTTTGCGCCGGAAACGGCAATGTGGAGGCACCCCTGTACTATCTGACCGATACCTCTGACTATGCACTATCCCTGTGCAAGGGCAAGATCGTCCTGGTGGACGGCTACATGGGTTACTGGCGGTATCAGGATCTATTTAAGAACGGAGCTGTAGGCTTCATCACCTACGACGGTAATGCAAACTATGCCGACCGGGACATGGATCAACGAGAGCTACGGAAATATGTATCCCAAGGCAATTTGATCCCCGGTGTGAACATCAACGCCAAAGACGCCATCCGGATGGTGGAAAAAGGCGTAAAGACCGTCTCCATCCAGCTTGCGCAGGAAGAATACACCGCCGATTCTCATAATGTAGTTCTGGATCTGCCCGGAGAACTGGATCAATACATCGTACTGACCGCCCATTACGACTCCACTTCCCTCTCCCAGGGCGCTTATGACAATATGTCCGGCTCTGTGGGTCTGCTGGCTATGGCAGAGCATTTCTTCAAAGCGCCCCACCGGTACGGTCTGCGCTTTATCTGGTGCGGCAGTGAGGAGCGGGGTCTGCTGGGTGCAAAAGCCTATTGCGCCGCTCACCAAGAGGAGCTTACGAACATCGTCCTGAACATCAATCTGGATATGATCGGCTGCATTATGGGCAAGTTTATTGCCTGCTGCACCTCGGAAGAAAAGCTGGTTAACTATCTGCAGTATTTCTCCAGTGAGCTGGGATTCCCCTGCAAGGTCTACCAGGATGTGTACTCCAGTGATTCCACGCCCTTCGCCGACAAAGGCATCCCCGCAGTCTCCTTTGCCCGGATCGCGCCTCCAAATACCGCCACCATTCACAACAGCTATGACACCAAAGCGCTGATGAGTCCCAGGCAGATGGAAGAGGATATCCGGATCATTCAGGCTTTCCTGGAGCGGATGGCCAATGCTGCCCGCTGTCCCGTGGCCCGTGAGATGCCCGACAATATGAAAGAAAAGTTGGACGAATACCTGCTGAGAAAGCGTCCCAAAAACGCATAAAGAAAGCCACCGACTCTGTCGGTAGCCTTCTATCACGAAAAGGAACCCCCCGGTAAAACCGGGGGTTCTTCATATGCGGGCATAGCCCTCTGTTCCTCGCGTAACACGTGAACGCGTAAGACGGTCCGTCAGATGCGCAAAGGCCCCCTTGTGTAAAGGGGGCTGGCATTTGTGAGGAACGAGCAAATGACTGGGGGATTGTTTTGGTTCGATGTATAACAATCCCTCCGGCTCGCCATTCGGCGACCCACCTCCCTTTACACAAGGGAGGCATTTTCTCTTTATCGCTACTGCTTACTTCTTTATCAAACCATCCGTATCTATTTTTATTACTCACCGCCATAGACTTTATGGAACCACGCGGCTAACGCGTGGTTTTCTTTATACAAAAAGAAGACACCCTATGATATGGAGCAATTCGGTATGGGTACCGTACCTCCTGTGGACGAACCAGTAAAGCAACTACCCCAGACTGAAAAGAAAATGGTTATGCTGACGATCCCGGAACCGTTGCCTGCAAGGAAGGAACTTACCAGCAATGTGGAGGAGCACTGGATCAAAATGATCCACTATGCCATAGCGCGGGAAAGCGAAACCGGTCTGCCATATTTCGAGAAAGCCTTTATCCTGTTACGGATCTGGACGCCCAGGGGTACCAATACCAAAGGGGACTGGGATACCTCCAACCGGGCTATCAATGTGGCCACCAACAACCTGAAGGGTATCTTTTTTGACGATGATGACTTTGAGCATATGG
>JAZOBL010000019.1:0-12308 GCA_045595945.1 Faecousia sp.
CCGATATAAATATTGCCACCTGTCCGCTTGGCAATATCTGCGTAAATGTTTTCCATAGCCAGCCTCCTTTAGCGGTTTGGTTCAATGTATGTCCACGGTTGGGGGAATAGAACGGCAACACAAAAAACTGAAAATTTTACAAAATAACATTTGACAAATGCCACAAAAGCCTATATAATATCTAGGCACGACTATGAAGAGGGGGATACTATGCGACTGGAGCTGAGAGATATCATTCACGTGCCCGGCGCATCCGTATCTTTTTCTGATAGCGTAGATCTGAGCGATCTTCAATATGGAACATGTTTCCCTGTCAGCGAGCCGGTCTTGATTCGTGGCACAGTGCGCAATACCGCAGATGTGCTGATTATGCAAGGCTCCATTACCACCTGTCTGCACGGCATATGTGACCGTTGTGCAACTGCGTTTACGCAGGAGGTGGACATCCCTGTGGATGTGGTGCTGACGGAAGAACTGTCCAATGAAGACAGTGAGGATGAATGGGTGTTTCCTTTGGAGGCAGGCACTGCGGATTTAGAAGAAATTGTGCGGACGGTGTTCGTGCTGAATTTAAGTCCCAAGATGCTGTGTAAGCCGGATTGTAAGGGCCTTTGTTGCGGATGTGGCAAGAACCTGAATTTTGAGGCTTGCACCTGCCAAAAAGAATTAGACTCCCGTTTTGCTGCTTTACGGCAGCTTCTCGATAAGTAAGTAAAAGAAATGCTGTCAAAGCAGTTTGACCAAGGAGGTGTCATCCATGGCTGTCCCTAAGTGTAAAGTGTCCAAGGCCCGTCGCGATAAGCGCCGTGGTTCCAACTGGAAGCTGTCCGCCCCCAGTGTGGCTGTTTGCCCCAAGTGCGGCGAACCCGTCATGCCCCACAGAGCTTGCAAGGCTTGCGGTACCTACAATGGCCGTCAGGTCTTGGCCGCCAAGGCTGACTAAAGCTGGAAAAAAGCGTAAGCTGAGAGGAAGGCGATTGCCTTCCTCTTTTTCCATATTGGGAAAAAGTGTAAATCTTATGTGAACACTGTGGATTTTCATTGATTTGTTCACAAAATCATGCCATAATAAACACATCAGAGAGGAGTGATCCCCTTATGGCAAAACCTTTGGTTGCGATCGTGGGCCGACCCAATGTGGGCAAGTCCATGCTGTTTAATAAGCTGACCGGACGCAGAACCTCCATTGTGGAGGACACCCCCGGCGTGACCCGTGACAGGATCTACGGCGACTGCGAGTGGTGCGGCAGAAATTTCTCCATCGTGGACACCGGTGGTATCGAACCGGGAACGGAAAACGATATGCTGAAGTTTATGCGCCGGCAGGCGGAGATCGGCATTGAGCTGGCAGATTGTATCGTTATGGTGGTGGATGTGCGCTCCGGCGTCACCGCCGCAGATCAGGATGTGGCCACCATGCTACGCAAATCCGGCAAGCCCGTGGCGCTGGCTGTCAATAAGTGTGACTCCGTTGGCCCTGTGAACCCGGATGTTTATGAGTTCTACGGCCTGGGTATCGGCGATTTGTTTGAGGTGTCTGCTATTCACGGTCACGGCACCGGCGACCTGCTGGATTGGTGCCTGGAGCAGTTCCCGGAGGCAGATGAGGACGAGGAAGAAAGCGACATCATTAAAGTCGCCATCGTGGGTAAGCCCAATGTGGGTAAGTCCAGTCTCTTAAACCGGATCCTGGGAGAGGAGCGGGTGATTGTATCCAATGTGGCAGGTACCACCCGGGATGCTATCGACTCGGAATTTGAAAATGAGACCGGTAAGTATTGTTTCATCGACACCGCCGGCATGCGCCGGAAGAGCCGTGTAGATGATGTGATCGAAAAGTATTCCAATATGCGTACCATCGCCGCCATCGAGCGGGCAGATGTGTGCCTGATCCTGGTGGATGCCAACGACGGCGTCACCGACCAGGATACCAAGATCGCCGGCCTTGTCCACGAGGCGGGTAAAGCGGCTATCATTGTAGTGAATAAATGGGATGCGGTTGTCGACAAGGAAACCAATACCATGCGTGACAAAGAAATGGCAGTACGTGACGGGCTCAGCTATATGACCTATGCCCCTGTGGTGTTCCTGTCTGCCCTTACCGGTTCCCGGGTGGATAAGCTGTTTGATGTGATCCAGGAGGTCCATACTCAGAACACCAGCCGCATTACCACCGGCGCGCTGAACTCCATTCTGGCAGAGGCCACCGCCCGGGTGCAGCCTCCCTCTGACAAGGGTCGACGGCTGAAGATTTACTATATGACTCAAGCTGGTACCAAGCCTCCCCATTTTGTGATTTTCTGTAATGATGCCCGGCTGTTCCACTTCTCTTATCAGCGGTATCTGGAGAACCAGATCCGTGAAGTGTTCGGACTGAGGGGCACACCTGTGCGGATCACCATCCGCCAGAAGGGAGATAAGGAGGAGTAAACCATGGTCATGGCGATTGTGCTCACCCTGCTGACTGGCTATTTGCTGGGCAACCTGAACGGTGCGGTCAGCATGTCTATACTGCTGGGCAAGGACGATATCCGTAATCACGGCAGCGGCAACGCAGGTCTGACCAATTTCATGCGCCGCTTTGGGCCGTCCAGCGGTCTGCTGGTGGTAGGAATCGATGTTTTCAAAACCATACTTGCCTGCCTGGTGGGCAAGTACCTGCTCTTGCCCCACGGTCTGGCTTTTGAGGGCCTGATGCTGGGTGCTGCGGCGGTGACACTGGGACACGATTTCCCGGCACTGCTGGGCTTTAAGGGCGGCAAGGGCGTGCTGTGCGGTGTTTCCATTGCACTGCTGGCGGATTGGCGCTGCGGCCTGCTGGTGCTGGCGCTATTTGCTTTGAGCTTGTGGCTGACCCGTTATGTGTCCTTAAGCTCTGTTTTGGGAGCGCTGACTTTTGCCGTCATCTTCCCAATTCTCCACCGGCAAACACCCTTTGTGGCTGTGATGGGAATATTGCTGGGACTGTGGATCGTATTTATGCACAGGAGCAATATCCAAAGACTAATAAAGGGCACTGAGAAAAAGGCCACCTTTAGCCAGTTCCGCAAAAAGAATAAGGCATAAACGCTCAAAAAGGAGCATAAATAGAACGCAGGCTCCCGGCTGAGAGTCTGCGTTTTTAGCTACCCGGAAAGGAAAGTCGCTATGCTGCAACTGAAAAACATCACAAAACACTATGCCGCCGGAGACAATACGGTGCGGGCGCTGCGGGGGATCAACCTGCAGTTCCGGCAACATGAATTTGTCTCGATTCTGGGTCCCTCCGGCTGCGGCAAGACCACTATGCTTAATATTATTGGCGGCCTTGACCAGTATACCGCCGGCGATCTGGTGATCGACGGCCGCTCCACCCGAGACTTCCGGGATCGGGATTGGGACACCTACCGAAACCACTCCATCGGCTTTGTGTTTCAGAGCTACAATCTGATTCCTCACCAGAGTGTACTACAGAATGTGGAGCTGGCGCTGACCCTGTCCGGCGTGTCCAAGCGGGAGCGCCGCCAGAGAGCCAAACAGGCGTTGGAAACCGTAGGCTTGGGCGATCAGCTGCGCAAACGCCCCGGTCAAATGTCCGGCGGTCAGATGCAGCGGGTGGCCATTGCAAGAGCGCTGGTTAATAATCCGGATATCATTCTGGCGGATGAACCCACCGGCGCATTGGATACGGAAACCAGTGTGCAGGTAATGGAACTGCTGAAGGAAGTGGCCAAAGACCGGCTGGTGATCATGGTCACCCACAATCCGGATCTGGCTGAGCGCTACTCCACCCGGATCATCCGAATGCTGGACGGAGAGATTACCAGCGATACTGCACCGCTGACCCGGCAGGAGCTGGAAACCATCCGGGAACAGGAGCAGCTGGCCATGTTTGGGCGCAAGCGCAGGGAGCGCAAACCCTCTATGTCTCTGGCTACCTCTTTCGGCCTTTCTCTGAAAAATCTGTTTACCAAGAAGGGCAGAACTACCTTAACATCCTTTGCCGGTTCTATCGGTATTATCGGCATCGCACTGATCTACGCGGTGTCTCAGGGTATGACCAGCTATATCACCAGCGTTCAGGAGGATACGCTGTCCTCCTACCCGCTGACCATTGAGGCCACCACGGTGGATATCAGCACCGTGCTGCAGACCTTTATGGGCGTGGCATCTGACGATAGCGATGCCCACGACCTGGATGCAGTATATTCCCAGTCTGTGATGCTGGATATGATCAATGCCCTCAACACCATGGAATCCACGGAAAATGACCTGCTGTCCTTCAAGGCCTATCTGGATGAGAAGCTGCAGCAGACCGATGGGGAGAATAGCTTGGATCAGGCGCTCACCGGTATTCAATATACCTATAATATGGATCTACTGGTGTATACCAAAGACCCGGATGGGAAGATCCTGTACTCCGATACGGAAGAGCTGCTCAGCAAAGCCATTGCGGAGAATATGGGTATGGATATGACCGCTATGATAAATATGCGGGACAATATGACCTCCTCTTTTGGTGGCGCGTCTATGCCCAGTATGATGCCCGGTCAGACGAACCTCTGGTGTGAGATGCTATCCGGAAAAGACGGCAAGCTCATCAATCCTGTGCTGGAAAATCAGTATGATGTGATTTACGGCAGCTGGCCCAATAGCTTTGATGAGATCGTGCTGGTAGTGGATGAAAACAACGAGCTGGATGATATGTCCCTCTACGCCTTGGGTCTTCTCACCGAAGAAGAGGTGAACGATGTATTCCATGCAGTGCAGGAGGGTGAGGGAATCACCGTTGAACAGAAAAAGTGGAGCTACGAAGAACTCTGCAATATGGAGTTCCGGGTGATTTTAAGCGGCGACTGCTATGGTCTGGACGAATCCTCTGGCCTGTATGTGGACTTGCGGGACACGGAGGCGGGCCTGCGATATCTGTATGATAACGCCCTGAAGCTGAAGATCACCGGCATTCTCCGTCCCAGTGAAAAGGCATCCTCTTCTATGCTCACCGGCGCCATCGGTTATACCAAGGCGCTGACCGAGTATGTGGTAGAGAAGGGCAATGAGAGCGAAGCACTCCGTGCGCAGAAAGAACAATTCGGCACAGATATCTTTACCGGCTTGCCTTTTAAGGACAATGAAAACCTGACAAATGCGGATAAGCAAACGGCTTTCCGGGAATATATTGCAGAATTGACCCCGGAGGAGCAGGCAAAGGCCTATGTGAAGATTCTGAGTATTCCCTCCCGAGAGCAGCTGGATGCAACGGTGGAGCAGACCATCAGCACTATGTCCCGGGAGGAAATGGAGCAGACTATGATCGATGGTCTCAGCCAGCAGGCGGGTATGAATATGGACCAGGTGGAGACGTATATCACCGCTATGAACGATGAGGATCTCCAGGAACTGTTTGGTCAGATGATCGAGCAGCAGGTTAGGCAGCAGATGGCCCAGCAGGTGCAGCAGCAGACCGCAGCGATGACCCAGGAACAGCTGATCGGTGGCCTGCAGATGGCTATGGCAGGCTACACGGAAGAGCAGTGCGCTCTATACTACGATGAGATCCTGGAGTTCTCCGAGTCCTCCTATGAAGAGAATCTGCGCATCTTAAACGATGTGGATCTGGATGACCCGGCCACAATCAACCTTTACGCCTCCAGTTTCGAGAATAAGGATGTTCTGGAGCAGATTATTGCCGAATATAATGATACGGTGGAGGAGCTGCAGCAGATCCACTACACCGACTATGTGGGAATTATGATGTCTTCCATCACCACCATCATCAACGCCATCACCTATGTGCTGGTGGCCTTCGTGGCAATTTCTCTGGTGGTATCCTCCATTATGATCGGCGTGATCACCTTGATTTCCGTCCAGGAGCGGACAAAGGAGATCGGCATCCTCCGGGCCATCGGCGCCTCCAAGCGGAATGTGTCCAGTATGTTCAATGCGGAGACGGTGATCATAGGCTTTACCTCGGGTGTTTTGGGTGTGGGGCTGACCTACCTTCTGTGCATCCCTATCAACGCCATTATCCTGTATCTGACGGGGATCACAAATCTGAAGGCTTTCCTGCCACCCCACGTGGCGGTGGTGCTGGTGATCATCAGTATGGGACTGACCCTGATCTCCGGTATTATTCCCTCCAGAAGTGCTGCCAAAAAAGATCCTGTGGTGGCGCTGCGAACCGAATAAAAAAATCCCGGAAGGAAAGCCTTCCGGGATTTTTTATGTAGGGTCAACAAAAAACGGCATTGCGTAACGCAATGCCGTAATCAGCGCAGGGGAATCAGATAGCCCGCTCGACCTTATTGGAACGGAGGCATCTGGTACAAGCGTACACATGGCACGGAGTACCGTTAACAATGGCCTTGACCCGCTTTACATTGGGCTTCCAGGTCCGATTGGAACGTCTGTGGGAGTGAGAAACCTTGATACCAAAGGTAACGCCCTTGCCACAATAATCACACTTCGCCATTCTGCTGCACCTCCTATCTGCACAATCAATCATTTTATACGCCCCAAAACAGGCGCTTTGATATGATAGCAGAGTTTCTTCCAAAATGCAAGTGTTTTTTTGGAATTTTTTTGTTTTTTCAAAATAATGTTGATATTCTGCCTGCCTGCCGCTATAATATTTCTAAATCGGAAAGAAAAGAGGGGGGACCTTCATGGTAAATATGTACAGTGTGCTACTGGCAACACTGGTAGAGGAGTTTGATTTAGAGGTGGCCTACATGGCTTCCGATTACGAATCTATTCAGCTGACGGTTGCGGATGTGGCTAGACCTGGTCTGCAGCTGGCAGGATACTTTGATCATTTTGAGCCTATGCGTCTGCAGGTTATGGGCAATGTGGAGGCCAGCTATCTGGACAAGCTCTCTCCCACGGATCGGGCCATTACTCTGGACCGGTTTTTGTCTTACCGGTCTCCTGCTATGTTGGTGACCCGCCATAACCCTGTAGACCCTGTGTGCCTGGAGATGGCGCAAAAGCACAATGTGACCATTTTGCGCTGCCGTGAGGCTACCAGTACCATTATTTCTGCAATCATTGCCTTCCTGTCCGCGCAGCTGGCCCCCAGAATCACCCGTCACGGCGTGTTGATGGAGGTCTACGGCGAGGGTCTGCTGGTGCTGGGCGAGAGCGGCCTTGGTAAGAGCGAGGCAGCAGTGGAATTGCTTAAGCGCGGTCACCGCTTGATTGCCGATGACGCGGTGGAGATCCGTAAGGTCTCCGGTGGTCCACTGATCGGCTCAGCGCCTGCTTTGATCCGAAACTATGTGGAGCTGCGTGGCATCGGCATTATCAATGTGGCAAAGCTGTTCGGCATGGGTGCTGTCAAGGCGGAAAACGAGATCAATCTGGTGGTCAATGTGGTCAAGTGGGACAAGCACGAGGCCTACGACCGCTTAGGCTTGGAAGATCAGTATATGGATATTCTGGGTGTGCAGGTACCTATGAACACCATTCCCATCACGCCCGGTCGTAATCTGGCGGTGATTTTGGAGGTAGCCGCTATGAACAACCGTCAACGGAAGATGGGCTATAACCCTGCTAAGGAATTTACAGAGCAGATGGATCAGTATTTTCAGCAAAATACCCTTCTGTAACCGGAGCAGACTATGAAAGAGATCACTATAGGCGTTAACGATGCCGGCCAGCGGCTGGATCGGTTCTTAAGCAAAGCAGTGCCGCTGCTTCCGGCCTCTCTGGCGCAGAAATATATCCGCATCAAGCGGATCAAGTGCAACGGCGCCCGGGCAGACCGGGATACCCGGCTGAATGCGGGGGATGTGCTGCAGCTGTATATCAACGACGAATTTTTCGAAGCTCCCCGGGAAGACAATGCTTACCTGACGGTGGCGACTCCTAAATTAAATATTGTATACGAGGATGAAAACATCCTGCTGGCGGATAAGCGGCCGGGTCTTGCGGTCCATCCGCACGATGGGGCTGAGTACGGCAGGACGCTTATCGACCACATTCAGGCCTATCTGTACCAGAAGCGGGAGTGGAGTCCCAGAGGGGAGAACGCCTTCGCCCCGGCCCTGTGTAACCGAATCGACCGGAACACCGGCGGGATCGTGATCGCGGCCAAGAACGCGGAGACCCTGCGGATCTTAAACCAAAAGATCAAGGATCGGGAGCTGGACAAGCGGTATCTGGCTATTGTGGAGGGAACGCCTAAGCCTGCCAAGGGCAGCCTGCATGGGTATCTGTTTAAAGATGCCAAGAAAAACCGGGTGTTCGTCACCGATACACCTCAGCCGGGGGCAAAAACCTGCCGGACCAATTATATCACCCTTGGCAGCAGCAAAGGACTGTCCCTGGTGGAGTGTGAACTGATTACCGGCAGAACCCACCAGATCCGCGCCCAATTTGCCCATGCGGGTCACCCGCTGTTGGGTGACGGTAAGTATGGAAAGCTGGACAAACGGTTTGACCGCACCTATCAGGCGCTGTACTCTTACAAACTGACCTTTCAGTTTACCACCGATGCCGGCTGCCTGAATTACCTGAACGGCAAATCCTTCCGAGTGGAGGATGTGGACTTTGTTCAGGAGTATTTCCCAAATGTAAGAATCTAAAAAACGCAGAAGACAGATGGTCTTCTGCGTTTTTGGCTCTTTTATTCCACAGACCGAATGATGCCGCCGCCTACCAGAAGGTCATCCCAATATACAGCTACAGTCTGCCCCGGAGTGATGGCCCGCTGGGGGGTATCAAAGACCACCTGGGCAAATCCATTTTCCGCCGGGTATACGGTGGCGGGCTGAGGGATGTGCCGGTATCTGGCCTTTGCCATGACCCGGATGGGCTCGGTTAAGGCTTCAAAGGGCAGCCAGTTCCAGCCGTCTGCCAACAAAGTGGTGGCAAAAAGCGCCTCCTCCGGACCAACGGTGACGGTGTTCTTCTCCATATCCTTACTGCATACATACACCGGCGCGCCCATGGCAAGGCCAAGGCCTTTGCGCTGCCCTAAGGTATAGCGGATAGCGCCGTTGTGCCTGCCTATTACCTTGCCCTCCAAATCCAGAAAGTCACCGGACGGGTGAGCCTTGCCGGTGTAACGGCGGATGAAGGCTGCGTAATCCCCATCGGGGATAAAGCAAATGTCCTGGCTGTCCTTTTTCCGGGCGGTGAGAAAGCCTTGCTCTTCCGCAATGGCTCTTACCTGTTCCTTGGTCAGCTCGCCTAAGGGAAACTGCACTTGGGATAGCTGATGCTGGTTCAAGCAGGAGAGGAAATAAGTCTGATCCTTGGCTTCGTCTGCGGCCTTGTACAGCAGGTACCTTCCCGTCTGTTCATCCCGGCGGATTCGGGCGTAATGTCCCGTGACCAAGGTCTCAAAGCCCAGCGCCAGAGCCTTGTCCAGCAGATAGGAGAATTTCATCCGCCGGTTGCATTGAATGCAGGGATTGGGCGTCAAGCCTGCCTCATAGCTGGTGATAAAATCGCCCACAACAGTTTCCTTGAAAGCGTCTACCCCGTCAAAGCAATAGAAGGGGATGCCCAACCGGTCGGCAACCGCTTCTGCATCACGGATGCTCTGTTCGCTGTAAGACTCAGCCAGTAGCGCCCGGTCACACATCTTGATATTGGCGCCGGCGCAGCGGTATCCAGCCTGCATCATCAGAAATGCAGCCACGGAGCTGTCTACGCCACCGCTCATGGCGATCATGGCATTGCGCTGTTCCAAAACAGAGCCCTCCTTTTAAGGTTTTGTCCAGTTTACCACAAAAAAGCGGGAAAAGCAATGGCGGAAACGGAAGCTGGGGTTAAATATTATGTAAACAAATTACGACAAATACACACAGGAAAATTATGGAAATGGTGGAAAAATAGGGAAAAATGATAACAAATTATCGCAAAAAAGAGTAACAAAGATGTAATAAATACGAAAAAAGGGTTGCAATTGTGCTGCCTGTCTGGTATAATATCGTCGAAACACAATCGAAAGGAGCAAATACCGGTGATGAAACGGGTTACCAGTTTTCTGTTAGCGATGGTAATTTTGCTTGGCGTCGGATCTGTGGGAATCTTCCCTGTCAGCGCCGAATCGGCATTTACTGCAAGCGATGAATGTATCAACATTCTGAAATTAGAGGAAGGCTTCAGTGCAAAGCCCTATTGGGATTACGCCCAGTATACGGTGGGCTTCGGCACCTTCTGCCCTCCGGATATGGTAGAGTATTATACTGAGCATGGCATTACGGAGGAAGAGGCAGAGACCCTGCTCCGCAACCACATGGTCAACATGGAGCGGGACATCAACAAGCTCGTTGATAAGTATGGTTTGACCCTCAGCCAGAACCAATTTGATGCGTTGGTGCTGTTCTCCTATAACTGCGGTACCGGCTGGACCTATGAGACCGGCGGTGCATTCCACAACGCCATTAAAAACGGTGCAACCGGCAACGATTTGATCCGTGCCTTTGCTCTGTGGTGCAGCGCCGGCGGACAGATCAAGACTTTCCTGCTCAGACGGCGTCTGTGCGAGGCCAATATGTACTTAAACAATGTCTATTCCCGGACCGCTCCGGAGAACTACTGCTATGTGCTTTACGATGCTAATGGCGGTACCACCAGTCCCCGGAGCCAGGGCTATGACGCGAACCTGACCGCAGCACCCTTCCCTGTACCTACCTATGAGGGGTATACCTTCCAGGGCTGGTTCACCGCGAAAAAAGGCGGCGTGAAGGTAGACGTTCTGGACGCATCCACCAAGGGGATCACCCTGTATGCCCAGTGGGCAGATGGCGCAGGACAGGCTCCGGAGGATACCGGTGCCACCACCGAGAATCCTGTTACGATTACGGTGACAGCAACGGATGTGAATCTGCGCAAAGGCCCCGGTACGAACCACACCATTGTAGGCACTGCCCAGAAAGGACAGCAGTACACCATTACCGAAACCGCCAGCGGCTCCGGCTATACCTGGGGCAAGTTTGACGGCGGCTGGATTGCTTTGGAGTTTACCAATTATGAGGAAGCTCTGAAGAACCAGACAACCACACCTCCTGTAACCGAACCTCCTGTAACAGAGCCTCCCGCAACAGAGCCTCCCGCAACAGAGCCTCCCGCAACGGAGCCTCCCGCAACGGAGCCTCCCGCAACAGAGCCTCCTGCTACGGAACCCCCTGCAACCGAGCCTCAGGAGCCTGCAAAGATCACCGGCACCATCAATGTGCAGGAATGGCTCCGCGTCCGCAGCGGCCCAGGCACCAATTACGCGCTGGTCGAGTATCTGAAGCCCAAGCAGAAGGTGGAGATTTTGGAGACCAAGATGGTGGGCGCTACCCAGTGGGGTAAGATCTCTTCCGGCTGGATCAGCATGGACTATGTGATCCTGGACAACCCCACCTCCGGCGGAACCTCTTCGGATACTGCCGGCACCAACGGTACCGTGGTGCTCAATTCCGGTGAGCTTCGCATTCGCAGCGGCCCGGGTACCGGTTACTCTATTGTGGGCTACCTGAGATCCGGTGACCGGGTGACGGTTACCCAGCAGCAGAATAACGGCTCCATGATCTGGGGCAAGATCGCAAACGGCTGGATCAGCCTGGACTATGTGAAGCTGGACAGCGCTAGCTCCGGCAGTACCGGCGGTAATTCCGCCAACACCGAGAGCGTCACCGGCACCATCAATGTGCAGGAATGGCTCCGTGTCCGCAGCGGCCCGGGTACCTCCTATGCGGTTGTGGAATACCTGAAACCCCAGGTCAAGGTAACCATTACTGAGCGCAGAACCGTTGGCAGCACCGTTTGGGGTAAGATCGCGAACGGTTGGATCAGCCTGGACTATGTGATTCTGGATAGCGCCGCGTCCGGTGGCACTTCCACAGACACACCTGCCCAGAAGGAGACCAAGACCATCATTGCAGATTGTCTGAATGTCCGCAAAGGTCCCGGCACCAATAATACCGTGGTGGGATACCTGTACTACGGCAGTAAGGTGGAGATCCTGGAGACCACCACCGCGGCTGACGGTACACTTTGGGGTAAGATCGCCAACGGCTGGATTAGTATGGATTACGCCAAGTAAATATGCACATAAAGACCCGTTGCCACAGGCAGCGGGTCTTTTTGTATAAAGAAAAGCACGCGTTAGACGCGTGGTTCCATAAAGCCTATGGCGGTGAGTAATAAAAATAGATACGGATGGTTTGATAAAGAAGTAAGCAGTAGCAATAAAGAGAAAAAGCCTCCCTTGTGTAAAGGGAGGTGGGTCGCCGAATGGCGAGCCGGAGGGATTGTTATACATCGAACCAAAACAATCCCCCAGTCATTTGCTCGTTCCTCACAAATGCCAGCCCCCTTTACACAAGGGG
>JAZOBL010000020.1:0-5699 GCA_045595945.1 Faecousia sp.
GTCCGGAACCATGACCCGGAGATCATGGTCAAGGCCTTCCAGATGGTTGGTCTGGGCGAGGAGGATGTGAAGGCCAAGTTCCCCGCCATGTACAATGCTTTTACCTACGGCGCACCTCCCCACGCAGGCGCAGCTCCCGGCGTAGATCGTCTGGTGATGCTGCTCACCGGCGAGGAGTCCATCCGTGAGGTCATCACCTTCCCCATGAACAAGAATGCCCAGGATGTAATGATGGACGCGCCCACCACGGTTTCTCAGAAACAGCTGGACGATGTGCATATTCTCATCAACGAGGCGCATCTGCAATAAAAAAGAAATTTGCTGACGGGCAACGCTTCCATGCGAAGCGTTGCCCGTCAAATATAAAACCCCCGGCATACTTAAGTACGCCGTGGATTTTGTTTAGTTCAGACGAATCTTTTGGAACAGATTTTCCATAACCCGGTTTAGCTCAAGGGGAAGGGCCTCGTAGCTTTCCGTGCGGGCGCTGGCTTCTTCGGAGCTTTCAAAGGGATAGATGACCTCACTGTCGGCCAAATAGTCTTCCATATACTCCGTTGCGCCGTCAATGGGAGAACCGTAGCAGATATAGTCCATATTGGCGCCGGAAATTTCCGGGTCGCACATAAAGTCAATGAACAGTTCTGCTGCGTCCTTTTCCTCAGCACAGTAGGGGATGCACATAGCGTCGATGAACATGTTGAACTTCTGATTTTCCGGCAGGTAGAACCGCAGGTCCTCGTTCTCTTCCATCATCATCATAGCATCGCCTGCATAGTAAGGGGCGATCCACGCATTTTCCTCGATCATTTTGTCGTAGATCTGGTCCATAACATACTGCTGGACCAGAGGACGCTGTTTTGCAAGCTCTTCGGCACAGATTTCCAGCTCCTCGGTTGTTTTGGGATTGCAGCTGTAACCCAGCTTATACTGAGCAATACCAAAGGCGTCACGGGAGTTGTCGAACATCAGGATCTGCCCGGCATACTTCTCATTCCATAGCAATTCCCAGCCGGTCACATCTGCTTCATCAACATAATTGGCGTTGTAGATGATACCCACAGTGCCCCAGGTATAAGGTACGGAATAGGTGTTGTCCGGGTCAAAGCCTTTATTCAGGTATTCCGGCAAAACCTTTTCCAGGTTGGGGATATTTACCTTATTCAGGGGCAGGAGCATATCCTCGTCAATCATTCGGCCGATCATATAGTCCGAGGGGATAATCACATCCACCACCAGACCGCCGTTGGACAGCTTGGAATACAGTTCCTCGTTGGAGGCGTACTCCGAGTAGTTCACATCGATATAGGGATATGTTTCCTCGAAAGCTGCAATGATGTCTACGGTGCCGTCGCTGCCGTCGGCGATGTTCTGACCCCAGTTCATCACATTCAGGGTGATCTTATCCTGACGGGTGGAGAGAATCAGCCAGCCGCAGCCAAACAGAACCGCAATGGCGCATACGCCGGCGCAGATACGCCGGAAGACCAGCATTTGCTTGGAAACCACTTTCGCCCGGCGCTTTTCTTTCCGCTTGTCACCTTTGATCTGCAGCAGATTCATGGTGATCATCAATACGAAGATCAGCAGGAACAGCAGGGTGAACATGGCGTAGATCTTGGGATGGATCTGCTTTCTTGTCAGAGAATAGATCTTCACCGGCAAGGTCACAAATTCAGAACCGGTCACAAAGTAACTGATTACGAAATCATCCAGAGACATGGTAAATGCCATAATGGCGCCGGAAATCACACCGGGCATAATCTCGTGGAGGGTTACCTTGAAGAAAGACTGCAGGGGTGTGCAGCCTAAGTCCATGGCCGCATCCTGTAATGCCGGGTTCATTTGCTGAAGCTTGGGCATTACATTTAGGATCACATAGGGCAGATTAAAGGTGATGTGGGCGATCAGCAAAGTCCAGAAATTTAGACTCTGCCGCTGATTCAGCATACCCGAACCCACGAACACGAACAACAGTGACAGGGAGATACCGGTCACAATGTCCGGGTTGGTCATGGGGATGTTGGTCAGAGTCATAACCGCTTTGCGCATCCGGGGTTTTAATTTGTGGATGCCCACGGCGGCAAATGTGCCAAAGCCGGTAGCAATGGCGGTGGACAAAATGGCGATGAGCATAGAATTGCCCAACAGAGCCAAAAGGTCCTTATCCCGGAACAGTTCCAGATACTGATTAAAGGTGAAACCCTCAAAGCTGGTCAGGCTTTTGCCGGTGTTGAAAGAGGCAAGAACCAGCACTGCCATAGGGATATACAGGAAGATGAAGATCAGCACGGTAAAGATGCGATTGGATTTTTTCATGCTACCACACCGCCTTCCTCATCCGAACCGAAGCGGTTCATAATACCGGTGCAGATAAACACCATCAGCATCAGCACAAGGCTCAGCGCTGCGCCCAGATTGGGATTGCCGGCGGTTTTGAACTGCTTTTCAATGGCATCACCGATCAGCAGGGGCATATCGGCGCCGCCCAATTTCTGGGAGATGTAGAAGGTGGAAACTGCAGGCACGAATACCATAGTGATGCCGGACAGGATGCCGGGCATACTTAAGGGCAGAACCACCTTGGAGAACACCTGCGTGGGTGTGCAGCCCAAGTCCTCAGCAGCCTCAATCAGACGGTTGTCGATCTTCACAATGATGGCATACAGGGGCAGGATCATATAGGGCAGGTAGTTATACACCATACCCAAAATGACCGCGCCGGGCGTGCCGATCATTTTCGCAGAGGGGATGCCCAGCAGACCCAGAAACTGATTGATAATGCCGTTGGTTTCCAGAAGACCTGCCCAAGCCAGAGTGCGGAGCAAAAAGCTCATACACATCGGCAGCATTACCAGCATATACAGGATCTTTTGGGCAGTGGGACCCCGGTGGGCGATAAAATAGGCCACAGGATACCCCAGCAACAGACAGATGGCTGCTGAGAGAATGGAGTACCACACAGAAATGCCCAGTGTGGGCAGGAACAGTCCCAGATCTTTGATGTTGCTGAGGGTGAATACACCGGTTTCCACATCGGTCAGAGCATAGTAACCCACTACGCCCAGAGGGATCAGGGTGAACAGCAGCATCCACAGAATGTAGGGGACGCTTAAAAGAATGGACTTATTCTTCCTCATCTGCCGCGTCCTCCGTCAGCTCGTCGTACTCTGCAGAGTAGGAGCTGTAGTCGCCAAACATACCGGAGTATTCACTCTTGCGCATAATGTGAATGTCCTCAGGATTCAGCCGAATACCAATGGTGGAGCCCTCGGCGTGATAGTCGGTGGTTTGGATCAGCCACTTAAAGCCGCGGAAATCCACGATGATATCGTAGTTCAGACCCTTAAAGGTGATGGAGGTGACAGTGCCTACCAGATGGCCCTGGCCTTCCGGAACGATGTCAATATCTTCCGGCCGGATGACCACATCCACAGGCTCATTGGGGGCAAAGCCTGCATCCACGCAATCAAAGATCCGTCCGAAGAACTTCACTTTATAGTCGGACAGCATGGTGCCGTCCAGAATGTTACTCTCGCCGATAAAGTCTGCCACGAAGGCATTTTTCGGCTCGTTATAGATATCCTCAGGTTTGCCGATTTGCTGAATGCGGCCTTTGTCCATGACCACCACGGTGTCGGACATGGAAAGGGCCTCCTCCTGGTCGTGGGTCACATAGATAAAGGTGATGCCCATGGCCTGCTGGATGCGTTTCAGCTCGTTCTGCATATCCTTACGCAAACGCAGATCCAATGCTGCCAGAGGCTCGTCCAGAAGCAGGACCTTGGGCCGGTTCACCAGCGCCCGGGCAATGGCCACCCGCTGCTGCTGACCGCCGGACAGGCTGTCGATGCGGCGATGCTCATAACCCTTAAGACCCACCACGGAAAGGATATCCTGTACCCGCTCCTGGATTTCACTCTTGGGTAGCTTTGCCACCTTCAGACCAAAGGCGATGTTCCCGTACACATCCAGGTGAGGGAACAGGGCGTACCGCTGAAAAACGGTGTTGATCTGCCGCTCATAGGCGGGTACATCGTTGATGCATTTGCCATCAAAAAGCACCTTGCCGGAGGTGGGGGTCAAAAAACCGCCGATGATCCGCAAAGTGGTGGTCTTGCCGCAACCGGAGGGGCCCAGCAGTGTGAGGAATTCGTGATCGTTAAAATAGAGATTGATCCCATCAAGGATCCGCTCCCCGTCGAACTCCATGGTAAGGTCCTGGAGTCTGATGAGTTCCTTAGCCATTATCCTCCCCCGTTTCTTTTGTATTTTTGGGTGAATGAAATCAAGTATACATATATCGCAAAACCGGGGGTTTGTCAACGAAAAATACGCCGAAACCCGTCACATTTTTCCGGATGACCCGGAACTGCCGTTACCGTAAAGTGTTTGAAGATTCCCAATGTTTTATCCAGATCCGAAAAAACCGCGTCCGGATACCGGACGCGGCGTAGATTACTGAATATGGGTGTGGCTGCTGATGTGGTCCTGGCAGTAGCAGTGGTAACCGTTGCACCGGGAACAATAACGGAATTCCAAATCCGGGTCGGAGAGATCCGTCCGGCCGCAGACGGTGCATTTGTGGGTGTAGGGGGCCTTGACCGTGGCGGTGCTGGCCTGGTAGGATCCGGCGCTGGGGAAGGGGACAACCTTGGGCCCGGTGGATGCGGAACGGCTTTGGACAGCGGGACCGGAAGGCTTGCTGCCTTTGCGGAACAGCCGGCGGACATTGGCCCGCCAGGAAACGGGGATCAGATTCAGCACATCCTTGCCGAAGAACAGGAAGTAGTTGGCCAGGGAAATAACGGAAAAGAGATTCTCCGGGAAGGGGTAGGCAAACAGACCGTTGAGCACCAGGACAATATCCACAATGGCGAAAATCCAGGCCTTCACCGGGATCACAAAGAACAGCAGGAAATGGGCGTTGGGGTACATGGTGGCATAGCTCAAAAACAGGCTCAGATTCAGATAGTACACATCCGCGGTGCCGCCGAAGATCATGCAGTAAATATCCATCAGTACCACACCGGACAGATAGAACAAATTGAACCGCAGGGTGCCCCAGACATTCTCCATGGCCCGGCCCAGGGAATAGTAGCAAACCAAATACAAAAGCTGGAGCAGGATGTTGCCCCGGTAGGTCAGCAGGGGATAGGTAAAGAGCCGCCAGATCTGACCCTGGAGGATCAGTTCCCGGTCAAAGCCCAGATAGGCATACAGAATATAGTTGTTGGTGGCAAGGCTGAACAGGTACACCACAGCGGTGCCGATGCACAGGTAGAGCATCAGATCGGGGATGCCCTTGTCCCGGTGCTGAAAGCAGAATCGTTCAAATCGTTTTCTCAAGGGTCTCAACTCCTGTCAAAGGTTGGTACTATTTTAGCAGTAATGTATAGAAAAGTCCATAGCGGAATTATGAACATTTGTGAGAAAATTTAATCAAAAAAACCTTGACTTTCTTGGAAATTGCGGTAGAATATTCTGCGAAAACTGCATACAGCCTTATCAAGAGCGGTGGAGGGAACGGCCCGATGAAACCCGGCAACCTGGTATAAAAGCTAAGGTGCCAAATCCGGCGGCAAACGAAAGATGAGGATTCGATACAGCACACGTCGAATGCCTCGATGTGTGCATTTTTCTTTATGTTGTTAATTGTGCGATGTGTAGAAAGAAAGGAATTCAAAATGGAAAAAAGA
>JAZOBL010000021.1:0-4696 GCA_045595945.1 Faecousia sp.
TAAGGTTTCGTTTCACAATGGATAGTTTTTCTTCTTTGCTCCGTACAGTGTACTTTCTTGGCATATTACCACCTCCGAATCTATCATAGCATAAAAAATAATGGTAGGCACTTTCGTGTCTACCATCATTTTATCACTTCACATTTGCACTCGCTTTTTTATGCCTTAAATCGGTTAAAATAGTCATATAAAGGGATCAGCTTTTCCAGATGCTCCGTTGCCCGCTGACCCAGCTCCGGCCCGAACAGCGCCTCTGTCACCGGCTCTTCTACAACGCAACTGATATTGCCCTTCCAGGCGTAGAAGGGCTTTAGCTCCGGGATCGGCGCCTCCTTGGGTCGCTTGTAAAGGTCGGCGGTCACCGGCAGGCCGGTGGCTGCTTCCGTATCGGCAATTAGCTTCAGAAATTCTGCCGGTCTTGCCGCCATATCCCTGCGGATCTCCTCCAGGGTTGCTACCTTGGGATGCCACAGGCAGAAGCCGTAGCTGACCCCCTCCGGGCGGATTTCAAAATACAGGCAGGGGTTTTCCGCCCACCAATCCACCTGCTGCCGGATGCAGATCCACAGGCTCTCCTTATAGGGCAGAGGATGGTGCAGCCGGGCATCCCGGTAGATCCGGCTGACTTTTAAAAGGTTTCCGGGTTTTTCCAGGAAGGGGCGGAACAGCTCCTGCCCCAGAGCCTTCATTGGCTCATATAGATAGTTTACATAATCTTTCTTATGTTCCAGAAACCAGTCCCGGTTGTTATTCATCCGGATTCCCCAGAGGAAATCCACGGTTTCCGGTGTAAAGCCTTCAAACATAGCGTGCCTCTTTCTTATTCTGCCTCCGATGCGTTGTCTTCGGATACTTCTGCAACGGCTGCCTTGTTGCGGCGGAGCGCCTTCCATACCAAAATTGCCGTTGCCGCAATGCAGCTGATGGCTGCCAGCAGCTGGCTGACCCGGAAAGAACCGATATACAGACTGTCAGTGCGCAGACCTTCGATCAAGGCTCTGCCCAGACCGTACCAGGCCACATACCCCAGAGCGATCTGCCCGGGATACTGCCGGCGCTTGGACAAAATGTGCAGCGCCACAAAGCCGATTCCGTTCCAAACGGACTCATACAGGAAGGTGGGGTGGTAGTAGACCACTTCGCCTGTGGCAATGCTCTTAAGACCCATCCGCAGGAAGGAGGCAGTTTCCTCACCGAAGGCCTCCCGGTTGAAGAAATTGCCCCAGCGGCCAATGCTCTGCCCGATCAAAAAGCCCAGCGCCACCAGATCCAATACCGACGCCAGTGACAGCTTTTTGACTTTACAGAAGACCACCACGCTCACCGCAGCGCCGATGACGCCACCGTAAATGGCCAGGCCGCCCTTCCAGATGTAGAACACCTCAATGGGGTTGGCGGCATATTCGTGCCAGGCAAAGATGCAGTAGTATGCCCGGGCACAGATCACCGCAATGGGCACAATGATCAGCACGCCGTCGAGAATATTATCCTGTGTCAAGCCGAACTCCTTGCTCCGGCGCAGACCGTAAATAACCGCCAGCAGCAGGCCCAGCGCGATGATGGCGCCGTAGTAGTGGATGCTTAGAGGGCCGATCTGCAGCTGGTAGCCGGGATTCAGCTCCAGTCCCAGACCGGGGAAGGTAATGGTAGAATATCTCATGGGATTTCCTCCTCTTTGGGGTAGATGACGGCCATGCACAGCCGGTCTTCGGTGACGGTCTGCTGCAAAAACGCTCGCAGCTCCTCTGCACCGATCTGCTGATACACCCCCGGCAGCCGGAAATAGTCAAAGCCGGAGAAGTGATAGGCGCAGATCCGGAAACAGGTGGATTCGAAGCTGTCCAGCCCCCGGATCCGTCTGCCCAGAGCGCTGCGTTTCATCCGTAAAAAGTCCTCCTCCGGGATCCCCTCCCGGGCCAGCCGGGCAGCCTCCTGCAAAATGGCATCCCGCACCGCTTCCGGCTGATTGCTGTCTCCGGAGGCCATCAGCATAGCCATGCCCTCAATGGTCTCAAAGCCGCCACCGAAGGAGGCGTCAATGAGACCCTCATCATAAAGCTGCAGGTACAGCCGGGAGGACTCTCCAAACAGCGCTTCCGCCGCCAGATCTGCCACCAATTCCCGGCGGATGGCGGACTCTCCCCGCGCCAAAGGTTCGCTTTTGAAAGCCAGCTGGAACATGGGCATGGCCACTTCCATCTGGGCCGTTACCAGCTTTTGCTTCGTAGTCATAGGCTCCGGCCAGACCCGGCTGTCGGTGACCGCCGGCTGGGGCACATCCGCCAGCATCTGCTGGGCGATCCTCTCCACTTCCTCCGGGTCCACATCGCCTACCACGCACAGGAGCATATTCTCCGGCCGGTAGTAGGCCCGGTGGCAGGCGGTGAGCACCTCCGGGGTGATCTGGGCGATACTCTCCCGAGTACCCAGAATGGGGGTGTGAATGGGGTGGGTTTCATACATGGCGCCCACCAGCAGCTCAAAGAGCCGGTTGTCCGGGTTGTCCTCGTTCATACCGATCTCCTGACCGATGATCCCCTGCTCTTTGGCTACACTGTCCTCGGTAAAATAGGGGGTAGTCACAAATTCCAGCAGCAGCCGCAGATTCTCGGCAAAATGCTCCGTGCAGGAGAAATAATAGGCGGTCATATCAAAGCTTGTGAAGGCGTTGGGTACTGCGCCCAAGGCGGCAAATTCCGCCGTCAGATCCCTGCCGGGCATATCAAAGAGCTTATGCTCCAAAAAATGCGCTACGCCATCGGGAGAGCTGTAGGGCTTTCCGTCCAGTGTGAATTGGGTATGGATGGCGCCGTAATCCGTCACAAAATAGGCAAGCTTCTTGGAAAAGCCCGGACGGGGAACGACCACCACCGGCAGCCCGTTGGGCAGGGTCTCAAAGAAGGCGGTCTCTTTCAGCTGGGGGTATTCACGCTTTTCCATTACTGCACCCCCTTAAGGAAGAATACGGTGTGCTGCTGCAAGGTTTCGGCAGCTTGGGCTACCTCCTGCACCGTCACTTGGGATACTGCCCGGGCATACTGCTCCGGGTCTTTGTTAAGACCGCTGATGGCGGCGGTGGCATAGTAGCTTTCGATGGCACCGGGGCTGTCGTGGGTGGCACGGAGTCCGGAGAGGATGGCCTCCTTGGCGGCGGTCAGCTCCTCTTGAGAGATCTGTCCTTCCGCGCAGGCACGGATCTGTTTACCCACCTCCCGGCAGACAAGCTCCTTTTTGTCAAAGTCAATGCCGGCGGATACGGTGAGGATACCCTTGCTTCCGTAATAGCCGGAGCTGATGTCATAGCACAGGGACATTTTCTCCCGGATCTGCATAAACAGCTTGCTGATCATACCGGAACCCAGTATGGTGTTGCACACCTGCATGGCTGCAAACCGGGGATCGGCAAAGGTGATGGGGGTGGTAAAGCCCATGGAAAGCTTTCCCTGGGTAACATCCATAGCCTGCTGATGCTCTCCCGGGGTGCCGGCACGCAGAGGGGTCTGCCCCGGCAACGGCGACACCGCCCGGTTTTGCAGGTCAAAGTTCTCCCTCAGCAGCTGCGCTACCGTCTCCGGCTGGGCGGAGCCGGTATAGAAAATATGGATGGGACTCTCCCGGAGGACCCGCAGATAATGCGCATAAAGTGCCTGGGGCGTAATGACCGCCACCTGCTCAGCCTCTCCCAGCCGGGGTGCGCCGAAGGCATCCTGGGGGCAGAGCTTTTTCAGCATTTGGGCGTTGGCATAGGCACGCTTGTCATTTAACTGGGATTCAATGGTGAGGATCAGATTGCGCTTTTCACTTTCCACATAATCTGCCCGGAAGCAGCCGTTTTCCAGCACCGGCTCCAGCAGCAGCTCCCGGAGAAACCGAAGCATAGGGGCAAGGACCGCATCCCCCGGCAGGGCGTAGCGGTCAACCATACAGCTGCAGCTAAGACCTGTGGTATGCACATCGCCGATGCGCCGCACCAGCGTACCCACAGCCGCACCGTAAAGGTCGTCCAAATGCAATATGATGCTGCGCATATCCGGATGCTGCACCGTACCCCGGAGCAGCACAGCCGGTAGCAACGCGTTCAGGGCCGCCTCCTGGGGGCACATAGGCCGCAGTAGCTGAATGCTGATATGGCTTTGCTTGAAGCGCTGATCGGGGAAGCACTGCAATTGCACGCCCGGAAATAATTCAATGGTTTGGATCATAAATAACTCCTTTTTATACAGTGGTATTATTATATAACGAAGTGGCGGAAATAGCAACAGATTGGATCAAGCAAAATATTTACACGGTTAGAGGTTGTCATTTTCGCTGCTTTGGGTTAAAATAGAGAAAAATGCAGAAGGAGCAGCCTTATGGAGTATCTGGAGATCACCGTGGATACGGACTCGAACAGCATAGAGGCAGTCGCTGCGGCGCTGACCGCCGGGGGCTTTTCTGACCTGGTGCTGGAGGATCAGGCGGAATTTACCCGGTTTTTAGAAGAGAACCGGGCATATTGGGACTATATTGATGAGACCCTTGAGAAGAAGCTTCAGGGACTTTCTCATATCAAGCTGTATCTGGAAAAGGAAGATGCAAAGGGTCTTGAACGGCTGAAGGCGCTGCTGGAGGCCTCGGCCAATAATGACGGCATCGGCGAACTGGCAGTACATATCCAGCCCCTGGCTCAGACGGATTGGGAGGAAAGCTGGAAGGA
>JAZOBL010000022.1:0-17107 GCA_045595945.1 Faecousia sp.
TGCCAGCAGGCCGTTTTGCATGGAGCCTGTGTGCTGGGTCACCATGCCGTTTAGCGCCGGGCCTGCGGCGCAGCCGATATCTCCGGCAAAGGCCAGCAGCGCAAACATGGCAGAGCCGCCGGTGGGCAGTTTCCCGCTGGCAAGACTCAAAGTGCCCGGCCACATCAGTCCCACACCAAATCCAGACAGGCCGCAGCCCATCACCGACAGAACCGGATGGGGCGCGAACACCGCCAGAAGATAGCTGGCAAAGCATAAAAGTCCGGAACCCAGCAGCCATTTTCGTAAGGATGTCCCGCTCCCCCGAGCGCCAAACAGGGCGCGGGCCGTACCCATCAGCACCGCAAACACACAGGGACCCAGCAGATCACCCATGGTTTTGCTGATCTTAAGGCCGGTTTCCGCATAGTAGGAGGCCCACTGGCTCATGGCCAGCTCCGACGCCCCGCCGCAGAACATAATCAGCAGAAACAGCCAGAACAGCTTGTTTTTCAGCAGCAGACCCGCAGGCATTGTTGGTGCTTCCTCCCCCAGCTGCCGGATCGGCACAAAGCAGTTGAGGATCAGATTCCCAAAGGGGATTACCATCCACAGCGCCGGCAGAAGCCGCCAATTTTCCCGCCCGAACAGAGCAAAATAGGCTGTCGTTCCCAGAACCACCACCACATGCCCCCAGCAGTAAAAGGAGTGCAGCAGACCCATATTAGAGGCTTTTTCCTTATCCGGCAGCGCCTCAATGATAGGCGAGGCGGTCACCTCCAGCAGGGCGCTGCCCACTGCACTGATGCCGTAGCCGATGCACAGCGCCCCAAAGGGCTCAATATGAAAGGGCAGCACCGAGATGCCGCACATACCGGCGATCACCAGGATGTGGGCCAGGCGAAAGATCCTCCCGTAGCCTACTTTATCCAAAAATCGCACCGCCAGCAGGTCGGTGGCGATCTGGATCACAAAATTCAGGCTGATCAAAATGCTGATCTGGTCAAGCCTTAGGGAAAATGTCCCCTGCAGACTCACAAACAGCAGCGGCAGCAAATTCAGGGCGATGGCTTGGGTGAACATTCCCAAAAAGGCCGAGTATTTGGTATGGGTAAAGGTTAGTTTCTTCATAGTTTTTTACCGGTATCAGGAATTTATATCGCTGAATCCATCGTGTGTTAAGCACACGATGGATTCCACATGGGCGCAGCGGGGGAACAGGTCTGCCGCCTGGGCAGCTTGCAGGGCGTAGCCCCGCTCTTTCAGCAGCGCCACATCTCTTGCCAGGGTGGCCGGGTCACAGGACACATACACGATCCGCCGGGGCTGCATCCGGTGCAGCGCCTCAATGGTATCGGCGTTCAGTCCCTTCCGGGGAGGGTCTACCACCACCACATCCGGGCGGATACCTTGTTTTTCCAGTTCCAAAGCCGCCTTTCCCGCGTCGCCGCAGAAAAATTCCGCGTTTTCAATGCCGTTGCGCAGGGCGTTCTGTCGTGCGTCTTCCACCGCCTGCTCCACCACTTCCACGCCGATCACCTTGCCGGCAGCCTTGGCCATTGCCAGGGTGATGGTTCCCACGCCGCAGTATAAGTCCAGCACCAGATCGTCCTTGGTGATCTGGGCCTGGGTGATGGCCGCCTCATACAGCCGCTGGGCCTGGTGGTGGTTCACTTGATAGAAAGACCGGGGAGACAGCCGGAAGGTCAGACCGCACAGGGTATCCTCAATAAACCCTTCTCCGTAGAGGGTGATAAATTCGTCCCCTAAAATGGCGTTTCCAGGCCGGGTATTTACCCCCAGCACCAGGGTGGCAAAGCCGGGGATCTTCTTCAGCCGCTCCAGAAATTCCGGGATATGGGGCAGCTTCCTGCCGTTGACCACCATACACACCAGAATCTGTTTGGACACCGCCCCACGGCGAACATAAACATGTCGCAAAAGACCCTTCTGGGTCTGCTCATTATACACCGGTACCCGGAATTGGTTTACATAATCCATCACCGCGTCCTTTACCCGGTCGCTTTCCTCCGGAAGGATCAGGCAGCGCTGATTCTCCACCACCTGGTGGGTCCCCGCCCGGAAAAATCCGGCGTAGGCTCTGCCCTTATGGCTGGACACAGGATACTGGGCCTTATTCCGATAGCCATAGCAGGTGGGTGCGGACAATATGGGAACTTCCTCCAGTGCCTCCCCGCCCAGCCGATTCAGGGTGTTTTTCACCCGCTCCGCCTTCAGCCGGGATTCTTCTGCATAGTCCATGTGCCAGAAGTCGCAGCCACCGCAGAGCTTGGCCACAGGACACTCCCGGTTCACCCGGTGGGGGGATTTTTCCAAAATCTCCACGATTTTGCCTGCCGCCCAGGTCTTGGCTGCCTTTTCGATCCGGATGAGATAGGTCTCCCCGGCGATGGCATTGGGCAGGAACACCGCGCAACCTTCTACATGGGCAACGCCCTGTCCTTCTGCGGTGTAGTCGGTGACTTCCGCCCGGTATTGCTTGTTTTTTTCCAGCATCAGGTCTCCTCCAACAGGGCCTCCATGCCCACCTTTCTGGGCCGCAGGCCCAGAGATTCATAGAATTTCATGGCAGAAGCATTGCAGCTCCACACATTCAGCGTCACATAGCGGCAACCACGCATTTTGGCGTAGCGGCACACTTCCTTGTACAGCGCTGTGCCGATGCCGCAGCCACGCAGCTTCTCGTCCACGCACAGATCGTCAATATACAGCTCCACGTGATCCCGGATCACCGGGTCTTGAAAATAGGTCTTTACCTGGCAGAAGCAGTAGCCTGCCACCCGGTCATTTTCCACCGCCACAAACAGCGGGGTCTTAGGGCTGTCCAGCAAGGAAAGCACCTGGGAAGCGCCGTATTTCTGGGCTTTATCCCGAAAAATCTCCGGGCAGGCCTGATGGTGCACCTGTCCCACCTGCCGCAGCAGCTGCAAGATCCCAGTCACATCCTGCCCGGTGGCAAACCGAATCTCCATAAAAACCCTCCTGCAAACAATTTTCCTTATCATATCACAAATCCGTCCCCGGGTAAAGCAAGAAAAAACTCCCCAGAGGGGAGTTTATATTTGTTATTACCGGCGGCGGTAGCCGTTTTTATCGAAATACACCGCTGCCAGAACCGCCACAGTGAGCCGGGCCAGCAGCGCCGGAATCGCCTGCCAGAGCAGGCAGGTGGCCACGGTAGTGACCAGCCGGTGGGGGTCTTTGCCGATCATAAGCACCGACACAATCAGGGCGATCAGCAGCAGAACTCCGCCCAGAAAGCTGTAGATGAGCCCTGCCAGCCTCTGGGTATACCGCCAGGCCTCCACACTGCCCATGCCGAAATAGGTGCGGAAGCCCATCCGGTGATTGGCCTCCTTCGGCGGACACAGCAGATAGAACAGCCCCTGCACCAGTAGCAAAATCGGGCCAACAAAGATCGCAAAGCGGACGATCTGACAGACCTTCTCCAGCAAAGCGGGCAGGTCCGGTACCAGCGCCGCAAAATCAAAGGCAAAAATTTTACTGATGATCTCCATAGGGAAAACTCCTTATTTCTCCTCCAGGAATTTCTCGATCTCGTGAATGAAGCTTCTCACATCCTGGAACCGGCGGTACACAGAGGCAAACCGGATATAGGCAACCTCGTCCAGAGGCTTGATCCGCTCCATAACCATCTGGCCGATGGCATCGGTGGTGACCTCCCGCTCCAGTGTATTCTGGATGCTCTGCTCGATCTCGGTGGTGATTCGATCCAGATCCGCCACATCCACCTGCCGCTTGTCAAAGGCGCGAACCATAGAATTGAGGATCTTGTTTCGGTCGAAGGTCTGGCGGCTGCCGTCCCGCTTTACCACGATGATCGGAAGGCTCTCCACCACCTCATAGGTTGTAAACCGCCGCTGGCAGGCCAGACACTCTCTGCGCCGGCGGATACTCTGGCTGTCTTCGGAATGGCGGGAATCCACCACTTTGCTTTCCTGATCGCCACAAAACGGACATTTCATAGGAAACGCCCTCCCTTTTTATGTATTTTGTTTATTATACCAACTCTTGCCCTACCTGTCCAGTTTTTTTTGCTTTGCCATATTTTCCTTGCCAAGCGACCCGGATTGGGGTAGAATATACGCAGAACCGGAAAAGGAGTCGCTTATGAAAAAATCCGTCCTTTACGGCCTGTGGGCCGTGTTATACTGCCTGTGTGTGGGGTTTGGTTTTGTGGAGAACGCCACCGGCTTCGGAAAATTCCTGCTGGTGGTTTTGGGAATTGTGTTTTTCCTGCCACCCTTTCTCCTTGTCTACCGGGCAAGGCTGGAAAAAGACCGCAAGACCTTGGCGGTCCTGCGGCTTTTGAGTATTTGTGTTTTGGTTCTGGCGCTGATCCTGCTGGTGCTGAATCTGCTTTCGGTAAACTTCTCCAGCGGGGTCGGGCTGACCCTGCACGTGCTGCTGGTAATGTTCACCGCGCCCATGGTCTGTATCCGGTACTGGGCGCTGGGTCTGTTCCTGTGGGCAAGCCTTTTGATGGTCACCGGCAAAAAGCTCAGGCCTGATTAAATGCCTCCGGATCGAAGGCCACAACCAAATAGTAGGTGCTCTGGTCCTTTTGGGCCAGGGCATTTTCTATGTGCGCCCGGATAGCCTTCTCCTGCCCCCGCAGCTGCTGAGGCAAGGCAATGTCGAAGATCAGGTTGGTGTGTCCCGTGCCCTGCACCATGCGAAAATCGTGGAGAGACAGCTTTTCATGGTAGGTATGTAAGACTTCCTGCAGAAATTCCCGCATGGCATCCACCGTTTCATCCCCCACCACCACCGGGTCATAGTGGATCACCAGATGTACGCCCAATTTCTGCAGGCAACGGCGCTCCAGATCGTCGATCAACTCATGGCAGTACAGGGGATCCAGCCGCTGATCCATCTCCACATGCAGTGAGGCAAACCGCTGTCCCGGGCCGTAGTCATGGACCATCAAGTCGTGATAACCCAGCACCGCCGGCTCCCCCTCCAGGGTGCTTACGATGTCCTTTTGCAGCTGGGGGCTTGCGGACTCGCCCAGCAGGGGACTGATGGTCTGCTTTGCCATCTGTACGCCGCTGTAGAGGATAAATACCGCTACCGCAAGACCCATATAGCCGTCGATCTTCCAGCCGAAGATTCCCTCCAGCACCGCCGCTGTCAGCACCGCACCGGTGGAGATCACATCATTCCGGGCATCCTCCGCAGTGGCCAGCAGAGCGGCAGAATCAATAAACCGACCCAGGCGGCGGTTACACAGGCTCAGCCACAGCTTCACCAGAATCGAACCAACCAGCACCGCCACCAGCGGGATACTCACCACCACAGGAGTGGGGTGGAGAATTTTTGTCAAAGAGGTCTTCCCCAGCTCAAAACCGATGATCAGGATCATCGCCGCCACCGCAAGGCCGGACAGGTACTCATACCGGGCGTGGCCGTAGGGGTGATCCTCGTCTGCCGGCCGCTCTGCCAGCTTGAAGCCGATCAGGGTCACCAGGGAGGAGGCCGCGTCGGACAGGTTGTTCATGGCGTCGGCGGTGATGGACACCGAGCCGGAAACCGTGCCCACGATCAGCTTTCCGGCGCACAGCAGGGCGTTGCACAGGATGCCGATGATACCACACAGCCGACCCACTCTAGCGCGAACCTTGGGTTTGGTGTTGTCCTGATAATCCTTCACAAACAGTCTCAAAAGCAGCTTTGTCACGGCAAACTCCTCCGTTTTTCAAACTTTTCTAATAACTCTACCGGCGGTAGAGTCGGCGATTCTACCCGGGGTGGGGCATTTTGGGGTTTTTCTTTTGGTGGGGGGATGACTTTTCTCTGTTTTTTAAGTATGATATCTGTATCAATCATTATAGTGCAACGGTTCTGCGCTGTAAAGCATGAAATAAGGAGCAAGTCTATGTCTTACCGTATTATCACCGATACCTGCTGCGACTTTCCCCAGCATATGTACGAAGAGCTTGATCTGTCCGTAGTACACCTGAGTGTGAATTTTCAGGGGCAGACCGTTTCCTCCTATTCTGAGGAATGGCTGAGAAATATGTTCGACGGCCTCCGAGCCGGAGAGGTGGCCTCCACCGCCGCCGTGAACCCCACCGGCTGGCAGAGTGTGATCGAGCCCTGTCTGCAGGCAGGACAGGATGCGCTGGTACTGGCGTTCTCCTCCGGTCTTTCCACCACCTATCAGTCCGCGGTGATCGCCGCCAACGAGCTGATGGAAACCTACCCAGACCGGAAGGTCAATGTAGTGGATACCCGCTGCGCCTCTCTGGGACAGGGTTTGCTTGTTTATTACGCCTGCCAGAAGCGGGACGCCGGCTTCTCTCTGGAGGATCTGACCGCCTGGTGCGAGGAGCGTAAGAATAATCTGTGCCACTGGTTCACCGTGGACGACCTGATGTATCTGAAGCGGGGCGGCCGGGTCAGCGCAGCCACCGCATTGGTTGGCACCATGCTGCAGATCAAGCCTGTTCTCCACTGCGACGAAGAGGGTCACCTCATTAACAAGGCAAAGGTCCGGGGCAGAAAGGCGTCCATCGAGGCACTTGCCAAGAAGATGGGCGAGCTGGGTCTGCCCGGAGAAAACGAGACCGTTTTCATCTGCCACGGCGATTGCCTGGACGACGCCCAGTATCTGGAAAAGCTGGTAAAAGAGCAGTACGGCGTAACGAATGTACTGATCTACTATGTGGGCGCGGTGATCGGTTCTCACTCCGGCCCCGGCACCCTGGCTCTGTTCTTCCTGGGCGAGCATAGATAAGAAAATTCCCCGGTTCTGCAAAGAACCGGGGATGTTTTTATATAGGAATACCACCGGCTGTGCCGGTGGTTCCAAAAAGCTTTAGCTATGCCCAGTCCCGCCGCCGCGGAAAGCCTCCCCTGTGTATGGCCCAGGCCACCCTCTCTTGCCCCCTCGGGGCAATTCACCTTGAGGGGAGGTGGGCAAAATCTTCGATTTTGGCCGGAGGGGTTGTTCTCGTAGTGACAATCCCTCAGTCACGCTGATCGCGTGACAGCTCCCTTTACACAAGGGAGCCTTTGGTGTGTCCATAACCGCATCTGCGGTGGTAGGGCAGAACACGCAAGCGAAAAATAGTTCGATGAGCCTATAGGCTCGGCCAGTAAAAGGCCCTAAGGGGGCTAGTGCATACCACCGGCACGGCCGGTGGTTATGATTTGTCAAACAGGGGACGGGCGACTTTTTTGTAAAGCAGTAGAGTTAGAACAGAGATCAGGCTGCCTTTGATCAGATTCAGCGGCGCCACCGCCAGCATCACAAAGCTGGACAGGCTGTGAATGCCGCCGTTGATTTTACTGCCCATGGCGATGATGGTATTCAGAGGCAGACCGTACAGCTCCGAGAACTTGGGCAGCAGATAAACCGCGTTGAAGGCACTGCCGAAGACGGTCATGGTGAGTGTACCCGCCAAAAGCCCCCATAGGGCGCTGATGCGGGTCTTTTTCGTGTGGTAGACGATCACCGACGGCAGCACCAGACTGCAGCCTACCACAAAGTTGGCAAAGTCGCCCACAAAGGCGGTGCTGGTACCCTTCAGCAGCAGCTTCAGCAGAATCTTCACCGCCTCACAGGCAACGGCGGCAGAGGGTCCCAGATAGAAACCGCAGAGCATCACCGGCAGCTCCGAGAAATCCAGCTTATAGAACTCCGGGGCAAGAAAGGGCAGTGGGAAGTCCAGCATATGCAGCACCGCAGCGATTGCCGAACAGATGGAAATGACGCACAGCCGCTTGGGTTTGGTGGTGCGGCGTGTGGCAGGCAGAAAACGCTCTGCAAGGTGCGCCAGCAACGCCAGCACGGCGATGATGCCGCCGCAGCACAGTAAAAATGTCAGATTTTCTTGAATGGTTTTCCACAATCCGGTCATGTTTGCCACCTCTACAAAAAAGAATGCCCTGGATACAGAAATATCCAGGGCAAGCATACACAATTGTCATCTTCTCCCATCCTGACTTTACAGTCGGTATCGGAATCACACCGATTCAGCACATACGCGCTCGCGGACTTTACCGCCGGTCGGGAATCACACCCTGCCCTGAAGATCTCTGATTCAATTACCGTAAGGATAGCATACCCTGTGGTTCTTGTCAAGAAAAGGGACTTGTGGTAAAATCATTTTATCAGCTGCCGGCGGTAGTCTCCGGAGGCAGCTCCTCCCGGGCGCCTGCTTTGATCAGAGGCTGCATGGTGCCCTTGGCTGCGGTATCGGTGATGTCACCGCCGATGACCTGCCCCTTGTAGATCAGCAAGGTGGCGTACACCGGCTCGGTGGCATTGGGATAGTTGGTGACCGTGTACACATAGCGCATGACGGTTTTTCCTGCATATTGGCTCAGGTCATAGCCGGCGCTTTTTTGCAGTGCATTGTAGCGGTCAAAGACCTGGCTTTGCTCCTGAGGAATCCGTACCTGCCCGGATTCCTTTGGAGAGGTGTTTACCTCCCAACCCAGATTTGCCAAAAATTGCACCCGTCCCTCGTTGCCGGCAACCGACGGCGCAGCGGTGGGTTCTGCGGAATTTCCGCCACCCAGCAGTAAAACCAGCGCCAGGATAACCGCTGCCACCGCGGCAAGCGCGGCGATGATTTTCTTCATATTGACCTTTGCGGTCATGACCATCATAGAAAAATCCCTCCTGTTTCCAGATTCGTGGTACAGCCTATTCAGGATCCAGGGGCGGTAGAACGGAGAACTATGGAAAGATTGGACAAATTCCTCTGCGATTGTGGTGTGGGTACCCGCAGCCAGGTCAAAAGGATTCTGAAGGCTGGCAGAGTCACCGTAGACGGCGTACCGGAGCGGGATAACAGCCGAAAGATCGACCCCCAGCGCCAGAGTGTCGCGCTGGACGGACAAGTGCTGCGCCTGCGGGGCAGGGTGGTGCTGATGCTCAATAAACCAGCCGGCTTCGTGACCGCCACAGAGGATAAGAACGAAGCAACAGTGATGGAGCTGCTTCCGGCAGAATACCGGCATTTGTCACTGCGGCCTGTGGGCCGGCTGGACAAGGCTACCGAGGGCCTTTTGCTGTTTACAAACGACGGAGACCTGCTCCACCGGCTGATCTCCCCCAAAAAGGAAGTGCCAAAGGTCTATTATGCCCGCCATGAGGGCGTGGCGGGGAGTGCGGATGTGGCAGCGTTTGCCGCCGGGCTTACCCTGGGGGACGGTACGGTGTGCCTGCCGGCAAAGCTGGAGCCGCTGGGAGCAGGAGAAAGTCTGGTCACGGTCTGTGAGGGCAAATACCATCAGGTCCGCCGGATGCTGGCCTTCCGGGGGATGCCGGTGACCTACCTGGAACGGCGGCAGGAGGGAAACCTGCTGTTGGGGGATCTGCCCAGGGGAAGCGTCCGGGAACTCACGGCAGAGGAACTGGAAGATCTGGAAACCATGTAAGCCATAACAAAAACTGGGCGTTTTTCACAGGATGGGAAAACAGCCAGCTCCAGAAAAACAGAGCATTCATTGGGATATTACCTAAAAATTTGTCTTCTTTTTGCAGTAATATGTCAAAAGGCACTTGCAAAATGTGCAAAAACGATGTACAATGAAGTGGCTGTTTTGTGAAATGCGTATTTGTGCAATATTTTATAGGGAGGCTTGAAAACATGTCTAACAGTGTTTTTCAGGGTGTGATTCTGCAGCTTAAGGACGCAACTGACCGCACCATCGGTGTGATCGATCATGAGGGTTGCGTGGTTTCCTGTACGGATACGGCCGTGCTGGGCGAGCGCCTGCCCGAGGCAATTTTGAAAATTACCGGCGCTTCCGAACAGAATGTGACCTTTGGTCAGAAAACATTCCGTGCCATTTTGAATACTGCCAGCCTTTTGGAGTATGCGGTATTCTGCAGCGGCGACGATGAGCTGGCAAAGGCATACTGCAACATGGCCTACATTGCCCTGAACGATGCCAAGTCCTTCTATGAGGAGAAGCATGACCGGGGAACCTTTGTTAAGAATATCATTATGGACAATATCCTGCCCGGCGACATCTACATCCGGGCCAAGGAGCTGCATTTTGCCACCGATGCACCCAGAGCTGTATTTCTGGTGCGGCAGGTGGGCCGCAGTGACGTGGCGACCGTGGATGTGCTGTCCAGTCTGTTCCCCGACAAGCTGCAGGACTTTGTGCTGAACATCAATGAGAACGACATCGCCATTGTTAAGCAGCTGAGCCATTCTGCCACCCCCGAGGAGCTGGAGCGTATCGCCCAAACGGTGGAGGAGACTCTGAAAAATGAGCTGTTTGTCAAAACCGTCATCGGTATCGGCACGGTTGCCGGCCATCTGCGGGAACTGGCAGATGTCTATAAGGAAGCACAGACCGCCATTGATGTGGGCAAGGTGTTTGATACGGAGAAGAGCATCATCAATTATGAGAATCTGGGGATCGGCCGCCTGATCTATCAGCTGCCTACCACCCTGTGTGAGATCTTCCTGTCCGAAGTGTTCAAGAAGAGCTCCATCGATGCACTGGATCAGGAGACCCTGTTCACCATTAACAAGTTCTTTGAGAACAATCTGAATGTATCCGAGACCTCCCGGAAACTGTTTGTCCACCGGAATACCCTGGTGTACCGTCTGGAGAAGATCAAGAAGCTGACGGGCCTTGACCTGCGGCAGTTCGACCACGCCATTATCTTTAAGGTGGCGCTGATGGTTCGCAAGTACCTGTCCTCCCGGGAAAACAGATAACCTACATGCATATTGAGCCGCACGGTTCCGTGCGGCTCAAAGTCGTGTAAAAGCGTGGAGAAACTGCCGGAAACCGCGGCGATCTTTTTGGCAAATATGCCGTAATTGCAGATTTCCACTATTTTTCAGCCGGGATTCATTGACATTGTATCCTGTAATGTGTTACAATTTGGTTACATTATCAGTTTGGAGTACGATTATGATTGAGTTTCATGAAGTGACAAAGTCCTACTCGGTAGGCACCCATGCCTTGCGTGGGATCAGTATGCAGATCGAAGACGGTGAATTTGCGTTCTTGGTTGGCCCTTCCGGCTCCGGTAAGTCCACCATTATCAAGCTGATCACCGGTGAATTAAAGCCCACCTCCGGCACGGTGCATGTAAACGGCTACTCGCTGGAGCGGATCCGCAAGCGGGAAGTGCCTTACCTGCGTCGTACCGTAGGCGTAGTGTTTCAGGATTTCCGCCTGATCGAAACGAAGACGGTCTACGACAATGTGGCCTTTGCCATGCGGGCCATCGGCGCCAGAGAGCGGGAGATCCGAGACCGGGTCCCCTATATTCTGGAGCTGGTGGGACTGGAGAATAAGAGCCGCCGTCATCCCACCGAGCTGTCCGGCGGTGAGCAGCAGCGTCTGGCCATCGCAAGAGCCTTGGTGAACAATCCGTCCACAATTATTGCCGACGAGCCCACCGGCAACCTGGATCCTGCCCGGTCTCTGGAGATCATGAGTCTGCTGCAGGAAATTAACAACCTGGGCACCACCATGCTGGTGGTCACCCACGAGCGGGATCTGGTGGAGCGGTTCGGTAAGCGTGTCATCGCCATCGATGAGGGTGTCGTGGTGCATGACGGAATGGATGGGTATTACAGAGTATGAAGATCAACAATCTTGGATATTTGATGAAAGAGGGCATCCGCGGTATTTTTCTCCACGGGTTCATGTCCTTTGCAGCCATCATTGTGACGGTGGCTTGCCTGCTGATCGTGGGCAGCTTCTCCGCACTGGTGTACAATGTGAACATCATGGTGGAGAACCTGAATAAGACCAATGAGATACTGGTGTATGTGGACAGCGAGCTGTCGGATGCGGAGGCAAGGAGTATTGGTACCAAGATCAACCGGATCGAAAATGTCTACCGGGCGGATTTTAAGTCCCGGGAGGAGGCACTGGAGGAGTTCGTGGCCGATCACCAGGATGACGAGGCCTTTTCCGGCGTGCAGGCGGAGGATCTGCGGCACCGCTATGTGGTAGTGCTGGAGAGCAACGAACAGATGGAACAGACTGTGGAGCAGATCGAGGCGGTTTCCGGTGTGGCCAAGGTCAATGCGGCCTATGAGCTGGCGGAGGGCTTCACAACCTTGCAGAATGTGCTGCACATTGCCTCTGTTGCGGTGATCGTGGTGCTGTTGATCGTCAGCCTTTTGATCATCTCCAACACGGTGAAACTTGCCATGTACGACCGGAAGGATGAGATCGCCATTATGAAAATGGTGGGTGCCACCAACGGCTTTATCCGCCTTCCCTTTGTGGTGGAGGGCTTTATTCTGGGTATGCTGGGCGCTGCTCTTGCCTTCTTACTGGAATGGGTCATGTACAATGCGCTGATCCGCCAGCTGGAGGTTGTGGATACCCTGAAGCTGTTCCACTTTGTGCCCTTTACAGAGCTGTTGGTGCCCATGGTGGCTACCTTCGTGGCAGCCGGCTTGTTTGTAGGTGTGGTGGGCAGCTGGACCTCCATCCGTAAATTTATGGATGTGTAAAAATCTTAGATAGATTCCCGCAAACAGGTTTGCGGTTACCCCTAGGAGGATATGATGAAAAAGAGAAAACTGTGGGTAAGTATTCTGGCTGGTTTTTTGGCAGCGATGATGCTGCTGGGTCTGCTGGCCGGTATCATTCCCGCATATGTCAGCGCTGAGCGGAGCTCCGGCGAGATCGAGGAGGAGATCAGCTCCCAGAAGGATGCGCTGAAGGAAATCCAATCCCAGATCGCCGAGTTGGAAGGTCAGCTCTCTGAGAATATGACCCAGATGGAAGAGATCGTGGCGCAGAAAAATCTGATCGATCAGGAAGTGTTTCTGCTGCATCAGCAGACCCAGCTGATTACGGAACAGATCGCCTCCTATAGCGAACTGATTGCGGATAAGCAGGCGGAGCTGGATGAGGCCACAGCCCATCTGCAGCAGTTAAGAGAAAAGAACAAAGAACGCATCCGGGCCATGGAGGAGGACGGAAACATTTCCTACTGGTCTGTGTTGTTTAAGGCCAATGATTTTGGCGATCTTCTGGACCGGCTGAATATGGTGGAGGAGATCGCAGCCTCCGATCGCCGCCGTCTGGAGGAGATGGACAAGGCTACCAAGGCGGTGGAGACCGCCAAAAATGAACTGGAAACAGAAAAGGCCTCTCTGGAAGAGAGCAAAGCAGAGCTGGAGGCCGCAGAGGCGGTTCTGGAAGATAAGCGGGCAGATGCAGACAAGCTGCTTGCCCAGCTGGTAGCCACCGGCGAGGAGTACCAACAGTATCTGGACGCAGCAGAAGCCAAGGAAAGTGAGGCAGCCAGCAAGCTGGATGATTTGGAAGCGGAGCTGTCCGAGGCAGAGGAGCGGGAATATCAGGAGTATCTTGCTTATCTGGAGAGCTTGAAACCACCTGCGCCCAGCATTGGTGGTAACGGCGGTGCTCCCAATAATGTGGATGGCGTTACATGGCTGGTTCCCATTAACTACACGCATTTTTCCAGCCCCTTTGGCTACCGGGTACACCCTATCTACGGTGACTGGCGGTTCCACTACGGTGTGGACCTGTCCGCCCCCTCCGGCACACCTATTATTGCCAGCCGCTCCGGCGTGGTCACCACGGCCAGCTATGAGGCCGGCGGCGCAGGATATTATGTAAACATCGACCATCGGGACGGCTTTGCCACCCGCTATATGCACATGACCCACTTCATTGTGTCTCCCGGCGATTATGTGTACGCCGGGCAGGTCATCGGCTACTGCGGTTCCACCGGTGCATCCACCGGTCCCCATCTGCACTTCTCCGTTTATTACAACGGTACTGCGGTGAATCCTGCGTTGTACATCAATATCTGAACATCTCCCACAGCCCGGGTCGGGCTGTGGGAACTTTCCTATTTTGAGGTGAGCTTTTATGGATTATGAGAAAGATTTTAAGCGCTTTGCTCTGCGAACCCTTTCTTATGTGCTGGTGGCAGCGGTATCCTGCATAGCTACTTTGCTTTTGTGGGGTGGCGGCAACGGGAAACTGCAGGAGCTGAAAACGATCATCAATGAGAGATTCGTCGGGCAAATAGACTGGGTAGCCGTGGAAGATTCTGCAGCCGCAGCCATGGTCGATGCACTGGACGATCGGTGGAGCTACTATATCAGCGCAGAAGACTATGCGGATTTTGAAGAACGCAAGGATAACGCCTTTGTTGGAATTGGTATTACTATTTTGCAGCGGGAAGACGGCACTGGGTTTGACATTATGGAGGTCACCCAAGGCGGTCCTGCCTGGAATGCCGGGATTTGCGCGGGAGATCTGCTGGTAGAGGCTGCCGGTCAGTCGGCTGAAGGAATGGATACGGATACGGTGAAAGACCTGATCCGGGGCAAGGAAGGCACGAAGGTAGATGTGGCAGTTTTGCGGGAAGGGGAGCGCCTTTCTTTTACTGTGGAACGCCAGCAGATTCGCACACCTGTGGCCACCGCCCAAATGCTGGAAAATCAGATAGGTCTTGTGACCATCGAAAACTTCAACGCCAACTGCTTTACGGAGTCCAGGGCTGCCGTGGAGCAGCTGCTGGAGCAGGGCGCAGAGGCCCTGATCTTCGATGTGCGGAACAATGGCGGCGGATATGTGAACGAAATGACAAACCTGCTGGATTATCTGCTGCCGGCGGGCATGCTTTACCAGGATAAGGATTATATGGGTGTTGAGGATCAGATATACTCCGATAAAAACTGCCTGGAACTACCTATGGCGGTGCTGATCAACGAAAACAGCTATTCTGCTGCAGAGTTCTTTGGCACTGTGCTGCAGGAATATGATTGGGCCACCGTGGTGGGAACGCACACGACAGGCAAGGGATACTACCAGAACACCCTGAAGCTCTCCGATGGCTCGGCGGTCAACCTGTCCACCGGCAAGTACTTTACCCCCAGCGGTGTGAATTTGTCAGAAGTAGGGGGAATTGCGCCGGATGTGGAAGTTCCCGTGGATGAGGAAACCTTCGATGCCATTTACTATGGCAGTCTGGCACCGGAGGAGGATCCCCAGATTCGGAAAGCGGTTGCGGTTTTGCTGGAATCTGCCGGATAAAAACGGGAGAACAACCAACAAAAGTTTCAAAAAATCTTGACTATAGCGAGGATTTCTTCTATAATGTTTGAAGCTATGGAAAGTTTTAAGTAAGAAAGGATTTATAGATATGGCTAAGGAATTTAAGATTACCAGTTTGCGTCTGGCTGACCTGGAAAAGGAACTGAATTATCTGAAGACCACCCGTGAGCGCGAGATCGCTGCCATGATCGCAGAGGCTCGCTCCTACGGCGACTTGTCCGAAAACTCCGAGTACGATGCTGCCAAGAACGAGCAGGCTAAGCTCTATGGCCGTATTGCCGAAATCGAAGATATTCTCTCTCACGCCGTGATCATCGAGGACGAGAACGAGCTCTCCGGCCGCGTGGGTCTGGGCTGCAGTGTCACCGTAGAGGATGCAGCCGGCAAGCAGACCACCTATAAGATCACCGGCTCTCAGGAAGCCAATCCCATGGAATTCAAGCTCTCCGATGACTCTCCCTTTGGCCGTGCCGTTGTGGGCAAGTCTGTGGGCGATACGTTCAATGTCAATGCACCTTCCGGCTCCTATACCATGAAGGTTGTGGACATCTCTCGCGAGGGCTAAGCTATGGCAAAGTTTGAACCCCAGGCGCAGCTGCCTGCCTCCGAGCAGGCACAGATTCGCCGCGAGAAGTTGGAGGCCCTGCGGGCAGAGGGGCGGAATCCCTTCCTGCAGACAAAGTATGATTTTACCGCCGATTCTGCCGGAGTGAAGGCAGATTATGAAGGCTACGAAGGCAAGACCGTCCGCGTGGCAGGCCGCCTGATGAGCAAACGCGGTCAGGGCAAGGTGATGTTCTGTGATCTGCAGGACTGCACCGGCCGTATCCAGCTGTTTGTGAAGATTGACGAGCTGGGTGAAGAGGAATATGCCCGTTTCAAGAAGCTGGATATCGGTGATATCCTGGGTGTGGAAGGCGAGATTTTCAAGACCAAGACCGAGGAGATCTCTGTTCGCGCCAAGACAGTGACCCTGCTGAGCAAATCTCTGCTGCCCTTGCCGGAGAAGTACCACGGCCTGACCGACAAAGAGATGCGCTTTCGTCAGCGCTATGTGGACTTGATGGTCAACCCCGAAGTGAAGCAGAATTTCGTTGTGCGGTCCAAGTTCATTAAGTTCATGCGTAACTTCCTGGACAATATGGGCTACATTGAGGTGGAGACCCCGGTGCTCAATACCATCGCCGGCGGCGCTTCTGCCCGTCCTTTCATTACCCATCACAATACCCTGGATATCGATATGTACATGCGGATCGCCACTGAGCTGCCCCTGAAGCGGCTGATCATCGGCGGCATGGACCGGGTGTACGAGATCGGCCGTATCTTCCGTAACGAGGGTATGGATCCCAAGCACAATCCGGAGTTTACCTCCGTAGAGCTGTATCAGGCCTACGCGGATTTCCACAATATGATGGACATCTGCGAGGGCATCATCTCCGGCGCTGCCAAGGAGATCCTGGGTACTTACGAAGTGGAATGGATGGGTGAGCAGATCAATCTGGCTCCCGGCTGGCGCCGGATGACCATGGTGGAGGCTGCCAAGGAGTATGTGGGCATCGACTTCGCTGCTATTACCGACGATGCCGAGGCTGTGGCTGCAGCCAAAGCCAAGGGTGTGGAGCTGGCAGATGCTGCTGAGAAGACTTGGGGCAATGCTCTGTATGCCTGTTTCGACCAGAGGGTGGAGGATCACTTGATCCAGCCCACCTTCATTACCATGTATCCTGTGGAGGTGTCCCCGCTGACCAAGCGCAGTCCGGAGGATCCCAGACTGACCGAGCGGTTCGAGGCATTTATCTGCCACTCTGAGATGGGTAACGCCTACTCTGAGCTGAACGATCCCATCGACCAGAGAGAGCGCTTTATGAAGCAGGTGGAGCAGCGGGAGCGTGGCGACGATGAGACCGAAATGTTGGATGAGGACTTCCTCACCGCCATGGAGTACGGCATGCCTCCTACAGGCGGCATGGGCATCGGCATCGACCGCTGCGTGATGCTCCTGACCGGCAACGATACCATCCGGGAAGTGATTCTGTTCCCC
>JAZOBL010000023.1:0-5846 GCA_045595945.1 Faecousia sp.
TTTGCCACACGCAAAACTCCACGCCGCTGCTCCAATCCACCAAGAAGGATTGCGCCATGCGGGTTACATAGGGATAGACCATATCCATCAGCACACTGTGGGCACGGGCAAACTCACGCAGCGCCCAAGTGCAGGCGGCCAAAATCGCCGCTATCAAATAACCGCGCCAATATTTCAAAAGGCAACGCCTCCTTGCTACCATAGTATACTATTTAATATAGTATAAGTGTTTTACAGTATAACACACTTTTTCCCGCTTGTCCATACATCTGTCAAACAAGCTCACCCACCAGTCCTTCCCGGAACAATCCGGTGATCCGAACCTGGCGGAGCGCATTGTGCAGATCTTCCGCCGGTACATATACCTTTATATAATTCGGCGTGTGTCCATAATAGTATGCCCCATCTGCCTGCTCAAACAATACTGTTACCGTGGTATTGCACATTTTTTTCCGGTAATCGGCGGACAGCTCCTCCGCCACGGCGATGGCGGCACTGCTGCGGGCTTCCTTTACACTGTTCGGGTGCTGGCCGGGCATTTTGTCGGCAGGGGTGCCAGGCCGGCGGGAATAGGGGAAAATATGCATGTCCGCAAAGCCGCACTTGCGGATAAAACCCAAAGACGCGACAAATTCTTCCTCCGTCTCCCCGGGGAAGGCTACGATCATATCGGTGGTGATGGCGCAGCCGGGGAAGTACCGGTTCAGTAGTTCCACGCTTTCATAATACCAGACAGTATCGTACTTTCGTTTCATCCGGGCAAGGACGCTGTCGCAGCCGGATTGCATGGACAGATGAAATTGGGGACACAGGTTGGGCAGCTTCACAAGGCTTTGGCAAAATTCCTCCGTAACGATCCGGGGCTCTAACGAGCCCAGACGCACCCGCAGCTGGGGTACGGCCAGGCAAATAGCCTCCAGCAGCACCGTCAGCGGGGGTTTCCCCGGCAGATCTGCCCCCCAGGAGGCGATCTCAACGCCGGTGACCACCAGCTCCTTATAGCCTTGGGCCGCCAGTTGCTCAGCCTGCTCAACAGCCAGCGCCACAGGCGCGGAGCGAATGGGCCCCCGGGTATAGGGGATGATGCAGTAGGTGCAGAAATTCACACAGCCGTCCTGCACCTTCAGCATGGCACGGGTACGACCCTCCAGGCCGCCGGCAGGCAAAACTTCAAATTCCCGGCGGCGCAGTGCTTCATCCAGCACCCGGGCAGTGCTTCCTGTCTCCACCGCCCGGAGCACCTGCCGGAGAAATTCCTCCCGGTCGCCGCTGCCGCCGATCACATCCACCCCCAACGGCTCCAAGGCTTTTTCCGCATGCTGGGGGTAGCAGCCGCACACCGCCACCACTGCCTGGGGGTTCTCCCGGCGGCACCGGCGGATCACCGCCCGGTTTTTCTTATCCGCCACTGCAGTGACGGAGCAGGTATTGATGATATAGGCATCGCACTGATCGCGAAAGTCGATCACTTGATGTCCCATGGCTGCCGCCAGCTGTTCCATGGCCTGGGTCTCATATTGATTGACCTTGCAGCCAAGGGTATAAAATCCGATCTTCATAGTTATTTCCACCAATATTCGCTTTCTTTGGTATAAAATTCTAAGAAATTCCTCCAATTGATATCCAGCCGATTTCTGCTATAATATACACTCGAAGGCAATTCGATTGCGTTTTAAGCTATTATACTCGAAAACACCCCATTTGTACAGTACGGGAGGATTATATGCGCGCATTTCCTGTTTCCATTACAACTTTTCAGCAGATCCGGTTATTTGTATCCCTTGCTATGAAGCAGCCTTTCGATGTTCTGGTAGGCAACGAACGGCAAAATATTAACGGCAAGGATTTCATGGGCATGGCAAGCTTAGACTACACCCGCCCGCTGCAGGTGAAGGTCAATTGCTCCGAGGAGGACTTCCTCTGTTTCCGGAAGGCTGTGCTCACCGTCACCCAATAATATAGGCTCTTTGAGCATCGTCCCGGGAATACCCGGGGCGGGTTTTTTATACTTTCCGGAAAAAACAGTAGGCAAACCAAAACAAATGTGCTATCATAACAGTATTGAACCTGCCGTTGCCGGTTTTCCGGCAGCCAAAAGAAAAAGGAGGCGGCGCTATGCGGATCTTGGGAATCGACCCCGGTTACGGGATCACCGGCTTCGGTGTGATCGAAGGGGAACGAAATCAGTTTCGGCTCCTGCGCTGCGGCGCCATCACCACCCCTGCGGGCATGGACTTTTCCGCCCGGCTGGAGATCATTTACGAGGATATGCGGGCCCTTCTGGAGGCCACAAAGCCTCAAGCGGTGGCCATCGAGGAGCTGTTTTTCGGTCAGAATGTGACCACCGGCATCGGCGTGGCCCAAAGCCGGGGGGTTATTTTGCTTGCCATCCGGCAGGCGGGGTTGGAGGTCACCTCCTACAAGCCTATGCAGGTCAAACAGGCGGTGGTGGGCTACGGCAACGCTACCAAGCATCAGGTCATGGATATGACCAAGCGGATCTTGGGTCTGCCACAACTACCGAAGCCCGACGATGCCGCTGATGCCATTGCCCTTGCCCTGTGCCATGCCCGATCCAGCACCAGCCTACTGTCCAACATTTCCAAATAACAGGAGAGTTTGCTTATGTTATATTATGTATCCGGAGAATTGACCGTCTTGGAGCCGGGTCTGGCGGTGATTGATTGCGGTGGCGTTGGTTACGGCTGCCGGGTCACCGCTTACACCGCCGGCCAGCTGAAGCTGGGCAAGGAGGCTAAGCTTTTTATCACCGAATCCATCCGGGAGGATGCCTACGATTTGTACGGCTTTATCAGCAGGGAGGAGCAGCGCTGCTATGAGCTGCTCACCTCTGTGAACGGTGTCGGCCCAAAGGCCGCCATGGCCATCCTGGCTGCCGGCCCTCAGAATTTCACCTTGGCTGTGATGACCGGAGACGAGAAGCTCCTCACCGCCGCCCAGGGTGTAGGCAAGAAAATTGCCCAGCGGATCATTCTGGAATTAAAGGACAAGGTAGGCGGCAGCAATGTGGAGTTGGACTTCTCCGGCCCGGCTGTCTCTGCCACTCCCGCCGCCAGCAACAACACCGCCCTGGCAAATGCCGCTTTGCAGGAGCTGGGCTACTCCCCGTCGGAGATCGCCCAGGCGCTGAAGGGCGCTGATCCCAACGCCTCCACAGAGGAGATGATCCGCCACGCCCTGCGGGCGATGGTGATGAAGGGCTAAGGCATGGAACTTCCAAAGAGAAGGCCCCACCGCCTGCCAGAGTATGACTACAGCACCCCCGGTGCGTATTTTATAACCATATGCACCAAAGACCGCAAATGTTTGTTTTGGGAGGTCGTAGGGGCGAGCATTGCTCGTCCGCAAACACCGTCCCTGTCCCCCTGGGGCAGAATCGTTGATACTGCGATTCAACGGATTCCCTTCCATTATCCCGCGATTTCCGTGGATCATTATGCGGTTATGCCGAATCATATTCACCTTTTGTTGCAGATTCATACGGATGCCGACGGACGAGCAATGCTCGCCCCTACGATTTCTGTGGTGGTTCAGCAATTAAAAGGGGTGATCACTAAGCAAATCGGTCGCCCCGTCTGGCAAAAGCTGTTTCATGACCATGTGGTCCGGGATCACCGGGATTACTGTAAGGTTTGGGAATACATAGATGACAACCCTTCCAAGTGGGAAGACGATTGTTTTTATACCAAGTAACCGGACGAGCAGTGCTCGCCCCTACGAGCACCTATGGAGGTACGTACCATGAGTTTGGAATTTTCACAGGAGTTTGATAGTCCCATTATCTCCCCCACCTTTGCCCCCCAGGATGCGGGGGAGATCGGCCTGCGGCCGAAGCTTCTGTCCGACTACACAGGTCAGGAGAAGGCCAAGGGGAATCTGTCAGTTTATATTGAAGCCGCCCGTCGGCGGAATGAGCCTCTGGATCACACCCTGCTCTACGGCCCTCCGGGTCTGGGCAAAACCACCCTGGCAGGGGTCATCGCCAACGAGATGGGGGTTAATATCCGTATCACCTCCGGCCCTGCCATCGAAAAGCCCGGTGATCTGGCCGCCCTTCTGACCAATCTGAATCCCGGGGATATTCTGTTTATTGACGAGATCCACCGGCTGAACCGGGTGGTGGAGGAGATCCTGTATCCGGCTATGGAGGACTTTGCCATCGATATTATTGTGGGCAAAGGCCCTTCCGCCAACTCTATCCGGCTGGATCTTCCCAAATTCACCCTGGTGGGCGCTACCACCCGGGCAGGTCAGCTGTCTGCCCCCCTGCGGGATCGGTTTGGCGTGAACCTGCGGCTGGAGCTGTACTCGCCGGAGGAGCTGGCGCGGATCGTCACCCGCTCGGCAACCATCCTGGGCATGGATATTGACCCCATGGGCGCTATGGAAATCGCCTCCCGCAGCCGGGGCACGCCCCGAATCGCCAATCGTTTTCTCCGCCGGGTCCGGGATTTTGCCCAGATCATGTGCGACGGAGTGATCACCAAGGAGGCTGCGGATCTGGCCCTGTCCCGGCTGGAAGTGGACCAATTGGGTCTTGACACCATCGACCGGAGAATGCTCACCGCCATTATCCGCAATTACGCCGGCGGTCCGGTGGGTCTGGAGACTCTGGCCGCTACCATCGGCGAGGAGGCGGTGACCTTGGAGGATGTGTACGAACCCTATCTTATGCAGCTGGGATTTTTGACCCGGACCCCCAGAGGCCGCTGTGTCACTGCTCTGGCCTACGAGCATCTGCACATTCCCTATGACGGACAGACCCAATTTGATGTTTAATTGCGGAAATGTTCCCAAAAATGCCGGTATAATGCATAAAACAAAAAAATCTAAGGGAAATATTTTCATAAAGGATTGACAAAACCAGACCGCTTGTGTATAATCCCATTTGTGACGGTATATCGTCAACAGTAACAGACCCTGCGTTATACCGGCTAGTAATTGGGCAGGCTTTCACGGGGCATCAACAAACCGAAGAGAGGTAAAATCAATGTACGAAGATAAGACTTTAGTTTGCAAAGAGTGCGGCAACGAGTTCGTTTTCACCGCCGGTGAGCAGGAATTCTACGCAGAGCGTGGTTTCCAGAATGAGCCCCAGCGTTGCAAGCCCTGCCGTGACGCTCGCAAGAACAGCGCCCGTGGCCCCCGTGAGTTCTTCACCGCTACCTGCGCCCGCTGCGGTGGTGAGGCAAAGGTTCCCTTCGAGCCCAAGTCCGACCGTCCCGTTTTCTGCAGCGAGTGCTTCGCTCAGATGCGCAGCGAGGGTTAATTTACCAAACAAAAAACAGCACCGGTCATCCGGTGCTGTTTTTTTGCCGCGATTTGCCGCGGACAATTCCCTATGTTGTAGGGTGGGGGTACTCCGGCCACTTTGGTAGGGGAATCCAAAGGGGAAAGAGCCGAAATGCTAATTCTTTCTCCTTGTATGTGCGATTTCCCCTTTGGTCGTCGGAGGAGTCCGGGGAACGTACGAAAAGTTCCCCGGCGGCTCTTTGCATACTTTCTCGCCGGAGAGAAAGTATGACTCTTCCCAACGGGCGATTCGTGTTAGCAGTGGTATGCCTGCCACCGGCAGGCATAAAAATCAAAGATTCGCTGCGCTCTGCAACACTCCCCAACATTTATATATTGCTATCCGGGGGAGTCTCCCGGTTTTTCCGTGTTTCCGTCCCTGCGTTGTCGTACTTTACTAAGGTAAAGCGTTAAACCGCCCTTGCTTTTGTGTATAGTGCCAAATGTTAGAAAAAATGCAAAAAAGTACTTTACAACTTTAGTTTGATGAAGTATAATGCAGCTATCAACAAAAACCACGGAGGACTCCTCCA
>JAZOBL010000024.1:0-32307 GCA_045595945.1 Faecousia sp.
CTCTGACGAGAGTCAGGAGGGATTTTCTGTGTGTGCATGGTCTGCACGCACGGGATTGTCGTATATAGGCACACCAAGCTCCACACACTCATAGAACATCATATTTTATATGGCACTATATTTAAGAAAGAGACTTGAAAACAAGGCGGAAATCGCCGTATGGCAGGTTACGGAAACCGAAGAGGAGCTACGCAATCTCGTGTCCGTACCTACCGATGAACTTGAAGAGATCTCGCTCTACAGAGACGAGAACCACAGAAGGCAGAAGCTTGCTGTGCGCGCACTCCTGAACGAAGTGTTCGAGGAGAAGATGTACCTGAACCACCACGACAATGGAAAACCTTATCTTGAGAACAGCGTAACAAACATCAGCATCACTCATACCGACAAGTATGTGGCGATCATCATCAGCGACGACGACGAGCTCGGTATCGACATCGAGTCTCTCGACAGGGATTTCTCAGCTGTAGAGAAGAAGGCTCTTTCTGAGGATGAGATCGACGACCTGGAGAAGGAGAAGAGAAACGAGCAGCTCGCGATCTACTGGTGCGCGAAGGAGGCGATCTTCAAGAGAATGTCTCAGAACCGTGTCATCTTCGCAGAGCAGATCGAGGTCGAGAAGTTCAATGTACGCAAGGAAGGAGAGCTTGAGGCTACATTCATCCACAAGGACGAGCACGAGGAGGATTTCGAGCTCGAATACATGATCTTCGACCGCCATGTGCTCGTTTGGCTGGTAGGCTAAATTTCAATCCATTTAGAAAAACTAAAATTTATCAAACATATATAACCCTGTTAACCAATGTGTTAACAGGGTTTCTTATTTTTTGTTGATAACTTTCGTTAGGATATTAAAATGTTTTGATATATATTTGTCGTGCTGTCTCGAACAAGTCTCATGAGGCAGCGGAATCATTAAGATATAAACCTGTCGACGGACCTTTAAGGGTAAAGGGTCCGGTCGGATTGACTCTCATACAGTTATGGTAAAGCATGTAGTGAAACGCGACGGTAGGGTCGTTATTTTTGACAACAGAAAGATTGTTGACGCCATCCTCAAGGCCATGAACGTGACCGATGAAGGAGAGGACATCGTACTTGCAGCGGAGATCGCATCGGCGATTTCCAAGATCAATGTAGACAACATGAGCGTGGAGGATATCCAGGATCAGGTAAGTCGGATCGTAGCCATGTCGTTCTGTGAGCCAAGTAGTTGAACAACTTGCTTGTCTTCCTAAGACCGCTTGGCCTCCGACTTGGGTAGACTGGGCTTTCTCCTGCAAATAGTGCAGAAGGGGTTACCGTCATCTACCAACGTGGCAACCATAAGCATCAGCAAGTTAACGATCATTTCGACCGGATAGACTGGGCCGTCTCCTGCAAACAGTGCAGAAGGATTGCCGTCATCTACCAATCCGGCAACCATAAGCTAGCATCTTGTGTTTTGCCAACGCAAAACTAATAATCATGTAGTCAAGAAGAAGTTTATTAACCGACCATAAGGGCATAGCATCCCTAAGGCGGTTCAGAGGACGTTGACGATCATTTCGACCGGGCAGACTTTCTCGCTCCTGCGGGTAGTACAGGAGACGGTTGCTGCCACCTGCCAGATCAGCAACCACGAAGAAAGGAAACTTAACGGTCTATTCTCTGATACTGTGTGCTTTGAAAAGCATTTCGGAAACTATCATCCAATATACCCATACTTCCTGATCACCATTGACCGATAGCTGGCGCAGGTGGACATATTGGAGAACAAAGAGAATTCTTCATAGTGCCTTGTTCTCTGCACAACCCGCAGCAAATCCAAGTCCTATGTAATCTTTGTTAATGCTATTATACCATAATTATCTTAAAATGGAAGAAAACTTTTTATGAACAAATGTCCAATATGTTTTGTTTAGTATATTGTTCTTAAAATTACCTAGACCTAGTTTCTTGTTGTTTTCGGGTGATCCAGCTGTCGATTATTTCCTCATCTGAATAGTCTTTGGAAGGATCATCCGAATAGCAAAAACTGATAGTAGGGTCTTTGCCCAGACGATTGTATAGAGCTGGGCGTAACATATGCGTTTTATTGTCGTTGTATGCAGACCGCTTTTGTTGCTTTGTTGCGCCGGTAAGGTCGTCCCTTATAACAGGATTTCTCTTAACGGCGAAACAATAAATCCTGTTGGGGTCTTCTAAATCCTTTTTGCTTAATGTGTGAGTCATAGCTTGACGCTCTATAGGCGGTTTGTTGCCCTTGACTGCTGTTGGAATGAATTCCCCTAGATGCTCGGCAAACTGCTGCAATATACATCCTAGATTACTTGAATACTCAATTCCAAAGAATTTGCGCAGATCTTTGGCTTCTGCCATCAGTCCGGCAGCATTAGCTTCAGTAAGAAAGTGAATATCAAAATTGTCCGCACGTAAGAAATCCAGTTGCAAAAGAGCGTATTGCTTTCTTGGCTCGCCCGGCTGAAATAGAATCACGAGGACAATATAATCGACTTTTTTGAATGTAAAGCGAAAACTATCAACGATCCATCCGTTCTTTTCCATATCTTGTTTAAGCGCACGCAGATTTTGTAACGGATTCTTTTTATGAACGTCCATATTTAACCTCCTCGGTGGTAGTAAAAAACGACAGGGACAATAATCCCTGTCGTACAATTGCAACTTACATTTTGTCGATCAGTAAGAATACAGCGTTTTGCTGATCCTCGCTGAGTCTGGTCCAACGATCCAGAAGCTTCTTTTGGGAAGCAGTAAGAGAGACGATAGCATCTCCCTCTGCGAAAAGCTGAGACAATGTAATGCCAAAGGCACTGCAGATCTTTTCCAACGAGGGGATGGTAGGGATCATGTTTTTACGATACCAGGAGGAGATGGTAGACTGGGGCAGACCGGAATGCTCAGATAGCTGATACTCTGTCCAACCTCTTTCTTCACGGTATTTTGTGATAGTTGCAAGAATGTCTTTCACAATACTCACTCCTTTGCTTGCGTTTTTCGTTAATTATACTTTGACAAATCGTTGCATTTTAATAATTTATATCGTATAATTTCTACGATATACGCAAGTAAAGGTGCGTGAGAATATGGAAGGAAAAAGCTGTTTCTTTATTGGCCATAGAGAGGCCTCTAGTGAATTGCTCCCCATACTGAGACAGACTGTTGAGAAACATATATCTGAGTGTGGGGTAACTGAGTTCATTGTGGGCGGCTATGGAGGCTTCGACCACCTGGCTGCTAAAGCTGTTATATCATTAAAGCGGCAATACCCGCAAATCACCCTGTCCCTGTTGATCCCGTATCACCCGGCAGAAAGGCCAATTGAGACACCAACAGGGTTTGATAACACCTATTATCCGCCAGGAATGGAGAAGGTGCCACGCAAGCTTGCCATCGTCCGGGCAAATCGGTATATGGTTGATCATGTGGATTACTTAATTGCTTACGCCTGGCACCCAGCAAGCAACGCTCGGGATTTGGTTGAGTATGCACGCAAACTGGAAAGAAAGGGGCGAATAGCAGTTACCGTACTTGAACGATTTAATGTTGTAGGTTATTCTTGATTTCTAAATCAGGACAAAGGTTTTGTTAAGGATATTGGATTCTCTAGCGGTACAACTCAATTCGGCGCTAGAACATTGACTTTACATAGAAATTCCAATATAATGTAAAATAATACACGATTTTAAGGTCGGATCGATCAGCGTATTGATACTGCATCCAGTTTCTATGATCGCCCCGCGTTAAAGCGGGGCGATTGCTGTTTTAAGCAAATGTGGCTTTATACTTCCAAAGGAGAGAAATTCGTATGGCAGAAATGGTCTTTTTACATAGCACAAACGGTTCCAGGGTCGTAGTAGTTGGCTGTCCTGTCTGCGAACGTATTAGCCGTCAAATTTTGAGAACGCCTCACAACGGTGAATCTGTTGCTGAGTTTCCCGGAGAACAACGATGCCCAATTTGCGGAACAGGGTATAATTCTTGCTCCAATGCTCAGAGCAAAAGCTGGACGCTTAGATATAGCGATTTTTCCCGCAATGCAACTGCGTATAACGAAAGAGTAAAAAGGGCCTATTCTGAAAAGCGTTCTGCACATTATGCTGCGCAAAACGCTGCAACTCCTGTGCGTTCCAGCCAACCGGCTCGTGAAACTGGTAATTCCGAAGTTGCTCCCAGCTCCAATAGTACAAAGTCTTACGAAGCTTCGACTAATATTAGCACTCCCAAGAGTGAGAATGCTAGCACAATGGCAGCACAACCACAAGAGCAAACCACAGTCGTTGCCGATGAACCTGTTGTGGGTGAAGCCACCAATTCTTTTGCCACAATACCGTTTTCTGAGAATAGCACCAATGGCAATACAGAAACATTGGACCGGAAAATCCAGTATTGGAAAAGCAAACTGTTGGATCTGAGCAAAAGAAACCGGATGATAAATTACCGCGAAACCAAGCGGTCTACATTAAAAATCCTTCAGCCCGACTTTGAGGAGCTGTTCAATCGACTTGCCATAAACGAGGAAGAGCTTACATTCCAACGTCCTGTGGATAAGGACTCGGATCTGCGCACCTTCTCAATGCTTTCTTTGATGGAAACGTTGGCGTATCCGCTTCCTGTCCAAATTGGCGATATTAAAACGGAAGGTTCCATCTTGGAACGTCAACGTACACTTAAGAATCTAAGGTCCAAGTCCAAACTTGCCCGGGAAGAACAGGGTACAAATATACTGTACTTGTCTTTTGGTTTCATTGAGTGGCGCGAAAAGAGCACGGCCAATTCCCCTTGGTATAAAGCACCTCTGTTAATGATGCCTGTTTCGTTAAACATTGAAGCGCTCAATGCACCCTATAAATTGAGCAGATATGATGACGAAATTGAAGTGAACCCCACACTGGATTACCTCTTCAACAATGCATTTGGTATTGACCTTCCGACCTTTGAGTTAAGGGATAGTTCGTCCATCAGTCAATATATGGACGCTATTGAGGAAATTGTTGACATGCAAGGCTGGAAGCTTTGTCGTGAACTCAGTTTGGGCTTGCTTTCCTTCCTGAAGATTAGCATGTATCACGATTTGGAAAACCATCGCGCCAGACTGCTTGCGAATCCGATTATGCGTGCTATCTCCGGAGATGCGAATGCAATCCAAGAGATACCCGAGGAATATAACAACTATGACTTCGACAAAGTCTCTCCGACCCAGTGGTTTCAGGTTGTTAATTCTGACTCCAGCCAGCAAGAGGCAATTCTGCTTTCAAAACTTGGCGTTAGCTTTGTTATGCAGGGACCTCCCGGTACTGGCAAGAGCCAAACCATTACCAATATCATTGCAGAAGGCCTTGCAGATGGTAAGAAGATTCTCTTCGTATCTGAAAAGGCTGCCGCATTGCAGGTGGTTTTGCGACGCCTGTCGGAAGTACATTTGGATGACTTTTGCCTTTCTTTGCATAGTCACAAGGCCAATAAGCGTGAAATATTGGACAGTATTGGTAGTAATCTAAAGCTAAGACATGCAAAAGTTAAGGACTCTGTTTTAGCAGAGTTGACCGACCTGTTCCACAACAGAGAACACTTAAACCGTTATGCGCATGAACTTCACGACGAAGTTCAACCGCTCGGGGATAGCTTGTATACTGCCTATGGCAAGATTTCTCAATTGGAAGGCGCTTCGCGGTTACCTTTTGTGATTAATGATCCGCTTTCTATTTCCGATCACCAGTATAACTCAATGCTGTATTGTGTGGGGAGTTTTGAAAAGGCATTTGCTAAGCTGGATGGAATGCCTTCGGAGTGCCCATGGTATGGCTCCACCATAGCGAATGCAGGCGAAGAATTTCAGAGCCAGTTCACAACAATGTTGGATGGTTTTGATTCTGCCATACGCGAACTGTCTACGACATTGCGCAACTACCGGAACGAATATGGTTATGATATTGCTATATCCTATGCCGGTGCGGAAGAAACGCAATTGCTGTTCGATGCGATTCTTGCAACTCCGGAATTCCCCGCAGAGTGGCTTGAGACCGGTCGCAGATGTTTGTTAATCACTACTGCGCGTATTGCAAAAGATGCAACGTCTCAGTATTTGTCTAATCGCTCTAATGTCGAATCGGTATTTGCCAGCGATGTTTTTGAATTTGATATCCGGCATTGGATTGATGATGTTACAGCTCTTGTAACTGAACTGCAAAAATTTGGTGCCTACAATGGATATGATATTGAGTTGATACTCTCGTCGGTAAGCAAGAATCTCGAAATTTCTGCAGCATTATTAACAAGTGCGAAATCTCTCGCACAGCAGTATTCCAATGTTCAGAAATTACTTGGCCTTTGCCTTCCCGACACGTTTGAGAACATTGCTAGACTTGTTGAAATCTGTGATACGGTTTTAAGCAATGTGGCGACGAAGAGCGAGTGGTTTGATACATTCCAACGTGAGCAGGCAATCAAAAAACTGCCACAAGCCCGCGAACATGGTGATAACCACAATGCTATTCTTAATGAGTTGATGCAGAATTGGGACACAAGTGTATTGTCTATTGATGCGGATGCTATGCTTACCCGTTTTAAAACGGAATACCAAAACATCTTCAAGTTCTTAAAGCCCAGCTATCGCACTGACATAAAAGCAATTAAAGCTTGCCATAAAACAGTTGGTGCAAAAATTGATGATGCAGATGCAATTGCGTTGCTGCAAACTCTGCAGGCACTCAACGCAGAAAAGCAATGGTTTGCCGAGAACGATGTGTCACTTAGTCAATCTTTCGGCACACATTATTGCGGTGTCAACTCCGATTGGGACAGCATCTCGAATGGCCTTGCTGTTGCTGGCACAATCAGCAATATTTATCCTAATGGGCTGGTACCGAATCAGGTGTCTGATCTTGTATGCCAAAAAGGCGCACATACAGCGGAATGCAATGTCATGATGCAGTACTGTGAAATTGCTCAAAAGGCAAATATTGAGGGCATCCTTGCTGGTAGTGAGGCAATTTGTTCCCACATTGACAATTACCAAAGCCATCCTTTGTCAAACACCCTTATACCTGTGGTTTCTGAGTTTAATGCTTATTGCAGTCAACTAAATTCTAAGCTAAAAGAACTTAAGAGTTACTTTGTTTCTGAAACAGCGTTCAGTGAGTATCTTAGCTATGCAGGACAGGTTTTGGCTATCAAAGAAGCCAAGCAAGCCCTGGAGAGCAATAAAAATCAGTACACAGAGTATTATCAAGAACGCTATTGTGGCCTTGATACTGATTGGGATTGTCTTATTGGTGATCTTGAAAAGGTTGATGCATTCTGTACATCTGCACACTACGTTCCATCAACCTATTCAATTGTGGCACGGGCTTCTAATAACCTTGATGTCCGGAAAGACTTAGTGAAGGCTCGGGAAACTATTTGTACACAATTAGATACTCATAGAAGTCAATTTGATTGGTTTATCCATTTGTTCGATTCTGCTATGCACCTAGAGGAGATGGATCTGTTTGACCTTGAAAAGCATTTCTCTAATTGTGCTGCTAACCTTGCCTCTTTAGAGTATTGGCTCGACTACATAGAGACAAAGGACGAATGCAAAGAAGCTGGGTTAACTGATTTTGTAAGCAAAGTTGAAACTGCAGAATATAAGTTACCCGATGTGCTTGATGCCTTTAAATACGGTTTCTATCACTCCTGGATTACAGCTGTTGTTGAAAACAAACCTGCGATCAAACTGTTCCGTAGAAGAATTCAGGAGGAACGCATTAACAGATTCAATGATCTGGATGCCCGGCAGCTTACGATTGCACAGGCTCGTATTCATGAGAAGGTTATTTCAAAATTCCCTGATCCCAACAAGGTCATCTCTGCTCATGATGAGCTAAGTGTTCTTAATCGAGAGTTGGGCAAAAAGAGAAGAATTATGCCTTTGCGGCGGCTCTTTAGGGAGATACCGAACCTTCTTTTGACGCTGAAACCCTGTTTGATGATGTCTCCGTTGTCGGTAGCTTATTTCCTAGAGGCAGATTCCTATCAATTTGATATGGTAATCTTTGATGAGGCATCGCAGATTTTCCCGCAAGATGCAATCGGTGCGATTTTTAGAGGCAAACAAGTGATTATTGCGGGTGATAGCAAACAGCTTCCGCCTACGAATTTCTTTGCCAATAACACAAGCAACTCTAACGATAACTACGATGATGACGAAGACGAATACGAGGAAATCGTACATGACTCTATTCTTGAAGAAACTGTAAGTGTTCTTCCCAGCAGAACTTTGCTTTGGCACTATCGAAGCAAGCACGAGCATCTTATAGCTTTTTCCAATCAGGAGATCTACAAGAATGAGTTGGTGACATTCCCCAGCTGCAGAGAGTCCGAACATGATTCCGGTGTCGAATTTGAGTTCGTGGAAGATGGCATCTACGACAACACAAACAAGAAGAACTGCAACATTCCGGAAGCAAACCGCTGTGTTGAACTGGTGCGTCAGCATATTGAACAGCACCCTGAGCGTTCTCTGGGTATTATCGCATTTAGCGAAAAGCAGCAACAGGCAATTTCCCGTCAGATTCAGCAGTTCCGTGAGGAGAATCCGCAGTACGAAGAATTCTTCGCAGAGGGCAAAGAAGAAGAGTTTTTCGTTAAGAATCTTGAAAATGTTCAAGGTGATGAACGAGATACGATCATCTTCAGTATTTGTTACGCCAAAACAGCTGAACAAAAGGCTCAGGGCAAACCTATGCGTATGAATTTTGGTCCCCTTGGTCACTCTGGTGGCGAACGCAGACTGAATGTTGCTATAACCCGTGCAAAACGGAACGTAAAGCTTGTTAGTTCAATTCTTCCGTCTGACATTGATCTGACCAAGACGGAATCTGAAGGCATTCGTATGCTTCGTGCGTACATTGAATTTGCTATGAACGGTTCTGTTGCCTTGCGGAAAGGAAAGTCGCAGGAAACAAACGACGATTTCGTTGATTCTGTGTGTGCGTTTATCTCTGAAAGAGGATACTCAGCTCAAAAGCACGTAGGCTGTTCGGGATATAAGGTTGATATTGCGGTCGAGCATCCCGATCATCCTGGAATTTATGTCGCTGGCATCGAGTGCGACGGTTTTGCTTATGCATCCGCAAAAACAGCACGGGATCGTGACCATTTGCGCAGTTCTGTTCTGCAATCAATGGGCTGGAATATGCATCGGATTTGGTCGGTTGAGTGGTTTAATAATGCAAGTAGCGAAAAAGAAAAACTGCTTCTCTTTATTAAGGAGGCACTTGCTAAATTCACTTTAAAGCCACAGCCCCCAACTGTTGCTCCTGTTTCTGTAAGTACTGAAGAAAATGATGAGCCAGAAGATTTGATGGATTTTGAGGCAACGACTTCCACAAGCAAGCAACCTGTTGATAGTCGGAATCCATACGGATTTGATTATTACAAGTCGGCTGAATGGTACAATGCACCGAATCTCCACAAGTACTATGGCACAGATCGAGCACTCGTCGAGATAATGCACATTATCGAGACAGAGCAGCCGATCAGCAAAGAACTCCTTTATCAGCGAATGGCCGGTGCCTACGGCAATCAAAAGGCGACAAATGTTATTCGCAATGAGGTGAACTATGTTCTCCGCACAGCTAAGGGAAGAGTTGTGGTTGAGGACGCAGCGGGGTTCTTAACGGTTAAAGGCTTTAATGCTCTGCGTGTTCGTATTCCTGAAATTGGAGAAACCCAAAGACCCATTCAACATATCTGCAAAGAAGAATTGGGTCTGGCACTGGTTACCGTTGCCTCTCGCACGTTCGGAATCGGTAAAGATGATCTTTTAGCTGAAACTGCAAAGGCATTGGGATATGCCAGAAGAGGCGAAAAGATCCAAAACGCTCTAAACGAAGCGTTCCAGTGGTTGATAAAAACCAATCAGATTCAACTTATCGACGGCAAGGTCAATGTGCTAAAGAAGTAAAACTACGGGGTGACCGCAAAGATTTATAGAATGAATTTTCTTTTGCGGCACCCCAACCCCCAGACTGATCTGGGATATGCCAGATTTTTTTGCAAAACACTTGAGTATTCTTTAAGAGCCTAGGGAGGTCTGTTTACATGAGCAATTCTACTCAAATCAATCCTAAACTCCAGTCTGCACCCAGTACTGTGATTAACGCAGAGTTGCAGACCTCTCCTTCTACTGTTATTAATAACGAAATTAAAGCGGAACACACCGTACCACAAATTACCATCGGTTCTGTCCTTGGACAGAAATATACTGTTGTCGATCAACTTGATGTCTCCTCCGGAGAGGCCGACTTATTTGTGTGTACTTATCAACATAAAAAATACGTAGCCAAAGCATACAAGCGGAAGATTGCCATTAAGGACGATGTGGTTAAAGCACTAAAACGGATCAAGTCTCCCTATGTTGCCAAGGTTTTCGACACCTTTATTCACAATGACCTTCCGGTGGAAATAATCCCTTACTATAAAAATGGCAGCCTGCAAGGTCAGCAGTTGAGCTATGATGAGTTGGTAAAGGTTATTATTCCCAACATTAACGAAGGTCTCCATGCTCTTCATAAAGAAGGAATTATCCATAAGGATTTAAAGCCTTCAAATATTATGCGTTGCGATGACGGTTCCAGCGTTGCGATCATTGACTTTGGTATCAGTTCTGTTAGAGATGCCACCAAATCGCTTCTAATAACTCAAACAGGTATGACGCCTCAGTATTCTGCGCCAGAGACATACCGCAACATCTATTTGGAAGAGTCTGATTATTATTCCTTTGGCATTACTCTTTTTGAGCTGTTCTGTGGGTATGTTCCGTACTCTAATATGACCAGTGAGGAAATAGAGCGGTATATATCCGTGGAAAAGCTTCCCTATCCAGAGGAAATGCCTATCCTCCTGCAGGACTTCATATCAGCACTGACTTATTATGATTTGACCAATCGCAATAAGAAAAGCAATCCCAACCGTCGTTGGACTTATGAAGAAGTTAAGAAATGGCTTAATGGCGAGAATTTGGTGATTCCCGGACAAGGCATCAGCAATAACACTATGCCATCCTTTGAATTTAACGGTGAAACTTACACCGATCCTACCACGCTTATTTCTGCACTTGCACTGAATTGGGAAAGCGGTAAAAAGCTGCTGTTTAGAGGTGAGCTTACCAAGCACTTCCGTTTTTTCAATCAAGAAATCGCAAAAGCTTGTTTCGCTGCAGAAGAGGAAGCTAGCCGCACCAACGGTAAAGACGACATTATTTTTTGGAAGTTGCTTTACAAGATCAATCCCAAATTGCAAGGGTTTTATTGGAAAGGGCAAATTTTTGAAAGCCTTCCTGCGCTTGGACGAGATATGCTGGAGCGCTTATGGCGTAAAGATAAGTCCCAGTTTGCGTACTATGCCAGTATTCTAACAGAGGAACTGCTTGTTGCATATGTCACCATGACAGCACCCAAAAACACTTCATTAATGAAGGCGGCAACAGCAATACAAGATTCCTATAAACTGGAAGTTGCTAACCACACAGACTTTATGCGCACCTACTATCTTATGGCATACACACTTTCCGGACAGAAGTTGCTCTCTATTGATGGCAATCAGTTCCGCACGGTAGGTGAACTTGCCGAGTATATGCGCACACAACTTGATTTGTCCTTTGAGGCCTTTGAAAACCTGTGCCATCGATTGGTGGACTATGACGGCAATCTGGATCTGCAGTTGGAGTCCTGGCTTGTCGCAATAGGAAAGCAAAAAGAAATTGAAAAATGGCGTGAATTAATGAACGAATAACGTCTTTGAAAGGATGTACACCTATGAGTGGTCCCAAAGTTTCTGTATATGACCTTTCTCCAGCGGCGCGGAAAAATCTAAATGCTCAAATTCGATGCGAACAGCAGAGTTTGCTTTGTTATGATAAGGCGAACGAACTGCTTAGCATTATTTCTTCTGACCTTGCTGGAATTCTGCCAGCAATAGACACCCTGGAGATTCTCTGCAAACGTACCGGTGAAGGTTCAGAACAGATAGAAGCTTTCCGGGAAATGCATAACGATTTAACTAAGAAACTTTCTGCGTTGCATGCCGAGTTGTGCGAGTGCAAACCGGTCACATCTACAAAATATACCCTCACTGAACAAGACTTAAATGCAAAGCGTGAGGCATTGAATAAATTACGCAAGCTTTTAAAGGAAATAGAGCAGCAACATGGCATTTTAAACGAAGCTGCCCAGCAAATTATTAAAAGCAAGGATTCTGCTGTTGATTCCGCTAATGAGAGTATTGCGAATGATATTAGTGGTGTTGTTTCGTTTGCGCTGCCTGCTTTGGATGAGATGGATTGCGATTTTGAAGACGAAAGGACTGAACTTCATAAGAAGTTAACCGAACTGCAAAAACATTCTGATTGTCCTCAAGAGTATGCAGAACGGATTGAAAATGCTTTGAATTCGATGGCGCAGATAGAGAAAAGTGAACAGTTTAACACGTTTGTTTCTATCTCCATTATGCCCCTGTTAAAAACCTGTAGTGAGGCAATCTCTGCACAAACGCAGGCACGGCAGGAATTTGAAACAGCGCTGGCTGATTATAATTCTCTTTGCCAAATGTGCGATGTAAAACCGGAATCCTATCGTTTTGGGGAGGAGACGCTGGATGTGCTAAATGCAGCAATTTCGTCTCTAGAAAAGATTCTGGTACAGCAACGGGAGCAGGAGTATATTTCCACTTGCGTTGATGAGGTTATGACCGAAATGGGCTACGACCTTATCGGAGATCGCTCTGTTACCAAACGCAATGGCAAGAAATTTAGAAATGAATTGTATTCTTTCAACGAAGGAACGGCGGTTAATATCACATACTCTTCAAGCGGTGAAATTGCAATGGAACTTGGTGGTATTGCGCGGGAAGATCGCGTGCCAACTCCGGAGGAAACAACTATCTTGACAGACCGCATGGAAGCTTTTTGCTCTGAGTTTGCAGAAATCGAGCAGCGGTTACGCAGCAAAGGTGTGTGCGTGGGAAAACGCATTGCGATTTCTCCTCCAACCGCTGAGTATGCAGCCATAATCAATATTAACGATTACAACACACAGTCTGATGTAACCGTCACAGAGATACAGGCGTCTGCCAAAAAGAAGAAAGAACATAAGCCCAAAGTCCTTAGAAAAGGTGAAAACTAATGGCATTGAAAAAATATAAAATCTGTCCTGTTTGTGGCACACACAATGCTCCTAATTTTTTGGAATGCAAACAATGTGAAACGGATCTAACATCTATCAAACCTGTCGACGACACGGTTGATACCGCACCGGTTCAACAAGATAATGCTGCTAGCACTACTCAAGATGCGCTTGTTCGCATCTGTGAATGTGGTCATCATAATGCACCGCAAGCGCGCAAGTGCGAAAAATGCCACGAAGATATTTCTGATATTCTTCCGGTTCCGGGTGATGTAGAGACAAGCTGCCCCACGTTTGCTCTTTCTGCAATTGATTCTGAATATAGCTTTGTGATTGACTCTCCGTTCTGTACGATTGGACGAGAAGCGGAAATGAAAGATTTCCTTTCCAGCAAAACCTATGTGAGTAGACGTCATGCAACGCTTACACTGGGAGACGGAAAAGTGTATATTCAGAATCTTAGCCAAACAAATTTTACATATGTAAATAACAAGGCAATTGAGAACGATCAGCCTCTAGCGTTACATGACGGTGATGAAGTTGGTTTGGGTGGAAAGGTTGTTAACGGAGAGCGACAAGACAATGCGGCATATTTTATATTTAGGGTAACACAATGAATGTTGCACGAATTTTATATCCCGTAAAAGTACTGGGGCCAGGTAGCCGAATTGGAATTTGGTTGTGTGGCTGTAATCGGGCATGCCCTGGTTGCAGTAACCCAGAATTGTGGTCTCCTCGGCCAGAGTTTGAACTATCTGTTGAAAATCTTTGCCATCTGATTAATCAAATTTTGGTTAATCATCCGGTCGATGGAATTACAATAACCGGAGGAGAACCATTCCAACAAGCTGCTGATCTGTGGATGCTAATCTCTCGATTATCCAATCAGGTTCCGGATATACTTGTGTACTCCGGGTATCGTCTTCAAGAGCTATATGACATGAATGATCCTGCTGTGAATGGTGTGTTGAATAATGTTGCCACCTTGGTCGATGGAGCATATATTCAAGAGTTAAACGACAATTCGCCGCTTAGAGGATCTTCTAATCAACAAATACATATTCTGAAAGATGAATATTGCAAAATGTACTCGCACTATTTACAAACAGCCGAGAATAAAATCCAAAACTTTACAACAGGAGACGGCGTTGTATCCGTTGGAATCCATCGTCCTGATTTCAACAAAGAAATTGTCGAGAGCATAAACAACCCCAAAACTTAAATTTTACTTTCGGATTTACTTAAACCATATCGACTACAATAGGAGGTCTATTATGGACTACACTCCCAAATGGCACAAAGAATTAGGTATATTCAGCAAAATTAAGCCCTTGCTTATTGTCGAGGGAAATGTCCTTGATGTCTATCAGTATCCTACTGATGGCAGTATCCCCAAGGGAAGCATTTTGCGATTACCTGAGTATCTGCATTATTACTTTACAGATCTGGGATATAAGACTATCGTTTTTTATGATGGGATGCAGGGCTTCCATAATAGCTGTGACGAAAATCATGTTAGGGACTTTGCACAGCTTACAAACAGCTCTCTCAGTGGCAATACTATAAAGTGCGAGTTTAAGGGAAAGGCAAATTCTGCGTCCAACATCGTACGAGCTGCTGTTTCACAGAATCAGTCTCCTACAGTGGTTATTTTAAATCTGGCATCAAGATATATCACTTCGCCTGACAATATGGATCAATCTGAAGTTGATAGCTTCACAAATCTTATGCTGGCAACCCTTGAAAGCAAGGACGTTCGTACCGAAAATGGACCTCTTAAAAACTCGGTAATTATGATTGTCAACAAGGTAAATGACATCCCTGCGTGGTTCTATCTGGATAATCCTAATGTTAAAACCATTAACATCGGTCCTCCTACCAAGGAAGAACGCGAGCAACTGATCAAGGGCGAGAACTTTTCCAGTTTCTTCGCTGCAGATGTTTACGAAGAGGATGCACCGTATTACGAAGAACACCAGGACGAACTGGAGCGCATCCAAGATCGTTTTGTTGGTTTGACAGAAGGTTTTAGTTTCACTGAGATCAACGGTCTGCGTAGACTTTGCAAAAACGAAAAGACACGTATTGCGCATATGCCGAGTGTTATCGATTTGTATAAATACGGCATAAAGGAAAATCCTTGGGATTCTCTAGACCGGAATGAGATTAAATCAGCTTATGACGACTTCAAAAAACGTGTCAAGGGTCAAGATCCAGCTATAACCAAAACGCTTGATGTGGTGAAACGTGCTGTAACCGGCATGTCTGGCCTCCAAAGCTCTTCCCATGCTAAACCGAAGGGAATTCTGTTCTTTGCAGGTCCTACCGGTACTGGTAAAACAGAGACGGCCAAAACGTTGGCTGAGAAACTTTTCGGTGATGAGAGTTGCTGTATTCGCTTTGATATGAGTGAATATAGCCAGAGCCATAGCGACCAGAAGCTGCTTGGTGCGCCTCCTGGTTATGTAGGTTACGAGGCAGGCGGTCAGCTCACTAATGCAGTGAAAGAAAATCCGTTTTCTATCCTGCTGTTCGATGAAATCGAAAAAGCCCACCCTTCCATCTTTGATAAGTTCCTGCAAATTCTGGAAGATGGCCGGATGACAGACGGTCAGGGCAACACAGTGTATTTCTCTGAATGCATTATCATTTTTACAAGTAACCTTGGCATCTATACCACAGACAATTTTGGAAATCGGTCACCGAATGTCACTTTGGAGATGGACTATAATACAGTTCAAGAGAAAGTGATAAATGCTATTAATGATTACTTTAAGCTTGAACTTGGTCGTCCGGAGATTCTTAACCGTATTGGTGAGAATATTGTTGTGTTCGATTTCATTCGGCCTGATGTCGCTAAAGAGATTTTGGATGCACAGGTTTCCAAGATCATCAAAAACCTTGCCACAGAAAAGAGAATCAACTTGTCTCTTTCTGATGCTGCGATGGAAACCCTTTTGGCTAAAGCAAATACCAACCTTGCCAATGGTGGCCGTGGTATAGGAAACATCGTAGAGAGCTGTTTGATTAACCCTCTGTCTCGCTACCTGTTTGACGAGGGTATCATGGGTGACGAAACTGTCACGATTACAAAAATAAACGTGGAAGATACGCCATATAGTATCGTCTGCACAAGAGGTTAATATGATCTACTCACTTACTTCTGCTGGCCCTGGAAAAACTGCAAATGAGGACTCAATTCTGATCGGAACCATTCTCCAAAATGATTCTGTGCAGATTAATTCCTGCCCAGCATTTGGGTGTGTTTCTATTGCTGATGGTGTCGGCGGAAATGCAGGTGGTAGCATTGCTTCAAGAAAAGCTTTAGCTAAGCTGGCAACCTTAGAAGAAGGTAGTCAGCTTGATGCTGCAACACTAAGAAACTATATCTTGGAGATTAACGAGCAGCTTATTAATGAAGCTCGGGCTATCCAGTCCTGTGAGACGATGGCAACAACCTTGACTGGCGTGCTGCTTTCGGAGCGGAATAGTTTTTTGTTCCATGTGGGAAATACACGAGCATACATACTTCAAGGTTCTTATTTAAAGCAGCTTACAGACGACCATACGGTATTTTCTTGGTTAATGAGGACTGGAAGAATTAAGGAAGCAGAATGCTGTAATAAGAATGAAATTACAAACTGTTTAGGCGGAGGAAATGAACAGTTGGCAAGTGCTCTCAAAGTGGTTGACTTACCGAAGTTTAACACACTTCTTCTTACTTCCGACGGTGTTCACGAGTATGTAGATATCGATACACTTGAAGAAATAATCAACGCACAAATTAGTGGGGACGAGAAATGTTCTTTGATTGAACAGCAGGCCCGTAATAACGGATCGCAAGATGACATTTCCATCGTCCTTATATCACAGGAGGGATAACTATGGGTTTTAGATATCGTAAAAGTATAAATCTAGGTGGAGGATTTCGGATTAATCTCAGTAAATCCGGCGTTGGATATAGTTGGGGTGTTCCGGGATATCGGATAACCCGTACTGCATCCGGCAAAACAAGAAAAACATACTCTATTCCGGGTACCGGCCTGTCCTACTCAGAAACCAAGGGCTCCCGTAATTCTGGATCGAATAGGGATACTAGCAATCCAAGCAGAAACAATTATACGCCTCAACCGCAGAATTACGGTATTTACGCAGAGGCGGAACATAGTATTGAGACGGCAGATATCCAGAATTTTCGCGAAGCCAACTTGGATACAATCTCTAAAACTATGGAGAAGACCATCCGCATCAACAAGTGGGGCACGGGACTTCTCTGGTGCGGTTTGCTAGCCTGTGGAAACCCTGTGTTTATTATTCTTCCGTTGATTGGAATTGTATTAAAAATTCTTGCTCACAAGTCCGGCAAGGTGGATTTAACTTATGATCTTGATCCGGAAAAGACAGAGGAACATTATCGCAGAATCAGTGCGTGGGAAATCTTGCAAGAAGGCAATAAAGAATGGCAGATTCTGACTGAGCAACATAACAGCAATACAAAGGTCAACGCAGGTGCAAGTAGAAGTATCAAGCGCGAAACCTGCACCATAACTAAGAAGACCCCATTCTATTTAAAAACAAATGTTGATGTTATTCAAATCAAGCTGAAGAAGGAAATACTCCTTGTAATGCCTGATCGTTTCTTTATTGTAAGAGGCTCTAAGGTTGGATCTGAAAACTATGACGATATCTATATTGAAACCTCGTCAACACGCTTTGTAGAATCTGATCCTGTTCCCAGAGATGCACAGGTTGTTGGTCATACGTGGCAATATGTCAATAAAAACGGAACCCCGGATAGACGTTACAGCAATAACCGGCAGTTTCCTGTCTGCTTGTACGGCGTTGTTACGATCCGTTCTTCTTCAGGTATAAATGTTGAACTTCATGTGTCCAATATTCAGAAGTGCCGTGATTTTGCGGAACTGCTGAATCTAGCATAGTGCTGATTGATTTGTCGATGGGCAAGTAAAATGAAACCTTCCTCGTCGGTATTAGTTACTGGCAGATAAATAGATAGAGGAGAAGAGATATGAAAAAGAGAACCCTGCGTGAACGTATTAGCTATTGGTTCGATTGCATGATGTCCAAGGGACCGATTGCTATGTCAATCCTGCTGTTTGCCATCACGGTGGCAATAGTTGGCGCGATCGGCATTGTGGCATACTTTGTTACGGACGATGGCGGTGTTTTGTATCAAATCTGGACCAGCCTAATGTACACTTTAGATGCCGGAAATCTTGGCGGTGTTCCTACAGACAATCTGCCGTATTTGGTACTGATGTTCCTGGCTACACTTTGCGGTATGTTCTTGACCAGTATTTTAATTGGTATCATAGCAACCGGCGTAGAGGATAAGCTCAGTGAACTGCGTAAGGGCACCTCTGTTGTGCAGGAAGATAACCACACCACCATCATTGGCTTTGACAACAATGTATATGCAATTCTGCGTGAGCTGATTGAGGCTAATTCCAACAAGAAAAATGCGTGTGTCGTAGTCTTGGGTGAGCAGCCTAAAGAGGAGATGGAGGACGCAATTTCTTCTCATATCTCCAATACCGGTACAACACGGATTATTTGCCGCAGTGGTAATCTACATGAGGCATATGCTTTGGAGCGTTGTTCTGTGGAAACCAGCAAGTCTGTGATTATCAACGTTCATGATGATGCAGAAACGGTTAAAATCTTGTTGGCGCTATCTGCTTACTTAAAGGACAAGGAACTGACAAATCCGGAACTGCGATTTATCGCCTCTTTGGAGGACAGTCAGCATGTGGAAGCTGCCAATATTGCTGGTGAGGGTCGTGCAGAGATCATTTACGCAAAGGATGCTATCGCCCGGATTATTTCCAACACTTGCCGTCAGCATGGTCTGTCCCAAGTGCTGACAGAGCTGTTTAACTTCAGCGGCAATGAGTTGTATTTCGAGAGTATTCCCGCATTAGAGGGGAAATCCTTCAAGGAGGCTGCTCTAAGCTTCTCTAATGCTGTTGCGGTTGGACTATGCACAGATGGTCAAGTACATTTGAACCCAGCTATGGATGTTTTGATCGGTAAGGATGATCAAATTGTCCTTTTGGAACTGGATGATGGCGCGTATGATTATCATGCTGGCAAAGCTGTTGATGAGTCGAAAATCTGCAACGGAGCAAGTATTTCTGCACAGGCAAGCAATCATTTGATCGTCCTTGGTAGTAATGAAAAACTGCCGATTATCCTTGCAGAGTATGCAAAATATGTAGAGTCTGGTACTCATGTGGTTATCGTCGATGATGACTTGGATGAAACTAAGTTGGGTACATATGAAAATCTGGAAATTAAGGTTTGCACCAAGCCGGTTACGCGAGATCTGCTTTGCGAATTCCTCAACGAGAACGCAAATAACATTCTGCTTTTGAATGATGATAGTCAAGAACCGGAGGCGTCCGATTCTCAGACCTTGCTGCGGCTGATTCTTCTGCGTGATATTGCAGACAAAACCGACCGGCACTTCGCGATTACCACAGAAATGCGTAGTGTAGATAATCAACGGCTGGCATCTCAAGCGAGAGTTGATGACTTTGTAATTGGCTCCAATTTTGCAAGCCTGCTGATGGCGCAGATTTCTGAGAATCCCAATATGGCCCCGCTGATCACTGATCTTCTCGATGAGAGCGGTTCTGAACTTTATATGAAGCCTGCTGCCAATTATGTTTCCATCGGTGTTCCGGTAGACTCCTACACGCTGACAGAAAGCGCTACCCGCAAGGGTGAGATCTATGTGGGCTATAGGCACATCGGCAAAACCAAGACCAATGTGGTCGTAAATCCCAATAAGGAAGAGATGATCACCTTCGGTGAACACGATCAAATCGTGGTGATTGCTGAAAATTAATTTAAGGTTATGCCCTGTAAAAAAGTCCAATGCTGCACGGCGTTGGACTTTTTTCATTATACCAAGAATATGTATAGTATTAATGTTTTACCGGCAACAAAAGGCTTCTTGGTGAAAATATTTTGGTTGCTATTTTGCCGGTAATGTGATATAATAATGGCAAGAAAACTTGTCGGGAGGTAACTATGGAGTACGTATCTGTTGCGAAAATGGCTGAAAAATGGGGACTTTCTGAACGTAGTGTGCGAAATTACTGCGCCCAGGGCAGAATTGCCAATGCCAAGCTTATCGGCAAAACCTGGTACATTCCGGAAAACGCACAGAAACCGGATCGCGTCAACAAAAAGAAAGATACTCCCTCCTTGCTGCAGATCCTGCGGGAGCAGAAAGCGGCTAAGATGACCGGCGGTATCTATCATAAGGTGCAGATCGATCTGACCTATGACTCTAACCATATTGAGGGCAGCCGCCTTACTCACGACCAGACCCGGTATATCTTTGAGACAAATACTATTGGCTTTGAAAATGATTCTGTGAATGTTGACGATGTGATCGAAACATCTAACCACTTCCGTTGCATCGATATGGTGATCGACCAAGCTGGTTTTGCGCTGACTGAGAAGTTTATTAAGGAGCTGCATTTCGTACTGAAGACCGGCACCAGCGACAGCCGTAAGGATTGGTTTGCAGTAGGTGAGTACAAGAAACTGCCCAATGAGGTGGGTGGTAATGATACCACGCTCCCCGAAAATGTTGCCGGTGAGATTCGTAAACTGCTGGCAGACTATAATGCATTGCCCTCTAAGACTTTTGAGGACATCGTAGCCTTCCATGTTACCTTTGAACGCATCCATCCATTCCAGGACGGAAATGGCCGTGTAGGCCGCCTAATCCTCTTCAAGGAATGCCTCAAGAACAACATCGTCCCCTTCATTATCGAGGATAATCTGAAGCTGTTCTACTACCGTGGTCTTAAAGAATGGGACCACGAAAAAGGCTTCCTAATGGATACCTGCCTCACCGCGCAGGATCGCTTTAAGGCATATTTGGATTACTTTAGAATTAGATATTAAGGTGTTTTGAGTACCCGCTATGCGGCGTTTTAAAAAGTTTTCCCTTATTTTTCCCCTTATTGGGGTGGTAATAGGTGGTTAACCGTGGTGTTTAGTGGGGTATAAATGTTCGGAAAACCCACAGAAATGGTACTAAATGGTTAACAAAAGTTAAGAAAATGCAAAATCTATGGCAATTCAAGTCCTTGTGCCCCTGCCAAGAAACAGTCAGTAAATCTTACGATTACTGACTGTTTTCTTTTGTTTTCCGAACTTTTTGAGCCTATTTGTTTTAAAAAGGGCACAGGGAAACGAGTTTTCCCTTATTGTGCGTCTTTTTCATGATAGCAGAAAGTAAGGCAGTCTATGATAGATTACATTGCTTTATTAATGTTTGTTCGCTTAATATCGGCAATAAACGCGAAGCGCAATGTTGATGAATGGCTGACATTTTGCCGGCAATGTGATATAATTAGAACAAGAAACCTGCCGGGAGGTAACTAACGATGCTTTCAAATTCGTTAACAAACTCTGAGAAACCGCATAAAAAGACAGTGACGGCAAACGCCGTCGCTGTCTTTACGCAGAATATGAGGCTCGGAAATTTGGAAATATCAACGCAGAGCGCTTACTGCTGGCGGAAGACGATCTCGCCGGTTTCGTGGTTCATGGCTTCCACGATGGCCAAGGACTCTAGCTGGTAACCCAGATTGCGGATGACCTGACCGCCCATCTGGAAGCCCTTTTCTATGGCAATGCCGATGCCCTCCACAGTGCCGCCGGCCTGATCCACAATGGAGATCAGACCCTGCAGAGCACAGCCGTTGGCCAGGAAATCGTCAATGATCAGCACGTGGTCATTTTCCGACAGAAACTGCTTGGAGACAACAACGGTGTTTTTGTTTTTGTGGGTGAAGGATTCCACTTCAGCGGTGTAGGTATCACCGGCAATGTTGATAGACTTGGACTTCTTGGCGAACAACAGAGGCACATGGAACTGCTGGGCTACCGCGTAGGCGATGGCAATGCCGGAGGCCTCAATGGTCAAGATCTTGTTGATGGGCTTATTCTGGAAACGGCGGTAGAATTCCTTGCCGATCTCATTCATCAGCTCAATATCCATTTGGTGGTTCAGGAAGCTGTCCACCTTCAGGACATTTCCCTCTTTCACAATGCCGTCTTTGACGATTCTTTCTTCCAAACAATTCATAATACTGCGCCTCTCTTTTTATTTTCCGCATGTTACCGCAGGTTGTGGGAACAGCTTGTCCTATGAGAGCATTATAGCAGTAGCGCCCGCGCTTTGCAATATGCAAAACAAAGAAACTGAAACCGGGAGCAGGGTGGGTTGGGTATTTTGCACAAGGCAGAAAGGTTTCTCAAATCGGTTTTCATAGAAGCTACAAAAAAGTTGAAAAGCATGGAAACATATTGACAAAAACCGGCTGATTGTGCTAATATAACTGCATAAATTTCATATTTTCGCCAGTATAGTTTTGGAGTAACGAGGATTCGTTGGGCCCAAATGTTTCTACCGTGACGCCGCAAGTCACGACTATTGGTTTTTGCTCCTGCAAGGGGCTGCTGGCAGTTTTGCGCATAGTGCAGGCTGCTTTTTTGTTGACCGGATAAGCTGAAAAGGAGGATTCCTCAGGTTCGTTATCGGGTCTTTTCTGTTGTTTACGATATCGCCTTCCGAAAACCTGCCCTCAGGCGGGCTTTCGGGACCCGGTTGAATAAAGAAAAAATAAATTTTTTGGAGGAAACACACAATGAAAAAGCTGATTGCCCTGCTGCTGGCTGCTCTGCTGGTACTGTCCATGGCTGCCTGCGGCAACAACGCAAACACTGACGACACCACCACCGGTGCCGCAGACGACACCACCGCTGCCGCAGACGACACCACCGGCGCTGCAGCATCCGACCTGAAGGTTGGCTTCATCTTCCTGCACACCGAGCAGTCCACCTACGATAAGAACTTTATCGATGCTGCGATTGCTGCTTGCGATGAAATGGGTGTTGAGATGGTTCAGAAGACCGACATCCCCGAGTCCAACGCCTGCTACGATGCAGCTGTTGAGTTGATTGAGGTTGAGGAGTGCGATATCATCTTCGCCGACTCCTTCGGCCACGAGTCCTTCCTGATCCAGGCTGCTGAAGAGTATCCCGAGGTGGAGTTCTGCCACGCTACCGGCACGCAGGCTCACACCGCAGGTCTTGACAACTTCCACAATGCCTTTGCTTCCATCTACCAGGGCCGTTACGCTGCCGGTGTGGTTGCAGGTCTGAAGCTGAACGAGATGATCGACGCCGGCGAGATCACTGCTGACGAGGCTAAGATGGGTTATGTGGGTGCATTCACCTTCGCTGAGGTTATGTCCGGCTACACCTCCTTCTACCTGGGCGCTAAGTCTGTCTGCCCCAGCGTTACTATGGATGTTAAGTTCACCGGTTCCTGGTACGATGAGACCAAGGAAAAGGCTGCTGCCGAGGCTCTGATCAACGGCGGCTGCGTCCTGATCAGCCAGCACGCTGACTCCATGGGTGCTCCCACTGCTTGTGAGAACGCAGGCGTTCCCAACGTTTCCTACAACGGCTCCACCGCCGCTGCTTGCCCCAATACCTTCCTGATCTCTTCCCGTATCAACTGGGTTCCCTACTTCAAGTACATGATCACCCAGGTTGCCAACGGTGAGGCTATCGCAACCGACTGGACCGGCACTTTGGAGACCGGCTCTGTTGTTCTGACCGAGATGGGCGAGAGTGTTGCAGAAGGCACTCAGGAGAAGCTGGACGAGGTTCTGGCTGGCCTGAACGACGGCACCATCAACGTGTTTGATACCGCCAACTTCACCGTGGGCGGCGAGACTCTGACCTCCTACATGGCTGACGTGGACACCGACGCTGCTTTCGAGAAGGACACCGAGGTTATCGAAGACGGCATCTTCCAGGAGTCCAAGTTCCGCTCCGGTCCTTACTTTGATGTTGAGATCGACGGCATCACTCTGCTGGACCGTAACTACGGCTAATCTTAAATTACTGACATTACTATAAGGCGAGGCGGGAGGATTCCCGCCCCGCCTTACCTAGTTTTGAAAAGCATACCGGGATCGCCGGCATGTTTTTGAGAACTAGAAAGAGGAGGGACTCTTTTTGACTGCGACAGCTGCTATTGAACTGAAAAACATCACCAAAACCTTTGGTGCAAAGGTGATCGCCAACAAGAATGTATCTCTGACGGCAAACCACGGAGAGATCCTTGCCATTCTGGGAGAAAACGGAAGCGGCAAGACCACCCTGATGAACATGATCGCCGGCATCTACTATCCCGATGAGGGTCAGATCTTTATCGGAGGGGAAGAGGTTACGATCGCCTCTCCTACGGATGCCTTTGACTATAAGATTGGCATGATTCATCAGCATTTTAAGCTGGTGGATGTGTTCACCGCCACGGAGAACATTGTGCTGGGTCTGAACGAAAAGCCCTATAATCTGAAGCATTTCTCTGAGAAGATCCACAAAATCAGTAATCAGTACGGGTTCGAGATCGACCCGGAAAAGAAGATCTACGACATGTCTGTGTCCGAGAAGCAGACGGTGGAGATCATTAAGGTGCTGTACCGGGGCGCGGATATTTTGATCCTGGACGAGCCTACTGCGGTGCTGACACCCCAGGAAACCCAGAAGCTCTTTGCGGTGCTGCGCCGGATGCGGGATGACGGCAAGTGCATTATCATCATCACCCACAAGCTCCACGAGGTGCTGTCCCTGTCTGACCGGGTGGCGGTGTTGCGTAAGGGCGAGTATGTGGGTACAGTGAATACCGCTGAGACCAACGAAAGCCAGCTGACAGAAATGATGGTTGGCAAGAAGGTGGATCTGAATATTGACCGCTCCGAACCCAAAGATCCCCAGGATCGTCTGGAGGTGCAGCATATCTCCTGCCTGAACCGGCAGGGAGCTACTGTGCTGGACGATGTGTCCTTTACTGCCCGCAGCGGTGAAATTCTGGGCATTGCCGGCATTGCCGGCTCCGGTCAGCGTGAGCTGCTGGAGGCCATTGCCGGCTTGCAGAAGCTGTCCCAGGGTGATATCTATTACCACAATCCCAAAACCGGTGAGGTAGACGACCTGCGGAATAAGACCCCGCTGCAGATCCGGGAGCTGGGCGTGCGGCTGTCCTTCGTGCCGGAGGATCGGCTGGGCATGGGCCTGGTGGGCAATATGGACATCGTAGATAATATGATGCTCCGCAGCTACCGCCGGGGTAAGAGCGTATTCCTGCAGCGCAAAGAGCCGAAGGATCTGGCAGAACGGATCATTCACGATCTGGAAGTGGTGACGCCCAGCGCCTCCACACCGGTGCGCCGCCTGTCCGGCGGTAATGTGCAAAAGGTGCTGGTGGGCCGTGAGATCGCTGCTGCACCCAAGGTTTTGATGACTGCGTACCCTGTTCGGGGTCTGGACATCAACTCCTCTTACACCATATATAACCTGCTCAATGAGCAGAAGGAAAAGGGCACTGCCGTGATCTTCGTGGGCGAGGATCTGGATGTGCTGCTGGAGCTGTGCGACCGGATTCTGGTCATCGGCTCCGGCAGGATCACCGGTCTGGTGGATGCCCGGACGGCAACCAAGGAACAGATCGGTCTGCTGATGACCAAGTCTGAAGCAATGGATTCCCAGGAAGGAGGCGACAGCAGTGGCAACTAATCAGAAAAAGCACCATGAGCCTCTGCTCCACATTGCCAAGCGGGACAATCTGCCCGGCTGGAAGGCCTGGCTGATCCGCGTGGGCGCGATTTTGCTGGGCTTTTTGGTGATCGGTATTTTGTCCTCCCTGCTGACCGGCGCTTCTGTTCTGGAAGGCTATCAGATCATGTTCAAGGGTGTATTCGGAAAGCTTTTGGAAGGCAAGACCACCCTGCTGTGGCGATTTTTGCAGCAAACCGCCATTTTGCTGTGCCTGTCTCTGGCAGTGACACCTGCGTTCCGCATGCGGTTCTGGAACTGCGGCGCGGAGGGTCAGGCACTGATGGGTGGCCTGGCGGCAATGGTCTGCATGATCGAGCTGGGTGACAAGGTTCCCAACGGTGTGCTGATCGCCATCATTTTCCTGTGCAGTGTGCTGGTGGGTGCCCTCTGGGGCTTGATTCCGGCACTGTTTCAGGCCCAGTACCGGACCAACGAGACCCTGTTTACCCTGATGATGAACTATGTAGCCACCCAGATCGTGGCGTATTATGTCTATGTGACCGGCTCCGGCTCCGGCATTATCAAGCCGGTGAGCACCGGCAACCTGCCCGTTGTGTTTGATCAGAAATATGCGCTGAATATTCTGATCGTAACTGCCTTGATGATCGGGCTGTATGTGTACCTGAAATACAGCAAGCACGGCTATGAGATCTCCGTGGTGGGGGAAAGCCAGAATACTGCCCGGTATGTGGGCATCGATGTGAAGAAGGTCATCATCCGGACCATGGCCATCTCCGGTGCGCTGTGCGGCGTTGCCGGCATGCTGCTGGTAGCCGGCACGGACCACTCCATCAACACCAACACCGTGGGTGGTCAGGGCTTTACCGCCATTATGATCTCCTGGCTGGGACAGTTTAACCCCTTTATTATGGCGCTGATGTCAGCACTGGTTACCTTCCTGCAGACCGGTGCAGCTAAGGTGGCGGACAGCTTCTTCCTGAACAGCGCTTATGCAGACATCGTCTCCGGTGTTGTGATCCTGTTCCTGGTGGGCTGTGAGTTCTTTATCCAATATGCGGTGAAATTCCGTCACGGAAAGAAAGGGGGCGCAGCATAATGAATATGTTTGTTGCATTTATCAGCTCTGCGATCCCTCTGGGTGTGCCGCTTCTGTTTGGCTCTACCGGTGAGATCGTTACAGAAAAGTCCGGCCATTTGAATCTGGGCATCCCCGGCATTATGTATGTGGGTGCCATCAGCGGCGTGATCGGCGCATTCCTTTACGAGACGGGCTGTGATGCCGCCGGTGTGGCAATGGTCCCGCTGCTGGCGATTTTGATTCCTTTGCTTTGCTCGATCGTAGGCTCTGTGCTGATGGGCCTGATCTACAGCTTTATGACCGTTACCCTGCGGGCAAATCAGAATGTGACCGGCTTGGCACTGACTACCTTCGGCATTGGCCTGGGCAACTTTTTCGGAAGCTCTCTGACCAAGCTGGCTGACAGTGACCTGCCTATTATTGCCCTGACACGCACCAGTGACCTGTTCCGCGCATCCCTGCCCTTTGCAGATAAGCTAGGCTGGTTCGGACAGATTTTCCTGTCCCACGATTTTCTTACGTATACGGCAGTTGCCATTGCACTGATCGTCTCCTTTGTGCTCAACCGCACCCGGGTGGGCCTGAATCTGCGCTCTGTGGGTGAAAACCCTGCCACGGCAGATGCCGCCGGTATCCATGTGACCCGGTATAAGTACTTGGCGACCTGCATCGGCAGTGCCATTGCCGGTCTGGGCGGCCTGCAGTATGTAATGGCCTACGCCAACGGTGTTTGGTCCAACAACGCCTTCGGTGACCGGGGCTGGATGGCCATTGCACTGGTGATCTTCGCCTTGTGGAAGCCCACCATGGCCATTTGGGGCTCGTTCCTGTTTGGCGCTCTGTGCAACGCCAACAACTACATCCGGGGTTTGGGTACCGCTACCCAAGAGCTGTTCAAACTGCTGCCCTATGTGGTGACACTTTTGGTGCTGATCATCACCAGTATGCGGAAAAAGAGAGAGCATCAGCCCCCCCAGGGTTTGGGCCTGTCCTATTTCCGGGAAGAACGGTAATATTATTTCAAACAGTCCGGCAGCAACCGCTGCCGGACTGTTTTTCTGCTGTGGGCATACTTTTTGCAAAAAAACAGAAAACAAATAGACAAATGGCGCATAATATGCTACTATAAGATAAAGTTTTGCAAACAATCGGCCCTGTGCTCTGCTTTGGCAGCAACAGGCTGTGAAAATAACATATTGACCGGGAGATAAGAGCACGGAGTATCACGATCCAAAAGATCGTGTATTCAGTGCGCTTTTTTGCGTTTATAGGGGGAAATTCTATGGATAAACGGTACTTTGACCTATTGCAGGAGAATCCTGTGATCGCTGCTGTGCGGGATGACAAAGGCCTTGCCAAGTGCCTGGAGGCGGATGTGAAAATGGTCTTCATCCTCTATGGGGACATTTGCAGCATCGCCTCCATAGTGGACCGGGCAAAAGACGCTCACAAGGTGGCGGTGGTCCATGCAGACCTGATCAGCGGTCTTGCAGGCAAGGAAGTGTCTGTGGAATTCTTGAAACAGCATACCCGGGCCGACGGCATCATTTCTACCCGGATCAATCTGGTGCAGACCGCACAGCAACTGGGAATGCTGGCGATCTTGCGGGTGTTTCTCATTGATTCCATGTCCTTGGAAACGGTACTGAATCTGCGGGTTCGCCCGGATGCCATCGACATTTTACCGGGTCTCATGCCGGAGATCATTCATAGGGTGCAAGCCGGATCCGGGATCCCGGTGCTGACCGGAGGCTTGGTTACGGAAAAACGGCAGGTGATGGCGGCCCTGTCCGCCGGAGCGCTGGCGGTGTCTACCACCAACCCGGAAATTTGGAATATGTGAACAAACAGCGGAGGAAAGCAAAGATGTATGACATTGTGATCATCGGCGCCGGGGTCACCGGCTGTGCCGTGGCGAAATATCTATCCCGGTATCAGGCGAAGATCCTGGTGCTGGAAAAGGAAGAGGATGTGTGCTGCGGCACATCCAAGGCCAACAGCGCCATTGTTCACGCAGGCTTTGACGCCAAGCATGGCAGCCTCATGGCCAAGATGAATGTCCGTGGCAGCCAGCTGATGGAGCAGCTTGCTAAGGATCTGGATTTTCACTATGTTCGCAACGGCTCGCTGGTGGTCTGCATGGAGGAGGAAGGTCTGCCCCGGCTGCAGGCGCTGTATGAGAACGGCGTCAAAAACGGCGTGCAGGATCTGCAGATCGTGGATAGAGACCGCCTGCGGGAGTTAGAACCCAACATCAGCGAGGAAGCTGTGGCGGCTCTGTGGGCGCCTACGGGGGCGATCATCTGCCCCTTCGGTCTGACCATCGCTCTGGGGGAAAACGCCTGTGAAAACGGAGTAGCGTTCCAATTTAATACGGAAGTCACCGGCTTTGAAAAGCTGGAGAACGGCTGGCGTGTACTGACCAAGGATGGCGCGGTGGAGACCCGCACAGTGATCAACGCCGCAGGCGTGTATGCGGACGTGCTTCACAACATGGTTTGTAAGGAAAAGCTCCACATTACCCCCCGCCGGGGAGATTACTGCCTGCTGGATAAGGAAACGGTTGGCTTTGTGAAGCACACCGTCTTCCAGCTGCCCGGCGCTTTGGGCAAGGGCGTGCTGCTTAGTCCCACGGTCCACGGCAATACCATCGTAGGCCCTACCGCCTACGACATTGAGGATCGGGAGGGCACCAACACCACCGCAGAGGGTCTGCAGGACCTGATGGAAAAGGCGGGTGATACCGTAAAGGGTCTGCCTATTCGCCAGACCATCACCAGCTTTGCCGGTCTGCGGGCCCACGAGGATGGCCACGAATTTGTGATCGGGGAGGTTGCCCCCGGCTTTGTGGACTGCGCCGGTATTGAGTCCCCGGGACTCACTTCCGCCCCCGCCATCGGCGAGCATGTGGCGGCGCTGATGCAGGTAATGCTAAACCTCCGGGAGAAAGAGAATTATATCTCCACCCGCAAGGGTGTGTTGGATCCCAAGACCTTAAGCAAAGAGGAATACCGACAGCTGCTGCAGGAAAATCCCGCCTATGGGCAGATCATCTGCCGCTGTGAGCAGATCACCGAGGGGGAGATCCTGGATGCTATCCGCCGCCCTCTGGGGGCGAAAAGCCTGGATGGAGTCAAACGCCGCACCCGGGCGGGTATGGGGCGCTGCCAGGGCGGTTTCTGCAGTCCGAAGGTTATGGAATTGCTGGCAAAAGAACAGGGTACTGATCTGCTGCACATCACCAAGTCCGGCGGAGAATCCAATCTCACCGTAGGCAGAACCAAGGAGGGCAGCCATGAAGCAGTATGATATTGTGATCATCGGCGGCGGCCCTGCGGGTCTTGCCGCAGCGGTGGCGGCCTATGATGCCGGCTGCCGGAGCATCTTGATTCTGGAGCGGGATACCTGCCTGGGGGGTATCTTGAATCAGTGCATCCACAACGGCTTCGGCTTACATACCTTCAAAGAGGAGCTGACCGGACCGGAGTACGCCGCCCGGTTTGCCGATCAGGTGAAAGCGCGGAATATCGAATACAAGCTCTCCACCATGGTACTGGACATTACCGGCGATAAGCTGATCACCGCGGTCAGCCGCAGGGAGGGCCTGCTGGAACTGCAGGCCAAGGCTGTGATCCTGGCCATGGGATGCCGAGAGCGGAGCAGAGGCGCGCTGAATATTCCCGGTTTTCGGCCCGCAGGGGTGTACAGCGCCGGCACAGCCCAGCGGCTGGTGAATATGGAAGGTTTTATGCCCGGTCGCCGGGCGGTGATCCTGGGTAGCGGCGATATCGGTTTGATCATGGCCCGGCGTATGACCCTGGAGGGGGCAAAGGTGCTGGCGGTGGCGGAATTGATGCCTTATTCCGGCGGCCTGAAGCGGAACATCGTCCAGTGTCTGGAGGATTTTGATATTCCCCTGTACTTAAGCCACACGGTGGTGGATATTCAAGGTAAAGAACGGGTGGAAGGAGTCACCATCGCCCAGGTGGATGAGCACCGCCGTCCCATCCCCGGCACGGAAATTCACTACGAATGTGATACCTTGCTGCTATCCTGCGGTCTGATCCCGGAGAATGAGCTTTCCAAGGGCATGGGCGTGACCTTGAGTCCTGTGACCAACGGCCCGGTTGTCGATGAGCAGCTGCAGACCAATATACCCGGTGTGTTTGCCGCCGGCAATGTGCTCCATGTTCACGATCTGGTGGACTTTGTTTCCCAAGAGGCTGCCAATGCCGGTCGCGCAGCGGTAGCCTATGTAAATGGTAAGCGGTGCGAGCAGCCGGGGCTCCCCATTACCTTTGAAGGCGGCGTGCGCTATACCGTGCCTGCGTCCATCCGTCCCGATGGGGTGGAGGATGAAGTGATCATCCGTTTCCGGGTAGGGGATGTGAAGAAAAACACAGTGGTAGGGCTGCTGCTGAACGGGGAGCAGGTGCTGCGGAAAAAGCGGCCGGTGATGGCTCCCGGGGAAATGGAAGAACTAAAGCTGACCCGGCAGCAGCTGGAAGGCTGCCCAGACCTGCAAACCATCCACATTACCGTTGAGGAGGCGTAAAATATGGAAAAGAATTTGACCTGTATCGGCTGCCCGTTGGGCTGCGCTCTTACTGTCCGCCTGAACGGTAGCGAAGTGCAGGAAGTGACCGGTCACACCTGTCCCCGGGGTGAAAAATACGCCCGGAAGGAAGTGACCAACCCCACCCGGATCGTCACCTCAACCGTCCGCCTGCGGGGCAGCCGGGAGGGTATCCCGGTGATTTCCTGCAAAACCGCTACGGATATCCCCAAAGGGAAGATTCGGCAGGTGATGGAGGCGATTAACGCCCTGGCGGCGGAAGCACCTGTGGCAATGGGTCAGGTGCTGGCGGAAAATATTGCCGGTACCGGCGTGGCGCTGATCGCTACCAGGGCGGCAGAATGAAGTGCATCAATAGCAAATGCCCCGTTTCCGGGGCATTTCTTTATGTAAACCGATGGAAAACAAATGTCTTTCTTGGGCGGATATTGGCTAGAAGGCACAAAAAATAAAAAACGCCTTGACAACAGGCCGATCCGGTGATACGATATGGAAAATTGAATCGCTTAGATAGAGGCGCGGGATTCATCAGTACCCACCGTAAGGCCAGGCAGCCGCGGCAGGGGAAAGGGAATACCGCCGAAGCAAGGGGAACGCCTGAATTTCCCAAGCTGGGTCGTCAGAGAACATCTGCCGGACTGTCACAAAACTTTTGTGAAGCGCTATCGATGCAGTGTGTTCCGGTACTTTCCTAGGGGTATTGGTATATTGCTGTGGGATCGCTTGACGAAAGCGGTCCAATTTTTATATCCAAAAAACCCGAAAACAGAAAGGAAAGAATGTTATGAAGAGAATTGTTTGTTTGGTAATGGCAACCCTGATGGTGCTGTCTATGGCCGCTTGCGGCA
>JAZOBL010000025.1:0-4408 GCA_045595945.1 Faecousia sp.
AAGTTGTTCAGCTTCTTGGCCCACAGTACGACATGGCTTCGCTCCGACTTTGCCGCGGAGCTGATCTATTTGAAGGTTCCTGCCAATACCATTGTGGATATTTCCACCATCAAATCTCTGCCTAAGGATAAGATCGTTATTGTTTCTACAGGCTCTCAGGGTGAAAATATGTCCGCCCTTTACCGCATGGCTTTCTCCACCCATAAGCAGGTGGACTTAATGCCAGGAGACAGGATCATCATTTCCGCATCTGCCATCCCCGGCAACGAAAAGGCCGTCTCCCGGATCATCAATGAGCTGTACCGGAAGAATGCCGAAGTGGTCTACGAGAAGAGTGAGGGTCTGCACGTCTCCGGCCACGCCTGTCAAGAAGAACTGAAGATCATCCACGCCCTTACAAAACCCAGATTTTTCATCCCCGTCCATGGCGAGCAGCGCCATTTGCAGATCCACGGCAAGCTGGCCGTCACCATGGGCCTGTCCCCCAAAAATGTGCGGATTGCTGAGATCGGCAATGTGATTGAACTTTCCGCCAAGCTGTGCAAGATCAACGGCTTTGTGCCTGCAGGAAAGGTCTTTGTGGACGGTACCGGCGTTGGTGATGTGGGCTCTGTGGTGCTGCGGGACAGAAAGCACCTGGCACAGGACGGCATGATCGTGGTATGCGTCAACATCAGCAGCCAGGATCGCAGTCTGATCTCCGGACCGGATATTATCACCCGTGGCTTTATCTATGTGAAGGAGTCCGAGGAGCTGATGGAGGAGCTGCGGAATGTGGCCCTGGAGGCCATTGACCGCTGCAACCGAAAGCATATCCGGGACTGGTCTGCCATCAAGTCCGCCATTAAGAACGATCTGAGCGGCTATCTGTTTAAGACCACCAAGCGGAATCCCATGATCCTGCCCGTAATTATGGAAGTATAATAAGAAGGGTGCGCCCAAAAGCGCACCCTTTTTCAGGAGTTTGCTATGCAGTATTATTTTGCCCCGCTGGAGGGGCTGACTGACAGTATTTACCGCCGGCTCCACCGGCAGTTTTTCCCGGGAGTAGACCGCTACTACACCCCCTTCTTCTCCCCCACTGTCCACCGGGCGCTAACACCCCGGGAGGCGCGGGAGCTGCCTCCCGCCAATACTATGGACTGCACTGTGATCCCCCAGTTGCTGACCAAAGTGCCGGAGGATTTTCTGTTTATGGCCGGGGTCTGCAAGGACTTAGGCTATGAAGAAGTCAACCTAAACACAGGCTGCCCTTCCGGTACGGTCACCGCCAAGGGAAAAGGCTCCGGAATGCTCAGAGATTTGGACGGATTGGATGCCTTTTTGTATGAAATATTCAACAGGACACCCCTACCTGTATCCGTTAAGACCAGAATCGGCTTTGCTGATCCGGAGGAATTTCCCCGAATCTTGGAGATCTTCAACCGCTACCCCATCCGGGAGCTGATCATTCATCCCCGGGTGCGTACCGCGTTTTACAAAGGTAGTGTGGATCTGGATGCCTTCCGCTATGGCGTGGAAAACGCCAAAATACCCCTGTGCTATAACGGCAATCTGTGCAACCGCCGCCAGATAGAGGCCTTAAGCACAGAATTCCCTCAGGTAGGTGCGGCGATGATCGGCAGGGGTTTGATCGCCGATCCGGGTATGCTGACTCCAGGGGGCACGACAGCAGCCTCTCTGGAGGCCTTTCACAACGCTCTGCTGGAAGAATACATACAAGCCTTCGGCGGCAGCCGCAATGCCATGTTCCGGCTAAAGGAAAACTGGCGGCACTGGCTTTGTAAATTCGAAAACAGTGAAAAGCTGGGCAAACGCCTGCGAAAAACCACCGATGTTTATGAGTACAAATCCATCACCACGGAGATCTTTCAAAAGCTTCCACTGCGGCCGGAGATCCTTCCGGATTGGGACTAAACAGCATAAAAAGGGACAGCCCAGGCTGTCCCTTTCTTGTTTGTTATTCAGTTGCAAAGGGATTTACATAGCCCAGCACGATCTTCTTAAAGTCCACCTTCATGGGCCATTCCTCCTGAGCCTCTTCCAGCATTTGGGAGGTCTTATCGGACAGGAGCATACTCTCGGCCTCATACTCCCAGATGGGATAGCTGCTGCTGAAGTACATAATATGGCAGCCGTGCACGCTCTCCACAAGGCCGGTATCACCAGGCTTCCGGGTCTCATCGAGATACCAGTTCTTGAAGGTATCCACGAAGTTCGTCGCCTCGGACAGCTGGGAATACAAGCCGCCATTGGTATTGGAGCCGCCGTCGGTGGAGTGTTCCTGTGCCATGGAGGCAAAGATCTCCTCTGTGGCCTCTCCTGCCAAGAATTCGTCCAGCAGCGCCTGTGCCTTGTTCCGGCAGTCAGTCCAATCCTGGTCGGAGTAGACCACATTGCCGGATTCATCCTCCGTGCCGCCCTCAATGGGGATCAGAATGTGACGCACATCGTAGTAGTTTCCGCTTTCCTTACTGAATCCGCTTTCCGCAAACTCCGCTGCGTGCTCCTCAAAGTAGGCCGCCACCTCCTCATCGGTGGGCAGCAGGCTCTCGTACAAGGAATCGTAATATGCCATGGCCACAAAACTATCGGTCACATAGCCAAGATACCCGCTAAGGGAGGTACCGGGAGCCAGCTGTTCCTGCAGGAATTTGTCAACATCTTCATATTCCATAGCAGTTGCCAGTTCCTGCACCTGATCATCAAAACCGTCTACCTGCTCCTGCTCGTCCTCAGAGAGCTGGAAGCCGGCCTCATCAGCCATCTCCAATAAGGTTGCGTACCGACTCCAGGTCTCCAGGGCAGTGTCCAGGAACATCTGCTGGTAGGTCTGGCCGGTAGTAGGATCATACACCTGCTGGTCAAATCCCTTATTGTAATCAAAGCCGATCATGGAAAGGTAACTGCCGTAGTAATTCATGAAATCAGAAACACCCATCCAGTAGTACACCTGCAGCTGGCTGCTGGTCAATTCCCGGTCGCCTACTGTGGCAACGACCACATCAGTGTTATCCGCAGCCACCTGATCTTCCACGGTGTAAGAATCCTTATACATCACATCGTTGGCGCGGATGCCCACGCTGCGCAGCAGGGCCTTGCCGGTAGAAGGCCAGAAAATCGCAATTGCCAGAGCTGCCAGCAGAACCAGCACGGCTGCACCGACAAGGACCAGCTTCCACCACTTGACCTTTTTGGCAGGTGCAGCGTCCTGCTCCTCGCAGATCAGTGTTTCCGTTTCCTCGGTCAGCGCTTCGGCAGTTTCTTCCTGTTCTGCCGCAATTTCTTCCACTTCCTCAGTGGATTCTTCTGCCACAGGTGAGGTTTCTTCCGTCTGTTCAGCAGTTGCTGTCAGATCTGCGCCGCAATGGGGGCATACGGAAACTTCCTCGGTTAACTCCGCCAGACAGTATTTACACTTCATTGTATTCCTCTTTTCTCCCTATGGGGGACAATGTTTCTTTAGTTTACCACGCAGGCCCATGGATTGCAAGACTTTTACAAAATGTTTACATTCCGGTATTTTTTCAGTTGCTCTTGCATTAAAGCCGAAAAAATGCTATTATTTTATATTGAATAAGTATGTACCCAAGGAGTACCTTTTCTATGCCCAAAACCACCGTTATTTCACAGAAGCAGCTGGATGCCCAGCTGGCTTACTGTCAAAACATAAGAGAGTACTGGCACAGTCAGGCCATCACCCCCCTTGCCTATGTGGAGACCTACGGCTGTCAGCAGAATGAAGCCGATTCTGAGCGGATCCGGGGTCTGCTGATTGAAAGCGGCTATGCCATCACCCAGGAAGCCGAGGGGGCTGATGTGGTGGTGATGAACACCTGCGCCATTAGGGAGCACGCGGAGCAGCGGGTATTCGGCAATTTGGGGGCGCTGACCCACACCAAGCGCCGCCACCCCCGCCAGAAGATCTTCCTGTGCGGCTGTATGGCCGGGCAAGAGAAGGTAGTGGACCGGATCAAGCGCAGCTACCCCCATGTGGATGGGGTGTTTTCCACTCACCATCTGTGGCAGTTCCCGGAGATCCTGAACCGGGTACTGTTCACCGGCAAGCGCACTTATTTTACCGAGGATGAGGCCGGTTCTATCGTGGAAGGTCTGCCCCAGCAGCGGGACAGCAAGCTGAAAGCCTGGGTGTCCATCATGTACGGCTGCAACAATTTCTGCACCTACTGCATCGTGCCCTATGTCCGGGGCCGGGAGCGCAGCCGCAAAAGCGCAGATATCCTGCGTGAGTGCCGGGAACTGATTGAAAGCGGTGTCAAGGATATCACCCTGCTGGGTCAGAATGTCAATTCCTACGGCAAGGATCTTGGCATCGGTGTGGACTTCGCGGATCTGCTGAAGGCCATCTCCGAAATCGAGGGAGATTTCCTCATTCGGTTTATGACCA
>JAZOBL010000026.1:0-8762 GCA_045595945.1 Faecousia sp.
TGGAAAAAGACTACAATGCCGGTTCTTTTCGCTGCCTGGAGATGGAAGAATATGGGCAGATCCTCAAAGCTTGCATAGAAGTATTGCCGCCTCATGTGACCGTCCACCGCATTACGGGAGACGGCGCAAAAAGGAATTTAATTGCGCCCCTTTGGTCCGGCGATAAAAAGAGAGTTCTGAATTACTTAAACCGTATTTTGGTATGAAGAACAGGGAAAAACCTTCCAAAACACTTGCATGTTTCCCGTTTTCATGGTAGTATATTAGTTGGTAATTGCACATTTTTCTGCAATTTGAAATTGAAATCACCGGTTCGAAATGCGAACCGGATAAAACAAGGAGGAGAACCATGACTTCCAGTGAAAAAAAGCAACTGCAAATCACTGCCTGCAAGGTTCGTATGGGCGTAATTGAGTCCACCTACGGAGCAAAGGCAGGCCATCCCGGCGGCAGCCTGTCTGCTGCAGAGGTGTATACTTATCTGTATTTCAAAGAGATGAACATCGATCCCAAGAACCCTAAGTGGGAAGACCGGGACCGTTTCGTTCTGTCCAAGGGTCATACCACTCCCGGCCTGTATTCTGTGCTGGCACAGCGGGGCTACTTCCCTGTGGAGGACCTGCCCACCTTCCGTCACATTGATTCCTACCTGCAGGGCCACCCCAATATGAACACCGTTCCCGGCGTGGATATGTCCACCGGCTCTCTGGGTCAGGGTGTTTCCGTTGCCACCGGTATGGCACTGGCTGCCAAGCACACCGGCAAGACCAATCGTGTTTACTCCCTGCTGGGTGACGGCGAGATCCAGGAAGGCCAGGTTTGGGAAGCCTGTATGGCAGCTGCCCACTACAAGCTGGACAATCTGTGCATCATCATCGACAATAACGGCCTGCAGATCGACGGCAACATCGCCGACGTGATGAGTCCCTACCCCATCGTGGACAAGCTGGAAGCCTTTGGCTTTGCGGTGAAGGCTGTGGACGGCCACAACTTCGATGAGCTGGAAGCTGCATTTGCACAGGCCCGTGAGACCAAGGGCAAACCCTTCGCCATCGTGATGAAGACCACCAAGGGCAAGGGCGTTTCCTACATGGAGAACAATGCCGGCTGGCACGGCAAGGCTCCTAACGACGCGGAATACGCACAGGCTATGACCGAGCTGAAGGCTCAGCTGGCAGAACTGGAGGCATAATTATGGCAGAAATGAAGAAAGTCGCTACCCGTGACAGCTATGGTAACGCTCTGAAGGAGCTGGGTGCTGAATTTGATAATCTGGTCGTTCTGGATGCTGACCTGGCCGGTGCTACCAAGACCGGTGTTTTCCAGAAGGCATTCCCCGACCGTCATTTTGTCGCCGGTATTGCCGAGGCTAACATGATCTGTATGGCTACCGGCATGTCCACTGCAGGCCTGGTGCCCTTCGCTTCCAGCTTTGCAATGTTTGCCGCCGGCCGCGCATTCGAGCAGGTTCGTAACTCTATCGGTTACCCCCACCTGAATGTGAAGATCGGTGCTACCCATGGCGGCATCTCTGTGGGCGAGGACGGCGCATCCCACCAGTGCTGCGAGGACTTCGCACTGATGCGTTCCATCCCCGGTATGACCGTTATCTGCCCTGCCGACGATATCGAAGCCAAGGCTGCTGTCCGCGCTGCTTACGAGATGAATGGCCCCGTATACCTGCGGTTTGGTCGTCTGGCCGTGCCCGTATTCCACAGCGAAGACTTTAAGTTCGAAATTGGCAAGGGTGAAGTGCTGAAGGAAGGCACGGATGTTGCCATCATCGCTAACGGCCTGCTGACCTACGAAGCCATCGAAGCCGGCGAGAAGCTGGCTGAGGCCGGTATCAATGCGATGGTGATCAATATGGCTACCATCAAGCCTCTGGATGAGGAGCTGGTGATCGCTGCTGCCAAGAAGTGCGGCAAGGTCATCACCTGCGAAGAGCATTCCATCATCGGTGGCCTGGGTGAGGCGGTTGCCTCCTGCCTGTCCGAGAAGTGCCCCACTCTGGTGCGCCGCATCGGCGTCAACGATGAGTTCGGTCACTCCGGTCCTGCCAAGGACCTGCTGAAGCAGTTCGGCCTGTGCAGCGATCACATCGTGGAAGTTGCCAAGGAAGTCTGCGGCAAGTAACAACAAATATGAAATCCCGGATGCTCTCGCATCCGGGATTTTTTATGCTTTCATGCCGGTGACCTGATACATCTCATCGTTAGACAGCTTCACGGTCACTTGCAGATATTTGCGCATCATGGCAGCAAGGGCATTTTCGTGCATCAGTCCTATGCTGACCCTGCTGGCAGGCCCTTCATGGTGATGGTCGATCTCGTGGCGGCTCATGCCGTGGGCAATGGTGAGGGTGCCGCCGGGCACCAGATGGGAAGTCAGTGACCGAATAAGCTCTTCCGGCTCCGGGAAGTGAGGGAAGGCGTTGTAGACCATAATGCAGTCAAACTGCCTGGAAAACTCCGCTGTCTCCACATCACCGCAGAGGATCTCCACATGTTCCTGAGAGAACTTGCTCCGGGCGATGTTTACCATTTGGGGAGAGATGTCGATGGCGGTAACGGAGGCAACGTTCCGGCTTAAATAATCGGGGATCAGCACACCGGTACCGCAGGCCACATCCAGCACATGGCTGCCCGGGCGTACCCCGGCATTGTCCAGAATAATGCCGATTTTTCGATCGGAGCGGATCATGTCCGCATCCCATTGGGGGGCCAGACGGTCAAAAAACGCAATGATATCTTGTTTCTTCAATGAAAATCTCCTTAATACCGCTTTGGCAGAAGTTTTGCCTTGGTCAGAGCCAAGACCACCAGAGGGATCAGCACCAGCTGGATGAGAATTCCGGGAATACCGGCCACCAGAGAGGTGGTGACCCAGGCAAAGGGAGCAGTGCCGGGGGAGAAGATCAAGCTCTTGGCAAGACCAGCCAATACCCTGCCTGCAATCATGGCAGTGACCATGCTGATGTACAGGTCAGAGGTCAAATGCTTGGTGTGGACAAACTTCATCATAAGACCTGTAACACAGCCGTAAGCAGCGCACTCCAGCATCATAGACGGCAGCATGGCAGCAGGGGGCATGGAGGTGAGCAGACTGCTCAAGGCAGGCCCTAACAGACCGCACACAAAACCGAAAGGCCAGCCGCACATCAGACCGCACAGCAGCACCGGAATATGCATGGGCAGAAATACCTGACCTGCATTTTGCACGGTGTGAAATGCCATAGGCAGCACCACGCACAGGGCGGCGCACACCGCGGTGAATACCAGCTTTTTTACATAACTCATGCTCATGGAACCTACCTCCATTACAGATATTGGTCACATTATACCAACAAACCATACGGGATGTAAGCCCCCCTGGGGGTTAAAATTGCAGAAAAAAGCCCGGTACACGACCGGGCTTTACAACGACGGGAACGACGCGCTTGGCTACCACCACAAGGCGTCCTTCATCTTGGGTATATTCGCAGGTGGACAGGCAGATGAGCTTGTCTCCGTAGACGGCATCCACGCCGGTGTCGTAAAGAGACAGCTCCTTGCATTCAGAGACGAATCTTAAAAAGACTTCTTCCCGTCCTGCATCGATAAAGGAATGATAAGAAAAACCTTTACCGAAAGAGGCGGAGGTAATAAAGACGGAGATGATCTCATAGTTCTGATGCCGGGTTAGGGTGTCAAATTGAATGACAGGATGTTCTTTATAGAACTCTTCGTTCCGATACCCGTGTAGGGCAGCAAACATGGAACCGTCTCGCATATTATGGCCGTACAGGGTGATGTTGTCGGAGGGTCCGTTAATATCGCAGAGCTCTTCCGCATAAATACAGCCATATTTGCTTTCTTCCTTGTTAAAATTATGATTTAAGTAATAACTTTCCTCTTCGGGAGTCTGCATGACCGGATAATTGATCCGGGTGCCGTCGATTTTGATCCAGCCCACCATGTCGGAGTTGAGTGCAAAAACTTTGGAATATTCCGGCAAAACCTTGATCAACTCTCCGGTGGCAGGGTGCCTCATGGATACCCAAGTAGGTCTGGGCTTTCCGGGTTGATCCTCCACATGATCAGGTTCGACCACTACTTCTTTGTCATCTGCATCTGTTCCGGGCTCGGTATTTTCTGTGGCAAGTTGCTCATTGCGAATATCATCCACAAGATTGGACAGATCGTCGTAGGTGTTCTGTTCCTTTCGGGATTCTATAAAATAGTCCAGGAGGAATCCAAGACTTAAAAGAAAAACCAGGCTGAAGATAATCAACAGCACATTGGTGATCCATTTTTTCAAAGTAAACACATCCTTTGCGGTGATTATTACATGATATCCCACTGCGCACGAAAAGTAAAGAGGGTTTGTTCAGGAAAGAGTGTTCAGATACTCCTCTAGGCACAGGCCGGATTCGAAAACGGCTTTGGCCACATCCTGCCCCACATACCGATAGTGCCAGGGCTCGTAAATAATGCCGGTATATTGGCTTTTGTCGCTGGGATAGCGGAGAATGAAACCGTATTCCCAGCTGTGGGCCATCAGCCACTTTTGCGCGTCGGTATGCTCCTGCGCTTCATCCAATTCCCAGTAGCTGTTGTCCACCAGATCCACAGCCAGACCCAGCTCATGCTCGCTGGTACCGGGGTAGGCTACCACCGTAGCGGCTTCCTTCCGGGCGTCGGCTTCTGTATAACCTAACTCTAAGTAGTAATTGACCTTCCGGTCAAACAGATAAATTTGTGTGTCGTGAGAGCGGTAGGCGGAGACGATCTGGGCATCAAATCCGTCAGCCCGGCAGGCAGAGAGCATTTGCTTTAGGCTTTCCGCACAGGAGCTGTCTACCGAATAGCCGTTTTCTACCTCCACCAGATCCAACACATAGTTTTCGTGAATGGAGTTCCAGGGATTGGCAATGGCGATCTCCGCACCGGTGGCGGTGAAGAAGTGGCTGCGTCCGTTAATGGGCACTTCGCCCCGAACCATAGTGCCGTCTTCCTGCAGATAGTACCGCTCATTCTCCAGCTCCAGCCAACCGGTCTGCAAAATGCCATCATCGTCCAGATAGTAGCGTTTGCCGTCTAAGTCAAGCCAACCGGTGTGAAGGCTGCCGTCTTCATGCACATAGCTGGTATAGACGGTAGGGTCGTCACGGGTCATGGTCATGACCCAACCGGGGCCGCCCAAAGGAGTAGTTTGGACAGAGGAAAGAACAGAAAACGTGGTGGTTTCCTCCGGTGCGGATGTCTCGTTTGTCACAGGGCTATTGCGGCAGCCTACGAGCAAAAAAGTAAATAGCAGTATGCTTAAAATACAGCGCTTCATAGAAAAACCTCATGTGGTGTTGGAATATGGGGAATATTATATTTATATTACCACACAAATGCAAAAAAGGAAAGAAACTTTCTGTAAACAAAAATACCCACCTCATGGGGCAATGCGATTAAGTTAAGATATTTTGTCATTCCGAGACCAGTTCGCAAACTGGTCGTGGGAATCTCCAAAATATCATTCTTCCAGAGATTGCCACACCAGTGACACGGTCACTGGTTCACAATGACCCTTAACTTAATGACATTGACTTCATAGGGTGGGCATTTTTCGGAGCAGGGTACGGGAGTCGATTTGCATCTGTGCCCATGGCACAGATATAGGAGTTGCTCGGTCAAGCCCTCGCAAGCAACGCTCATCCGCGTTGCATTTAGATGGGTTCGACTCCCGCAACTACACAAAAGCAAACAACCACCCCTATGGGGGTGGTTGTTTGCTTGGAGCAGGGTACGGGAGTCGAACCCGCCTTCACGGCTTGGGAAGCCGTTGTATTACCGATATACGAACCCTGCACGGTGAGCCTATTATAGCAAGGTCTTCCGGAAAATTCAACCCTTTTTTGTCGCCTGGCTGGTCTTTTTGCAGCCGTTATGCTATACTGATTATAAAGGAGGCGACGGCATGGAGTACGAACTGGTTCGGGAAATCAAAAATCTGTGTCCCAACAACCAAATGCGGGATATTTTCTTTGACGAGGTTCAGACGGATGACCCGGTGCGCTATGTTCAGACATATTTGCAGGGCAAGGTGGTGGAGTTGACCACCGAAGCCGGGGAAAACGGCTGCATTACGGTGCATGCCACCTGCGACGGACTGATTCAGAAATTTATATTCACCCCGGTGTGATAAAAAATAGACGGAAAATTGCCTGTTCTGCTGAAATTGTGGTTGAATTTAGACGCAGAATGTGCTACGATATCGTAGTACTGATATGGGCGTAGTGCGCCCATTATGGAAACAGAGCACAAAGGAGCAACATTTATGGCAACACCTCATACCATCGCAGTTGCCGGTAAGGGCGGTGTGGGTAAGACCACTACCTGCGGTATGATTATTGATTATCTGTGCAGCAAAAAGCAAGGCCCCGTTCTGGTAGTGGATGCCGATGCCAATGCAAACCTTAATGAGGTTCTTGGCGTGGAGGTGGAGACCTCTCTGGGCTCCATCCGGGAAGAGATGGCCCAGGCAGAGCTGAAAGGTACCCTTCCTGCCGGAATGACCAAGGCAGATTATGCTGATTTTAAGTTTAGTTCCGCCATCATCGAGGAAGATGACTACGATATGCTGGTCATGGGCCGCACCCAGGGCAAGGGCTGCTATTGCTATGTCAATGGCGTGCTGAAGTCCCAGGTGGACAAGTATGCCAAGAACTACAGCTACATCGTCATGGACAATGAAGCAGGCCTTGAGCATGTGGCCAGAGGCACCCTGCCCCATGTGGATACCATGCTGCTGGTTTCCGATTGCTCCCGCCGGGGCATCCAGGCAGCAGCCCGGGTAGCCGAGATCGTGGAGGAGATGGATTTGAAGCCTGTCAAGATGGGTCTGGTGGTGAACCGGGCGCCGGGCGGTCAGCTGGATGAGGGCGTGAAGGAAGAGATCACCAAGCACGGCTTGGAGCTTCTTGGTGTCCTGCCCCAGGATGAGGGCGTGTACCGGTGCGACTGCGCAGGTGAGCCTTCCGCAAAGCTGCCTGCAAACAACCCTGTGAAAGCAGCAGTAAAAGAACTGATGCAGACACTGGATCTGTAACAGGATTATTTTCAGATTCAAAATCAAAGGCAATAAGCAGTTGATTTTCAATTAATATATTATATTTTTACAAGGGGGATATTTACTATGTCTTTCGTTCCTAAGACAGCACCCTTCAGCGGCAAGATCAATGCCGTGACTCTGGGTACCGGTGACAAGGCAATCGTCATCGGCGGTCAGAATGTGCTGCCGTTCTACTCTTTCGATGCACCCATCGAAAACGCACCCAAGGTCGGTGTTGAAGTTTCTGATCTGGCTTCCCAGTGGGATTACGCCGGTTTGAAGGAATTCTACGCCGGCTGCACCACCATGGCCGACTACGCCAAGAAGGCTGAGACCATTGATGGCTGCGACTTCATTTGCCTGAACTTTGTTGGCGCAGATCCCAACGGCGAAAACCGCTCTGTTGCTGAGTGCGTTGCCGATGCCAAGGCTGTTGCTGAGGCTGTCACCAAGCCCATCGTTGTTATGGGTTGCAAGAACCTGGAAAAGGACACCGAGCTGCTGACTGCTCTGGCTGAGGCTCTGGCCGGCAAGAATGTCCTGTTCATGGCTGCAAAGAATGAAAACTACAAGACAGTGGGCGCTGCCGTTGCTCTGGCAAACGGCCAGAAGCTGGGCGCTGAGACCGCTGACGACATCAACCTGGCCAAGCAGCTGAACATTATGCTGAAGGGCCTGAATGTCAACCCCGAAAGCGTTGTTATGGATATCGGCACCGCTGCTGTGGGTTACGGCTATGAGTATGCCGCTTCCACCTTCGACCGGATCCGTCTGGCCGCCCTGTCCCAGTCCGATGCTGATCTGCAGATGCCCATCCTGGCTGCTGTTTGCAACGACACCTGGGGTGTTAAGGAATCCTCTGCCACCGAGGAAGACGAGCCTAGCTGGGGCTGCCGTGAGGAGCGCGCCATCTCTATGGAAGTTGCTACCGCTGCTGCAGACCTGACCGGCGGCGCTGATGCAGTTGTGCTGCGTCACCCCGCATCCGTGGCTACCATCAAGAAGTTCATCACTGAACTTGTCTAATCGGAAGGAGGATACATACAATGGCTTTGAAAGGTCTTGATATTTTTAAGCTGTCTCCTAAAAAGAACTGTAAGGAGTGCGGCAGCCCCACCTGTATGGCATTTTGTATGAAGGTGGCTCAGGGCGCTGTGGAGATCGACAAGTGCCCCTATTTCTCTGATGAGGCTAAGGCAATGCTCAACGAGCAGACTGCACCTCCCATGAAGACTGTTTCCGTGGGCGAGCACAAGCTGGGCGGCGAAACTGTCCTGTTCCGTCACGAGAAGACTCTGGTCAGCAAGAACCTGTACGCTGTGTCCGTTTGCACCTGCATGGACGAGGCGACTGTGGATGCCAAGCTGGCTGACGCTGCTAAGATCGACTACGAGCGTATCGGTGAAAGAATGTATGTGGAGTTCATCCAGGTTGCCAACAACCAGGCTGACCCCGCTGTATACGCAAATCTGGTGAAGAAGGCTGCCGCTACCGGCCGTGCTCTGGTTCTGGAGTGCTGGGATGTGGAGTGCGCAAAGGCTGCTCTGGCCGTTGCCGGCAAGAACTGCATCCTGGACGGCGCTACCCCCGAAAACTGGGAAGCCATGAACGAGGTCGCCACCAAGGCCGGCGTCACTCTGGGCGTCTGGGCATCCAATATCTCCGACCTGTACGACACC
>JAZOBL010000027.1:0-37227 GCA_045595945.1 Faecousia sp.
TGCATCAGTACGGGTGGGATCAGTCTTAATTGCTTCGTAGTAGTCTTCTACAGACTCAGCTTCCAAAAGGATCTGATCGTAGTTTTCGCCCTTCTTCTGTTCAGCAGAGAGGTAGCCCCAAATAGAAGTGATACCAAAGACCACAGACAAAACTAGCATTACAATAAAGGTAGTAAGCTTTTTCTTCTGCTTCTTCTTGAAGTCTTCGTCTTCCTCAAGGTAATGCTCCAATGCGAACATCAGCTCTGCAGCAGATTGATAGCGGTCGTTGGGGTCTCTCTGGCAGCACTTTAAGATAATCTTTTCAAGGCCAGCAGAGAGGCTGGGGTTAATATCACGAATGGGTTTGATTTCGTAAGGGGGCTCACAGGGGTTCATGCCGGTTACCAGATGGTAAAGGGTAGCACCCAGGCAGTAAATATCGGTTCTGGCATCTGTCTGACCCATACCGCCGAACTGTTCCGGGGCAGCGTAGCCAACCGTACCCAAGCATGTGGTATCTGCCAGATTCTTTTCTTTATATTCACGAGCCGTACCGAAGTCGATCAGCGTTACATTGCCGTCAGGCTTCAGCATAATGTTTGCCGGTTTCATATCACGATAGATAATCGCCGGTGTTCTTGTATGCAGGTAGTTCAGAACGTCACAGAGCTGCTTAGCCCAAATAATGACATTTTCCTGCGGTTGGGCACCAAATTCCTCCAGTGCCTTATTCAGAGAGTTGCCCTGAATGTAGTCCATGATAATGATGAAGGATTCATCTGTATCAATAACATCAATGATACTGGGCAAGTTCGGGTGGCTGAGCTTCTTCAGAATATCTGTTTCCGCCACAAGACCCTGTTTAACAACCTCGAAGTCCCGGACGCCATCCTTACGGACTTCCTTAACCGCCCATTGCTTGTTGGCCTTCTCGTTCATCGCGAGATAAACGACGCTCATACCGCCTTGGCCAACCTTATTCAGTATTTTGTATTTACCGTCTACAAGGGATCCAATTTCAAGCATAGCCCGTTCTCCTTAGAATGTTCTGACCAAGGAAACGGAGATGTTGTCCCGTTCCTGGCGCTGCTTGTTCAGCTCGATTAAACTGATAGAATGCTGCTGCATTGTGTAATCATCAAAGAGAACACCGGGCTGCAGTTTTTCGTAGATTTCTTCTGCAGTGATCTCATGGCGGAAACCATCAGAGCAAAGCATATAAATCGCATTGTGAGCCACATCACCAAAGAACATATCGGGATATACCTCATCGGATGCACCAACACACTGCAGAAGCACATTGCGCCGGGAATCCACCGCTGCCTCCTCAGGTGTCATATGTCCCTGTGCGATCTCACGGGCAACGAAGGTCTGGTCATTTGTAATCTGGCGGATCTCAGTAGTAAGCTCGTATGCTCGAGAGTCACCCACATTCAGAATGTAATACCGGGTCTGGGTAAGCAACATAACAACCGCAGTAGTTCCGAGCTTAACACCCTGTCGGGCACCATATGCTTTAATTGTGTTGTTCTGTTCGTCAATAATCGTTTCCCACTGGCTGCGGATCGTAGCATCCTCAAGAGGCTGATTGCACAGCTGAGGAAGATCATTTAACGCCCAGTTGCGGAAGGCTGTAATAACAGAAGCACTTGCAACCTCACCTTTATCCAGGCCGCCCATACCGTCGCAAAGTACGCAGAAAGCCATTCTGCCCTGCGGGGTATTGATAACCATAGATGTTAAGCTATCTTGGTTTGTGTCCTTTGATATGCCAACATCTGTATTGGCAGAAATAATAAAATTCATAGCATCAATCCTCTTTCTTGAAGGAGAATCCGGAGATACCTCCCCAAACTATCGCAAGTACAGCCAGAATTGCACAGCTGGGAATGGCTGTCCAAACGGCCTTCCAAACGAAGTATGCAATCAACAGCACATTAGCTGCCGCACACGTAACAAGACCGATAGATTTCGTCCGGTCAGTTGCATCCATTAATGCCGTGTAGAAGTATGTACCGAATTTTGCAACAAGGATGATTGTAATAATAATCTTCGCAGCTAAAGAAAGATCGCTTATCCAGACTGTAACGCCTGTCAACGCATTCAGCGCCAAAGGAATAACTGTAAGTACCATAGAATCACCCCTGTTTCTTTATTGTGCAGATTTGAAGTAGCAAAATTACAAAAGATAAAGTAATTGCAATATAACCGAGCCAAGTAATTTCGCAGTGATAGGAAATAATACCCCCCATCAGTTGTTTGCCGGCATTACACAAAGGAACATATATGACTGACAACAATAAAGCTCCAACAGAGACAACTAAGCCCACCACCTGTGCACCTCTTTTGCCATAAAACAGGGCAACAACCTGAAGGATAGAACAAATCAAAATCAAAACAAGGGAATTTGATCTTGTTTCCTCTACAAAGGTATCTCCGGCAATAAATAAATCTTGATCTATCATATATCTTCCCACGATTGCAAAACAACCGAAGGCACTGATAACAGTAAATAGAACAATGAGCAATATTAACACTATTTTATGCGAACTAATTTGGCCCTTCATATTTAACCTTTCGCTTAGAACATTCTAAATTCAAAATCCTCATTGGCGAGACGAACCTTATCGCCATGAGAAAGCTTCGTCTCAACGCCGGACTGGATCATCGCACCATTCACATATGTATGATTAGTGGAATTGGTATCAACCACGAAGAATTCGCCGTTATGGTCAACAATATTAGCATGGCCTCTGCTGATTGCAGTATTATCGCTAATGAAATAGTCCACATAGCTACGCTCTTTACCAATTCTAAAGACGGGCTTGTTGAGCGGAATCTTTTCATTGTTCTTAGAACGAATCAAATGCGGATCGTTTTTAACAGGTGCAACACTGGAACCGAGAACCGTAGTCTCGCCAACGCCACCACCGCCGAGAACAGTGGTTTCGCCGAAATTCAGAGGTTTATTATTGACTACAGGGGTTGGCTGTCTCTGTGCAGAACGCTTAGCATCTTCTACCAAAGCCGCTTCTGTCTTTTCTACCTGCGGTTGAGGAGCTTGTTTAACTTGGGCCTGAGGAACTGCAGCTTGTCCAGGTACTTCAAAAGCCACCTTCGTTGCAGGAGCTCCGGTAGTACCGGGGACTTCAAATCCAGCATAGGGAGCTGTCTTTACAGGCTGTTTCGCAGGTTGCTTTGCCGGTTGTTTAGCAGGCTGTGCCTTCGGCTCCTTCTTATCTTTAGAAGAAAGGAAACCGAACAACGAGAAACCTTTGCTCTTTGCTGTTTCTGCACTGGTCTGCACGGGGGCAGGCGGAACAGCAGGACCCTTACCTGTGTTTGTAGGCTTAACCCCCTCGGTGGGGTTATAGTTTACACCAAACTGAAGATTCTCGTGTTTCTGCACAGGCACAACGGGTTGTTTTTCTTGGACTTGAGCCTGAACAGGAGGCTTCACCTCGACCTTTTCCTGGGGCTGCGGTTGGGTAGCTGTCGGCTGAGCTACCGGTGTAACGACTGCAGAAGGAGACTCATTTTTTTCAATCTTATCCAGAAGTTCGCTGAAATCATTGAGAGAGAACAATGGAGAGCTGTTCAGGTAGTTGATGATCTTTGCCACATGGTCGCAGTTTTCTGTCTGATCAAACTGGGTGCTAAACATAATTCCCTTGAAGAATGCACCAAGATCATGACGCTTTGCCTCGTGTTCGATGGGTAAGCAGACCAGAACAGTATCACAGGTAGTAACATCTGCAAAGATGTAATCCATATCCAAAAGAATGGCACTCTCATCAATCATATAATCTTCTGCAGAAAGAATTGCAGATACAATGCCCTTAAATACGCCAAGCAGTCTTTTCTTGTTTACCGCACCTGCGAAAAACTGGCTAACCGGAATATGTGCGGAAACATTGTATTTGATATACTTAGTAGCATCCATCTGTGTAAATAAGGTGGTTGCCAAGCCAGGTATTTTGTTGTTTGTCAGCATTCCCAAGGTCATGCTATCAATGTTTTCGTCTGCTGACACGGTATAAACAAGGTATGTATTTGTACCTTGATTCTCATATGTAAAATTCACAGTGTCGTTCCTCCGTTAGTCGCAATATGACAGTAAGCGGACATATTTCCACATACCTTTTTCTTTCACAGCAGCAATTCCGTTTGCTGCAAAGGGCTGACAATCTTCAAACTGGCAGTCGATTCTGACAGTTCCATTGCTGTTAATATAACCCCAGGCACCATCGACACAGACAGCGCCCAAGCCAATGTTAAAGGAGTTAGCACCCTCATACTGAGGCTCAATTACGATTTTTCCGGTCTTATCTGCAAAACCCCATTTACCGGAGATGCACACTGCAGCCGGGCCGGATCCTGCAAAGGATTTTGCATCATCAAATCCCTGGTCGGAAATCTTGCCACCCTGCGTGTTCACCATGTAATACTTGCCATCCTTCTTAGCAAAAATTACGCCTTCACTGCTGCAAGTATCATAATCATCCAGGATGATATCTTCAAATATATAATCTGTGAGCTGTTCCTCGTTGGTATTGATCAAAGCCCACTTATCACCTTTCTTAACTGCGGCAACACCGTTTTTGAAGTTACTTGCGTAGTCATACGGCAGGTTATCGGGAATAGCCAAAGCACTCGTTACGTAAGCATACTTTCCATCCACTGCGACAGGGATCTTACCGCCGATGAGAATACCCATATAATCTACGGGCTTGCTTGTTCTTGCGACCTTGAAGCCTGCGCTATTGATGATGTGCCACTCTTCGCCATCATTAACAGCAGCGTTAGATCCCATCATTGCGGAAGCTCCAGTATAAACAGGTGCCAAGAGGAAGTCTCCGCTTTCCTTTATATAGCCGTAGGTTTCATTGATTTTGACAAGAGCATATCCACCCAGAAAAGGTTGCGGATCTTCAACACCGGATTTAACAGAACGCAACATATATGCACATTCGTTATACCATTCTGCCACCTGCGAGGTAGCTACATTCTTTTCTCTTGCTTCAAGTGCTGTATCCAAGAGAGTGGAATAACTACCAGATTCATAATACAGCTTGCAGAGAAGCTCATAAGCAGTTGAAGATGTTGGGAACTTAACAACATAATCCTTAACTGCGTTATTGTAGTAGCTATCGCCCAAGAGCTCTGCCTGAGCCAGGAACTCCTGATAAACAGCTTCATCTTCGCAGCGAATTTCAAATGCCTTCATATAGTAATTGTAGGCATTGTAGGGGATCAATTTTTCGGCACTCGCTCTTGCATTAGCCAAGTTTGAGTTATAATTCTTCTCCACTGCAGAGTGGTTGGAAATAGTCAGCACCAATACAAGAATGCCGATTAGAATTACTGATATTATTGAAATTAACTTTGCTTTCATGATCGTCCTCCTACATACCTGCCAAAATACTCAGGAAAAATCCCAGGATCACAAATGGAGCCATAGGAATTGTAGATTTCGTAGTAACTTTTTTTGCAATGAGGAGAATAATTGAAACAACGCCCATTGCAATCACTGAGAAGAGCAGGATCCCATATGCATCTGTCAATCCATAGAGGAGACCCAGCACAAAAAACAATTTCACATCACCCATACCAAGGGCGGATTTTACAATTAACGCAATGATAAACAGGAGGCCGCCGCAGGCGATGCCGCCTATCCCGGAGAATACCAACAACTGAAGCCAAGGTGTTCCCCCCACAAAAATATCAAGTAAAATCAGAACGAGCCAAAATAGCAGACCTATTCCAATTAAACTGTTGGGAATAATTCGCTCACGAGCATCAATGTATCCCAAAACTGACAGCCACAACATTACTTCAGCGTTCATTAGTGCCCGCATAAAGCTTTCATTATTCCAAAGGAAACCTAGTAAGAAAATGAATGCAGAAGCAAAGAAAGCAATCAACACAACCAATAGCGGAATAAAATCGTATTTCGGTTGTAAAAATTCCTTAACTTGGCATTTTCCATCTGTTCGATGGGTCAAATACTGGTATGCAACGATACCTGTAAGAAGCTGAATGGCACAAGCCACGATGATAGATGTTGTCTGTGTCATTCTGCACCTCCGCTAGAGTAGTCATAATTGCCACCAGCCTTAACAATATCTATACTTAAGGCTACCTTATCCTGTTCGCCCTCTTGATTAAGAGCCATAAACTTTCTGTACTCAACCAACGCATCAGATGCGGCGGTTTTCAAGGCCTCATAATCATCTGCAGGAATGTTTTCAGGAACATACAAAACATATGTAATCACTGTGGTGTCCTCAGATAAATTGCCTTCTTTCATTGCTGTTTCAGCTTGATATACTTCTGACATCACAAATGCCATATCAAAATCGTCGGGATCGGGGGATGTTTTACAATCCCATTTATATGCATGAGTAGTTGTTTCGTTTTTGTCATTTCGACCAGATACATAATTCAATTGCGAACCGATATTATTTGGATCCACATTGTAAGAATCGTTAAAGTGCTTGTGGAATGCATCTTCTACGCCAGCATTCTCTACACCATATCCTCCATCACCAAGATGCCAATAACTATTCGTGGTGTCCACTTGCGTATTGTCTGGTTCTGTTGTTTCTTCTGTAGCGTCCGTATTTTCTGTCGTTTCATCGGTTGCATTTCCATCAGCATTCGGAGCTTCTGTTCCAAGCGGTGGCTGATCTGTGCTGACAGCCTTTGTGATCACATCATCGCCGCCAAGCCATGCACGGCAGGATGCAACCTTACTGACATTTGCTTCCAAAATAACCCAATCAAAGACTTGGAACAGCTTTACCTTGTAAATAACGGTAATCTCTATATCCTGGTGCTTATCGTCAGAGAAGATGTTGGACAGATTGAAATTCATAGAATCCAAGCCGCCCTCGATACCAAGAGATTCAAGCTTGGCGTTAGCAGCATCAGTATCTTCGCCGAAATGCTTAGATACAAAGGATCGTGCAAGAGGAACGGCAACAGCTCTCTTAGCTGCCTCCATACCTTCAGAACCAATCAAAGCAACAAGGCTACGCATATATAGCAACGGATCGTTGCCAACGTCCTTTAAGGCGTTACCTACACCGGTGATACCTTGCATTACACCTTCTGCGCTATTTTCGATTCCAGTTATCGCATTTTCAAATGTCTGCAAATCTGCATCGCCGGCAGCAAGCATATTTTCTACATTTGTCTTCTCTTGGATGGTCTGATCCACTGCCCCGTTAATGCTGCTATACAGCGTATCAACAGTACCGATGATTTCGTTGATATTGTTTTTACCTACAGATGCATTATCATCGAGCTTTCCCTCAAATTTCTGCAGACCGCTCATTTGATAGAAGTAAGCATACTGTGACATTTCCTTTGCAGCAGTATCCACAGCCGAGGAAACAAGCATCTGTGCCCGGCAGAAGTTTACCAACCCAAGAATTGTGAAGATGGCAAACAGGAACGCGGTAAAGCCGATAACCGCTTCGATAGTTGCAGATCCACGCTGATTATTCATTTCTTTACCGTGTCCTTTTACCATAATTTAACACTCCATTTTTACTGTTCTTCTCTAAAGGTTTTTGCCATGTTCAAAGCATGTTCAGCAATCAGTTTGCCATTAGTTTGCCCATCAGAAGTATCGTAAACAACCCAGTATGCATAGGCTCCATTGGATTTCAAAGTAGTGGCATATGATACAAAGCTATAATTCTTGGGCGATCCCTCATAGTCAAATGCAATTTTACCAGTAAAAGTATGCATTTCATATTCGCCTACGACAGCAGGCTCGTCGTCAGACAAGCTGAACTCAAAATTGCTTGCTTTTAAGCCGTATGCCTTCTCCAGCGTGTACTGCACTTGCTCAAAGTATGCAGGGAACAGTTCCGAGATGCTGTTAATTGTAGGAGCATAATCGTTTTGCCCGAAAACATATGCAGTGGTATCATCTCCTTGATTACCGCCCAAACCATATCCTCTAGCCGCACCGCCAAAGTGAGGGAAATTGATGTAGAAACTTTCAGAAGGCTTATCATTATCTGCCGCAAAATGATCTGTAACGCCCCAATTGTCAGGGGTAATTTCATCATCTTGTTTGGTGGAAGGCTCAGTTGTCTTGTTGCCATCAGTAGGATTGTTTTGAGTTTGAGAATTGCTGGGGGTAGTGTTGTTTGTTTCATTATTAGGCTCTTTAGCACACCCAAATAGAGTCATAAGTATCATGAGAGAGAGAGCCAAAGCAATAATTCTTTTCATTTCGATTCCTTCCTTTTTAATATCCTAGAAGTCCCTTGTAGGTAATTTTTGTACCATTTGTTTCTTCTGTGGTATCCGTACCATTTTCTGCATCTGCATTATCATCAGCTACCTGATTAGCGAAGATTCCAAAGTCCATAAAGAACATATCCAGATCTGCTGTTGCAGAAATAGAAATGTATGTGTAAGCCTTTGACATAAGGAAGGAACCTTCCCCGGCATTCGCTTTATGTTGGAAATCCGCGCCTTCTCCCGCTGATTGTAAATTCATCTGAATTACATCAGATGTGCGTACAAGAACAGAATCTCCACAACAGATGGAAATATAGGTTAGAAGCATTAGGTAATCCTTGTAACCGAACTTAAACATAGAAACTACAGAACTCTTAGTGTCAGTGGGAGAGGAAGTGGTTCCGTTAACTTTTAATGTTGTGTTGACAAAATCATCAGTAAAAGCAGAGACTTCCTCTTTGATAATGTCCGCTGCTTCTTCGGAAAGATCCTCGCCACATTGGCTGATGTAGTCCTGAATTTGTGTGCTAGTTGAATCAACGGCAGCCTCAGCTTTTAAGCGAACCTCAGTAGTAAGCTGGTTAACAAATTCATTGCCAAGATTGATGAGATATAATTTCAGCTCATTCATTTTTCCAGTAATATATCCGGTTATATCTGCATCTCCTGCACTATCAATTTGAGCGAGCACTTCGGTTTCCATTTGGTTAACTAAATCAATCGCTTCCTCTTCAAGTTTGGAGGCAATAGATTGGGCCATTGCATTACCGCCGCAAGCATCTGTCACTATAGCAGAAACCTGACCACGGATACTCTGGAATAAAGATACTGCTTCAGCACGAACTTCTGCCTTGGTCGGTAATTGATCAACGATTTCGCCAGCCGTTGTGTTGCCGACATTAACATACTGCAAATCATTCAGTCCTTCTTCAATCTTGGACATAATAGATGATAAGACATTGTCAACAACACCTTCAAGCACGCCAGTAGCAGCAGTGGTCATATTGTCTTGCAGATCGTACAATGCACCTTTGAGTTCATCTGCACCCGCATCAACAAGGTCATTCAAGCCGTTTGTAACCGAAGAAATGACATTAGTGGCCAAATCTGTGGCTTTATCTGTGATCATCTGTGCCGCTGCATTAGCTGCACCTTCCAAAGCATTTGCAGCTCCAGACATGCTCAAAGACCAAGTATCCTTTGTTTTTACTATTGCAACAGAAAGACCGTGGTTCATTGCAGACAAATCAATTGCAGACTCAGCTGCAGCAAGAGCAAGTTGAAGAACGATTTGAACTACTTGATAAGGGACAATACCCAATGTTGCAGCCTGCACCGCAAGGCCTGCTGCCATCGTAGAGTTGCGAATCTCACTATCCGTAAACGCAAAAATGCAGTTAAAGCCAAAACGGATAGCATAAATACTTGCCTTAGCCGAAGTTACGTTTTTTCCCGGATTGGAATTACCAAAGAGGATATATTCTATTTCGCCACCATATAAGTAGTTGTTCTTTTCATTAATGGCAAAATTACTTAGTGTTGTTATATCCTTTTTGGCAGCCGCAACTGTATCCGCATTATTAAATAGCGATTTTGCTCCCGTAATTTGGATTAATACAGAGTCATCACCAACTTTATCCTTGTTGTCCTGAATTATTTGATTCTGCACAATGGTGTTATAAGAGAAATTCTCAAAAACATAATTCAAAATATACAGGTTTTCAACGGCAGTTGTTGCAATGTCTCCAATACCAGACAAAACCGAAGAACTCTTAGAGGTCTGTCCTCCAACTCCTGAACTGGCATTAAGTTTAGCATCGTCACCCTCGCCAGTCTCTGTGAGGGTGTATTCTGCATCAGAGAACTCTTTCTTATCAGTAGATGTTAAGTTGGACGGTAAGCTTCCCAAAATTGTTTGAGAATTAAAAGTGTACCCAAAGTCATTTGTTACTTCATCGCCAGATCCAGATGCAGCACCGGTATCAGTAGATCCTCCTGATTCACCTGAGCCAGAAGCGGTTTTACCTGTTAGCTTATCCTTCGCTGTGTTGTAATTGCTTTCTTGCGTAGCGTTGGCTGTCTTTTGTTCCTCTGTTAGCTTAGAATCATCCGGATACGCACTGTTTAGATATTTCAACGCTTGGATTTGCAATATCTGAGGAGTAAGGAATCCGAGTTGCTTAGAGTAATCCATCGTATAAGGCACATAATCCATCGTTTCTGCTTTATACAAGGAAGAAAGCTTCTGAGTAGCCTCTTCAACAGTAACCACATCGCTAAAACTTGTTCCGGAGATGGCACTAATTAGATCATCGGCAGATGCAATCTGATCGATTCGCTTGGAACCATAAGTGAAATTAGTGGTTTCTGTGAGCTTAGTATACAAATCATCAAACTCGTTCCACATTGCAATCACAAATGTATCCAACGTATCATAGAGAGCTGCGTCATATTCTGTGCGTGCCTTCTCAATGTCATCAGAAGTTTGACTGCTGAAAGAATCTCCACCATTGGAGTTTTCATAGGTGGTATTTGCAGAACTCCAACTGTTCAGATTGCTGTTATAGGTTTCAATGGCCTCCTTAACAACTCCAACCTGAACGTCAATCGCATTTAGATCGGCGCGAAGTTCTTCCAAATATGCAAGAAGCTGAGAAAAATGAGTCTGAATCTTCTGTGCTTCTGGTCCTACGGTATTCTTGGCCGCATTGATATAATCATTGTAATAGTAAGCATCCGCCTGATAGGCTGTACAGAACTTGTGATAGTCTTGCAGGCAACCCTTCACAGAGTCAATTGTGCTGGTTTTCTGACCATTTAAGGTATCCACTTTCTGGGTTGCTTGGTTTAGGGTGCTCTGGGCACCAGGAATTTTGCCCACAGCCTCATCGTACTTGCCGATATTAGTATTGTACTTTTTCGCCTGGCTATGGCACTTCATCAAGCAGCACAGATACTTAAATACAAGCTCATTTTCTTGATCGGAGTTGCACTTGTCTTTCATGTGCTGCTCGAAACCATCGGGATTATAATTGCTTTGTGCGATGTAGGCTTTGGCTTCGGAAATAACCTTCTTCTGGTCACTAGTTCCAGCCGTTGCCATAGTACCGTTTATCAGTTGCCGGAATGCTTCGATATATTTATTGTCGCTGGTTCCAGCCTTGATATAGCTGGTATAATAGCTGCTGTAGCCTACAGAGCGAGCAGGGAGTTGATCCAGAACCGAGCTTATCTGTCCAGTCTGCCCTTCAGCAAAAGCGGTTAGGTTATTGTTAATAGCTGTAATCGCATTATCCATGGCCCCGGCAGCATTGTCGCGATTAGATATTTGAGTGTTTAATGCGGTTTGCGCAGCCTGCTTGTCAGCTTCAGCGTCAGAAATGTCTTCATTAATCCACTTTTCGTAGTTTTCTCTATACTTATCCAGAATTGCAATTTGCTCCAAAACTGACTTAACCTGAGAATATGTAACACTGCCGTTCTCGGATTGATCACACAAAAATTTCTCAAAACAAATAAAACTGTTAATTACAGAATCTTCCTTCTCTTTTTCGATTACAACTCCATCGCTATTGTTTTTATTATATTTCAGCAAAGTGCCCGGCAACATCGAGCCGGAGTATTTTTCCGCAACGCCTTTACATTCGTTGTTCAACTTGCTAATCTGCCCAGCAATCTGTTCTTTTGCTCCAGCAGTATCACCAGCTAAATTCGGGCTAACATTAATTCCTGTGCTATTAGATCCGCTATAAAGCGTTCCATCAGCCTTAATGTAACGCTCGCCGCTGGCGTAGGCTAGGGATTTCAGATACACGCTATCCACACTGGGGGTGTTTGCGAGAAAAACGAGGGTCAATTTGTTTATATGGGTATAGTTTTCGCCCCATGAAGACAAGTACTTAGATGCATGAGTATCATAGTCTTCCAGCGGGATAACTGCCGGATCTCCACTGCTGGAAACACCGGTGAGTGCGCCGTTTATCTCAGCCACTCTCTTATCATAGTCTCGGATAAGCTTAATGAGTGTTTGACAAGCTTTGGTAACATCCTGTGTGCTCTCTTGAGCCTTCACCTGTGCCTCTACAACCTTATTCTGGGCATCCATCTTCTTAAAAGAGGTTAGTGAATCCAGAAAACTCAGACCGAGGCCCATTGGCGCACGGTACTTCATATACTCAACGATCTGCTTGCGCATAACGCTGGCATTTGCAAGACTGCTTCCATCAACCGGAGTTGCGGTTAAGTTAATATTATTAAGTTCAAGGAAGTTTTTGGTATCTATGTTGCCTTCATTGAGGATATCTCGGAAATCACCGATCAATGTAGCTACATAATCGTCAGCATCTTCCTCAGAAACGACACCATAGGAAGACAGGGTTTTTGCAAAGTATTTATTAAGTTCTGTTCCTAACTGTTCGTTTGTCATTCCCTCTGCTTGCGACATTGCAAACAGACCATATACATCTTTTAATATGGTATCGTAATTTGCCAAAGCAGTGTTCATCGTCAAATCGCCCGCGCTGGACATCATCTGCTTGGCCATATTTACACGGCTAATATCTACAATGATCGCTGAGAAAGTCATCATTGGCAAAAGAATGATAACCAGCAATACGGAGATAGAACCTTGAATTCTCTTCTTTGTTTTTTCTTTCATTCTCATATTCAATGCCTCCGGAACACGATTACTCCATATTGATCCAATCCAACAGCTTAGATGCCATACTACTAATACTGTCAAGAGCTTTTCCAATATGTCCGCCAGTTGCGTCATCGATCTGGGTTATGAGATCAACTACCAGATCTGCGTTCCGGATAAACTCATCCGGATCTACGGCTGCAAGTTTTGCTTCGGTTTCAATTTTGTACTCTGATTCCAGACCGAACCACTCGATCCAGCCAGGGAGATGATAGGTAGAAGTTACCTTAACAGAAACATCTTGGTAGATAATTTTGTTTTCTTGGGAGCAAGTAACGGTAATGCTATCCTGCGGGACCCAATTGATGCGGGTTTTGTTCACGATTTTCTTGACTTCAGATTCGACAACGCCTTGAACGCTTGCACCACCGGTAAGATACCGATAGGCTTTAATATTTTTGCCGACACTGCTAAAACTCATATTTTCAACAGACTTGGAGAAATCAAGCTCGCCAGATTGTCCAACTAATGTTGCATAGTTGGGATCAGATATGCAATGAGAGGCGTATGTTGCTCCGCGTCTTGCCGCTGTTTCGATTGTCACTCGATCATGCACAAGAAACGCCGACACAATCATAAAAATGATTATTACAAATACTAATGGGAGGACAATGACATTCTCCACCATAACGCCTGCAGACTCGTCTTTTATTTTGTTCCAAAAACGATACATCATTTATCCTCCTCAATTTAACAAAGCTTAGGGATGCCGCCCCCGCAGATGCGGGGGCAAGCGGTAGAGCGCCTTATTCCCATTGAGGAATTGTAGGCTGGGCATCGTTCTCGCCAGTGTTGAGCATGTTGTTCCACAGACTCTTGACCAGCTCGCTGATATTGTCTCTGAAGGCCAGAGCAAGAACCAGAACCACAGCAATGATGATCAGGGTGGCGATAACTTCGGCACCACCAGCCTGCTCCTTAAACACTCTCTGGAACCAGCCGTGAACAGTTGCCTTTGCGCAAGTAAAGGCACAATTAATTGCAGTAAACATCTTTTTTCTCCTTTCTTCAGTGATTTATCCTTAAATGCCCAGGTTACCCATAACAGGCACAAGAATCATAACAAAAACGCCGACAAGAATTAGTCCGAGAGGAATCATCATCTTATTAGATGCTGCTTCGCCTTTGCGCTTGACATAGTGCTTTTTTTCTTCCCAGCTTAGAGCCGACTCTGCTTTCAAGAAATCTACGAGTTCCTTATTACCCTTGGTTAAATTCTGGCACAGCATGGAGGTAAACTTCTTAACAAACTGGACTCCACAGCGGTTACCAAAATTAAGGTAGGCATCGATTTCGGAGACACCGTTGTTCATCTCGTCAATAGCATTTCGCATTTCTTCGTAAACTGTTCCCTCACCGGTGTGGGCAATGTCCTCCCAAGCCTCACGGGTGATCATGCCAGCATTGATCAGCAGTGCCAATTTGGAAACCATATCTGCAAAGTCTCTAGACAGGTCATTTTCACGAGCCTTAATAACATCTGTGATTTTTGTGTCAGCGTAGTAATACAAAAATCCGGCTGCCACCAGCCCGAACAGGCTGAACAGATTGTTTCCGACCAACGGGCCCAAAACCGGGGAAAACATCACACAGGTTGCGGCATATGTAACCTTTTCCGCCATATTAACACGGTAGTAATACTCACCAAAACGTTCACCGTACACAATTTTTGCCTGTCCAATACGCTTTTTATCCTGGAATGTGTTGTATTGATAGTGGATCATGTCCAAAATCTCAAAACCTAGCGGGTAAAATGCTTTTAAGGGATCTTTTTTAGAATCGAGCGGCTCGATCATCATAGCGTACTTCTTGCTGCCCTTGTTTAACAGGATGATCCAAACAACCGCAAGAAGAAAGTAAAGCATGATAAGAATAAACTCAGTCATCAGAACATCTCCTTACAGTTTAATGTTTGTAATCCATTGTCCAGCAAAATAAGCTATGACAAAGATTATCAATGCACCAGTTGTAGATAGAAGGCCGATAGGTGTGGACAAGTCAATCAGTCCACCGCCCATAGATTTCATAACAATAATGAAGAGCACCGGCATAACAAGCATAATATTCATCTCGTTCTTTTGACCGGCAACCATTGTCTGGAGTTCCATCTTGATCTCAATTTTGTCACCGATGATTTCTGCGGTGTTTTTTATTACTTCATTGATATTACCGCCCTTGCGATAGCAAGTTGCAAATACATTGGCGAAGTTCGCAATATCATCAACACCGGCACGCTCAGCAAAGTTCATCAGCAAGTCTTCAATGGCAATGTTGTTGTACATACCAGCGCAGATAATCTCCAGCTCACGAACAATGTCAGATGTGTGGGTAAACTGGATTGCCAAATCCTCAATAGCGCCCTGGAACGCATCCTGAACATTCTTACCAGCTCCGATGGATGTGGAAAGTGCATCCAGCAGTTCTCTAAACTGCAGGGACAGCTTCTGGCGGCGTTTTGTAATCATCTGCTTTGTGCGAATGGGAATGAAGGCCACACCGCAGATAGCTCCCACAATTATGGAAACAAAGATATTCTCATAAAACAGATAGAGGACAGCACCTGCAGCAATCAACGCAATTACAAACCACAAGATTTTCTCCTTTTTATTCGGAGTATAAATGCTGTAGTCCGTGGCATCGCCAATCAAACCCGGAATTGGTTCACGCTTTGGCTTTTTCTTAAAAAGTTCCATAAACATTCACCTCAAATCTCTTCTCTGTAACCGGCAAGCCGGAGCTTATAGTCGTTCTTCATAGGATTAGATGTGCGTTTTAGGCTACCAGACACTTTTGTAAGAGTGCTGTTTTCGTCTTCTTCAAACACATACAGCGGGTTGAGCAGGATCTTACCACCGTCTGCACCAGACTCATAACCAACGACTTCACAAATCTCCATTGTCTTTCTAGATTTATCACGTAAACGAGAAAGATGGATAATAATATCCACAGCAGAAGCAATCTGCTGGCGGATAGCAGGTAGTGGGAGGCCCGCCGCTCCCTGCAGCACCATTGTTTCCAAACGGCTCAACATATCTTCTGTAGAGTTCGCGTGACCGGTGGAAAGAGAACCATCGTGACCAGTATTCATGGCCTGAAGCATATCAAGAGCCTCACCACCACGAACCTCACCAACAACGATTCTTTCGGGGCGCATACGCAGAGAAGACTTAATCAAATCACGGATTGTGATTTGTCCCGAACCAGAAGCATTTGCGTTACGCGTTTCCAAACTAACTAAGTTATCTACACCAACGATCTGCAGTTCTGCAGAGTCTTCAATAGTAATAACACGCTCATCCTTGGGGATATAATTGGATAGCGCGTTCAAAAATGTAGTCTTACCGGAACCTGTACCACCAGCAATAAAAATGTTGTACTTAGCTTTAACCAGCAATTCCAGCTTATCTGCTATTTCTTGAGTAATGGATCCATATTGGATCAACTTCTCGATTGTCATTGGCGTCTTGGAGAACTTACGAATTGTAAGAGTAGGTCCACACAAGGCAATGGGCGGTAAAACAACATTGACACGAGATCCATCAGGAAGACGTGTATCACAGATCGGATTAGCCTGGTTTACTTCTCGACCAGCAAGACCCACAATTCTTTGAATAACATCCTCCAAACGGCGCTGACTCTCAAATTGTTTATCCAGCTTGAAGAGCCGACCATTCTGTTCTATGAACACATTTTCCGGACCGTTAATCATAACCTCAGTAATGGTATCATCGCTGATAATGCTATCCAGAAGACCGAAACCACGAATAGAGCTGTAAACCTGCTGAATAATGGAAAGGGTTTGCTCAATGGAGCAGTACACTCCATTCAGACGTTGTGCAACAATCTCTTCGACTTTTTCTTCGAGTTCTTCGTCGCTCATTTTGCTAAGAGGAAGATTTTCCGTTACATATTTCTTTATCTCAGCTACAAGAGCTTGTTCCTGTTCGTAATCCATAATTGCACCGCCTCAATTTACAGCACGCCGTCAAACATTGCCATCTGAGCAAGCTGTTCGATGATCTGCTGAGTGTTTGCTCCGGAGTACCGAGGAGCTCCACCGAGAGTCTTCAGGCCAGAAATCTCAACAGACTGACCGTTCTTACTGCTTACCCGGTTATATACAAGCTGAATACGATTAGTCAGCGGAGCATCGCTATTCTGTTCCTTTGTTGCCAGCGCTGTATATGCGCGTTCAATCTTTGCATTTGCCTCACGGGAGCCATCGCTAACCATAACCAGAGCCTGTGCCTGTCTATAAACTTTTAACATTTCCTTATCAATGGAGAAATCTGCATCAATGATAATGTAATCATATTCTCCCATCAGCTTGAGTTCAGAAATTAAGCGTAGGATCTCTTCAGATGTGAGCTCCAACATGTCGAGAGCATTTTTTGCCTGAGCATAATAGAATACATTATTTGTTGCCTGGCGAACGCTGCCTTCAAGCTTTAACGGCAGATTAGTCTTCTTGCTCTTTACCGCAAAGATGATGTCGCTCATGCCATACTGGCCTTCTCCATCAAAGAAGAGATCAGCACCGCCAAACTTTTCAAGATTCAGGTACAAAACCTTTTTGCCGTTAGCTGCGGCCCTTACTGCGCAAGCTGCGGCCATAACGGAATTACCTACACCTCCGCAAGGAGAAGAAAACACAACAACATTACCTTTATCTGCGTGAGCAGCGAAACCGGTAATACTACTAGCCTTTTCAGAATAAACACTCAGGATCTGCTTGTAGATCAGATCTGCTTTCTGGAATTTACATATTGCCCGTACTTCGTTAATCATCTCGATTCCCATGGAATCAACCAGATAAGCGAAGGCACAGCGAGAGGGCAATTTTGTTGTATCAATATCAAATGCATCACTTGCAAGCAACACATCAATTCTGGAATTATCGACATTGCTTAAAGCAACATCCACATCAGTAAAAGAATAAATTTCAAATTTATCTGCATATTTTGTTCCAAAAGCGGAAACAACTCTTGTGAGATAACTTTTTTCCTTTTCCAAAATAGCAAGTTTAATCTTCATAACAAACCCTCTCAAAATACAATTTGTGGCAGTGAATAATGTTGCGTAGAACTATCTCTTCTACTTAAAAAGCACGGAATGTCATTGGTACACAACGACATTCCGTGTTTTTTGACCCTTTATTTGACCATAAATAGCTATGATGCCAGCTTCTCCAGTTGGATTCGTTTCAGTTCAATAGACGAATGGACATATGTATTTAAGGTGATCGATGCATCGGCGTGCCCTAATATCTCCGAGAGGGATTTAATATCTACACCGCATTCGATGCACCGGGTAGCAAAAGTGTGTCTGAGAGCGTGGTAATTTACTGGTTCTACCTTTGCTGCTTTTAATATCTTTTTATACCTGTATTCAAATGTTCTGGGACTAATAAATCCGCCATCATTGTTGGGAAGCACATATCCATGCCTTTTCCGGTAAGGAAAGCTGCTGAGAATGGCGTGTAGCTTTGAGCAGATAGGGATATAGCGTTGTGAGGATTCTGTTTTAGGTAATCCCACAACAAGATGGGAATGTTTCTTTCCGTTTTCAAAATACCACACTCTAGAGACCGTTTGCCGGACATAGATCAACTTGGACTCAAGACTAATATCTTCCCACCTGAGAGCACACGCTTCACCGATTCTAAGCCCGGTGTAGAGTGTAAGATAAATCAGCAATTTCTCCGCATCCATGTTGTCTAACAGCTTTTGCTCAAGCTGTGTTTGCTGCTCTACATTCAAAATGCTCAGTGCCTTTTTGGGGAGGGAAGGCTTGGTAATTGGCGAGAGCAGCGGATTACACATTTTTTCTGATACCCCGTAGCGGATCGCAGATCCGATAACTAGGCTTATACTTCGGACATAAGACGCTGACAGACCACCTTCGCCATCTACTCGCCCCTTTTCTAATTTGTTTGCCAGAAAGCGATTAATTACTGACGCATTGATTTGGGTTATGCGCTTGCTGCCCAGCTCGGGAAGTATGTGGGTTTCGATCAGATTCTGATAGCGGGAAATAGAGGCATCTTTGAGTCGGACTCGGTTTGCATCCTGCCAGGCCTCCAGTACATCTCGAAACAGAAGGCCTACAGCTACAGTTTTTTGCTGATGTCCTTGTTTGACAATCATATCCCGCTTTTCTTTAGCTTCTTGATAGGTCCTTCCGTAGACTGACCCATACTTTTTAGAAGAACCACCATATTCATCCTTTGTGTATCGGGCCTCCCATCTTCCGTCTTTGCGCTTGCGAATGTTATCTCCTCGTCTTGGCATAGTAGGCTGCTCCTTTCTTATTATAATGTAGGCAAAGTTTGACCCCTTACCATACCACTAATGTATTTGACAACATTCACAGTAAATGCCCTGTTGGGATGCTGAATGATATCGAATTCATAAAATATTCAAAGTCCATTCAAAAACTGGTCCCGTTTTATTGACAAATACTGTCGAAAAATGGTATAATGCCAGAGATAATGAGGCATAGTATATGTTCGTAGAAGAGATAGTTCTACGCAAGTTTTGCATCTGACTGACTTTAACCAGACAGTCAGGTGTTTCTTTTTTGCCTAGCATTTTGGGTATAGGTATCGGAACCATTTCTACATTATTGCAAATGTTCGATATCTGTTACAATATATCAGCAGAAATTTTTCTGACAATTTATTCCCATGCGCCTTCACTCTTATAAATGTTCTTTATCCGTATAAGCCCTTTATTTTCTCGGCGCTGTGCATACTCCAATAGATTTCTGGAATTGCTGGCTCCGTGACGCACATAGCAAATCAGCCAATCACAGGTATCTACCATGATCTGATTTGCTTTAACGATTGCAAAAGGCCTTGGCGTCTTCTCCAACCCTTCCGGATAATAGGTCCCATCATACCCAGGCGGCTTCTCGATTGGACGCTCTGCTGGATGATACGGCAGCACCAGCATTAGGGTGATGTCCGGGTATTTCTTCTTTGCACGCTTTACTGCCGTTGCCGCGATTTGATCAAAGCCCCCGTACCCGCCTACATAAAAATAGCGAACATTCTCTTCCTCTATGAGCCGATCAATTTCTGATTCCAGTCTGGGGAGCAAGCCCTCATTGGCTTCCCGATGACCTATAAAGAAACAAGAATTCATCACAATCCCTCATCATATCTGCAATTTTGCGCAAGTGGACCAGTTTCAGTCCCATTGTATCACAATATACTCATAAAATAAACCCATATGGACCAATTTAAGTCCTAAGAAGGGGTTGACTTTATGGAACAGAAGATTAAGCAGAATGATCGGATTGGTGAGAATATCCGCAAAATAAGAAAAGCGAAAGGCCTCGGGCAAACAGACTTGGTCAGAATGCTTCAAATTGACGGATGTGATATGACAAGAGAATGTCTTGTTAAGATTGAACGCTGTACGCAACACATTCAGGTCAGCCAGCTTCGTGCTATCCGTAAAGCATTAGATACTTCTTACGATGCGCTTATTGATGGTACTGAAGAAACAGAATAATAGTTTAGAGAATGCCGTCTTATGGACAGCATCCTCTCTTTGTTGGAATTGTGGCTGTATGTTATGCCTGCCGGGGTGTGCTGAGTTGTAAGAGCACAATACATTTCAAGTGAATAGCAAAAGCACGCACTCTCATTCGAAAGTGCGTGCTTATCTTAGCACTGTCAATTGGGCATTATCTCAGCGCCCTCTGAATTGGAGAATTTTCCTCCACGTGCCTGCTCTGTCCACTGGAAACGGACAAGTTTAAAAACCGGATTTCCTTAGAGCCACAGTGCTTTTCCAATTTTGAAACTTTACCATTTACCTCGGCGTATTTTTGAGGCAGTTTTGGCACGTTTTTTCATACCAAAAATGGCGTTTATTCATCCAGTAAATCGATCTTCCAGTTATAGCCCATAATGATCGAATTGACACAGGGAATCAATGGATCCGCGCTGTAGATCTGCCGCAGTTCGTCAGCAGTTGGCAGCTTGTCCAGATCCACAAGATGCTTGTTTGTCACATAGCCAAGCAGTTCCTTTTCGGTCTGACGGAAGCTGTTGACCTGAATGCTCTGCAGGTCATCATATTCGGGCAGCTTGGGGCTTTGCCAAAACATAGAATTGCCGGAATCAAAGATGGGTGCCATACCGATAAATTTCAGTGTGGACGTATCCCGCAGGACACCGAAATTATTCAAATGCCGGTCCGTATTTGTCAGGATGTAATCCGTTAGGATCTGGTACTCCAAAAACGGTCTGGTAACGCTCTCATCCAAGCCGCATTCACCGCACACCCTAATGAAGTGTTCATACATAGATGTGGCATTATTCTTTTTCCTGGACTCTACCGCATCGATTGCCGGGATCAGCTCCACAGTGTTGGAAGTGAAGCTTTCGCAGACACAGTAAACTTGCGAATGATCGTCCATTTTCATCGGCTTATAGGAAACAAAGGGTTGTTTATTCTGTCTGCTGTGGAGAAGTGTTGCCACCACCTCGTTAAGGCTCTCTTGAGAATGGCTGCCGTGGTTACCCTTGACCAGACACCGCTTGCCATCTGCTATGATCCACTTCTTCCGCAGCTCGCCCTGTACTGAAGAACTGGGTGAAAATGCATTTTCCGGCAGTTCAATGGGTGACGCACCGTCATCAAACTGCATATCGCCCACAGGATCTCGGAAGTCATTGGTGAACAGATTAATATCCTCCCAGCCAAGCTCCATATCCAAAGGCTTGATCCAGTAATGATCCGTTAGACTCAATCCCAAATTCTTAACCAAGTACTCTTGGGGTGTTGTGATACCCATCTGCTCCAGGATTCGCTGGATCTTACCCTGTCCCACCGGCACAGCACGCCGCTGCCACCATTTGCGCAGCATTTGTACATCCAGCGCACCACCCAATGGCAGCAGCTCCTGCTCCCTTTTCTGGGATACCCGGAGCATTGCGCCTGTAACCGGATCAATAGAAACTGTGCAAACCGGATCATTCCGGTGCATCAAGTAAAACATCGTTTCCTGCATATTTATCCCTCCATTTCAGTCTGGGAGAACCGGATATCATCGATCTTTGCTTCCATCTGCAAAGCTGCTGCTTCCTTCAGCCAAGGCAAGTGCTTTTCATCAAAGATCGCCCGGAAGGGCAGGATATACTGTTCTCCCGCGTAATAAAACATTGTTGCAACTACCGAGCCACTGCAAACCCAGCGTCCGGAAGTTTTATATTTCTCGCAAAAAAGCTGTTGGGTTTGAATCTGCGTTATACTCATTTGATTATGAGGAAGTATGGACGCTCCTTCAAATGCCTCAAGCAGCAGTTCCTCCGTAGAACAGCCAAGCACTGTGCTAAGCCGCAGCAGAATATCTCCGCTGGCAGAACTCAGTTTTTTATGTCCTTGCTCATAATCCTGCAATGACCGGAAATTGACGCCGCTCATTTGTGCTAGCTCCCTTTGCGTCAGATTCCGGTTCTTTCTTAATTCACGCAGACCCATACGTCTCACCATCCTTGACTATATTATACGCATATTTGCGTACTTTAGTCAAGTGTTATTTGGAAAGAGTCTTATTTCAGTGCGTTTCGTATTCCCGTTTCCTCTTCTTTATTCAATTAGGCTGGGGCTATCAAGCTCCAGCACTCTTTCCACTTCGTCCATGGATACAGTGGCATATTCCACCAAGTCGCCGAAAAACTCCTGCACAAAGGCAAGCTGTTCCGGATAACATATGATCTTGTATCCCTCAATTGCGCTACCTGACGACACCCCCTCTCTGTGCATTAAAATCGTTTCCCGAAAACGAAATAGATTCCGGATATCCCCATTCAAAAAGCAGTAGGTTTCTATCCCATCGATCAGCACATCGAACTGGAGAGATCCCCAGGATGCAGTGTACTGTTCCGGTTCAAACAAAGAAGACAATAGTTCTTCTCGCCAATTGACAGAGGTAACCAAGCGAAGAAGTCGCACTCCAAATTCATCCATCGGTACAAAAAACATTTGATGATATGTCCTGAAAAAGCCATTGTCCTGCTTCTTGGTTTCCTTGATTTGCTGCAGCAGATCCAGCGCAATATTGTAATCAGCACCAAACATCAACGCCGCCTTCTGAAACGGATGATAGTCCTGCCGTAACGCATGAAACATTGACTCCATGTGCCACAGTATTTTTGTCTCACCATCTGCTATCCATTTCGGCATCTCATCACGCAGGTTATACACAACATAAACGCCATTCCAAAAAGTTATCATACCGGCAAGTCTTGTATAACGGATCTTATTCAGTTCGTCTTCATAAACTCGCTTGATCTCTCTGGCGAAATAGAAGTAAGGGGTGGTGCATTGAAGGTTTTTGATTTCCTCCTCCCACATGTCCGGTGTATCCAGTGGGTTCACCTCGATACCGGCCTTCAAGCACATCACTGCCGTTTCCGCCAGTAAGTGGTTTCGGCTCACATGACGGGCATTACCGGAGAAGTTGTGGTTATCGTATTCCTCCATATAGAGGCTGTACATATCCTCATCCCACCTTTTGAGCATGGGTAGTGCACTCTTATGGAAACGGACGGTCTTTCGATTGCCCCTCCCACACACATTCAGAAGGCGGCAGGTAAAGCGCTCATCTGAATCCGGAAAGCGAAACTCTTGAACTTGAGTGAGCTTGCGAATCAGGTCTTTGTAGGACCGGACGGAGCCTAAGAGTCTCAGTGCGGACATTGGGTATTCCCCCACGAAGGGCAGTATTGAAAGCAAGGTGTGGACATGACTGCCCGGTCTGATCGTAATCATTTTCTACCTCCATAGGAATCGTTTGTATTCAGGCACTGAGACTCGCCTCCTGGCCTAAATCCAGTGCTGAAGGGGTGTGGAAAAAGTGTTGCGACACAACGACTTTTTGGTTTTTAATTTATACGTCATCTGAACTTACGTAAAAATGCTCGGATTTACGATTCTTTTTTGGCCTTTTCCGGCAGATTCTCGTTATTTGACTTCCGTATGTTTTTCTCCTGTGAAAGCCATACACCAAACTCATTTCGGGGAACGATAAACACCTCTGTGGATTCTTCATCGCCTACCACACTGCAGTAGTAATGCCGGCACTCAAAGGGGGTATCGTCCACCAGAAAAAAACATAGCCACAGCATCCACCACGGTGTTCAGTTCAATGTTATCATGGTCCCGATATTCCCGTTCCGGACGGCTTCGATCATAGATATGCCGGAAGATCATCACGCAGTCCCGGTAACGGATGGGCGGTCTTTCCCGGGCAAAGGCAGCTAAAGCCGGGTACAGGAATCCACGCAGATAGGTGCGTGGAGACTTCTCTTTACGGGGTAGCAAAATGGGCATACGCAGATAAAACCAGCCTTCTTCTGTGAGTCTGATATCTACCGGAACAGCCTCAGTGATAGCCTCCTGAACCATCCTTTCAGCCTTTGGATGACCGGTATGGGCAGGTAAAGCTCTGGTCTTCAATGCGACACCTTCTGAGATCTTTGCTGCGGTAACAGACATCTGTAGTGCATTTTCCAGATCCCGGCTCTCGCCAATGGTGCGCAACATCTTCAAAAGCTTCTCAGTCTCCCGGATGGTGCTATCCAGTTGCATATGAAAATACGATTTCTCCGTCATACGGATTCCTCCTATCTAATTCAAAAAATGCGTTTAGGTCTCCAGGTGTGTACTGCTTCTCTATCTTCGGTTTAGGTCGTCCCTTATAATTACCTGGGCAGGCATTAATACAATTCCAACAATTCTTACAGTTCCTACAAGAGAAAACTACACGCGCGTTATATAGGGCAGAAAGTGCAACGCTAACTCCAGACTTATTCTGAATAGGCGCAGTTTCCCCATACTGGTTTTGCTCACGCTCCTCCAGCGCTTTGATAACACGGCGGCTCTTCCACGCGGTGTAGCGGTTGCCCTTCTCATTACGAGTACCCTCGGTATGCGTATTTTGGGCACGAATGAGTATTGCGTGGAAAATACGCATAACGGCTTCTTTCTCCGGCATCTGGATCTCATCGCAGGTAGGGTAAAACCGGCTGTAGATCACGCATCCGTAGGAATTAGGCAAACGGTAGAGCTGGAAACAAGTCGCATGGTCTCTGAAGAAACGCCATACCTTGGTCTTCTCCCAGCCCCAGCGCTTATCCAGGGTTTCCAGGGTCAGCATAGAGCCATACTTGCCATATTGGACCACAGGTGAAAGGAAAGAAAATGCATTGCCATAATCACGGAACACGGTGTGACACCACAGATCCAACCAGGCATCTGCCACATCAAACTTGTAACCTTGTTCAGCAAGACGCTCGGTGATATCTCTGGGCATGCAAAGAAACCCGTAACCGGGCGTGGCGTATACAGCGCCGTCCATGCATTCCTCACCGGTGCATTCCATCACCCAATCGGCAATTTGGTAGGTTAGCAGCTTGGTCTCAGAATCCAGTGAATAGGTCAGGTATCCCAAGGTCTTCAGATGATCCAGTATCTGAAAGGCTTTAGCACGGCTTCTAACGCCCAGAATGGCCTTTACCCCCACAATGCCACCGGCCCACATTCCGGGCTCTACAGGGTTCTTGTGGCCGCAGTAGGTGCTAATACCCTTGCGGAAGGCTGCGCTCTCAGCAAGCTTCAGCCAATAGCCCAGCCGTCCTTTTAGTTCCGGCATCTCTTTCCGGGGCAATTTGACCCACTTATACTTCCGTAAACATTTCATTGCATTTTCTCCTTTCTTAGCCTGACCGATATAATCCCAATCCGCCCAAGCGGGTGTCTGATCGGCTCAGACAATATTTCACTCATTGATGGGCGCTAGCCCATCGGCTTCTTAAAATCTCGCCTGAGCCAACCATCCATTCCGCTTGGGTCGTAGATTTCTGAGCTGCATGACTGTTCTGAGGCAAGGCGCAAGCTTTGCAGATGGGCTTTGTGCCCTTCAAAAAGCGGCAACGCAGCATCAGGATGGTCATACAGTTCAGAAACGGATTGGGATTACATCGGGCAGGCTAAATATAAAAATAGCAGCTCCTGTGATATACAAGAGCTGCTTTATAGGGTCGCGTTTTGCATGTGGCGACGGTCGAGGATTTTATGTTTTTTGCTAACAATTTGCTAACAGGACTGTTTTGGACTATATGAAATGGCTGATATCTGCTAACACGACCTGGATTAAAAAGTTTGGAATTTGCCCCAGACTTTGTACTTTCTGATACCATTTGGGACGATTATTATTAGAAAAACGGGATAATCGTTTCTCCTAAGCGGCAGGTCGGAGGTTAGAGTCCTCTCCGGGGTGCCAAAAACCCATCCGGTAGCTAGGCTGACGGATGGGTTTTAATTGGGCATGCCGTCTGCGTGACGGCATGCCCATTTTCGTTATTTGGAATAATCGCCAAAGTCCGTAACGCCCCAGCAGGAGGAGACAAACTTCGGGATCTCGATGTTTTGCATCTCCTGTCCGTTAAACATTTCTGTGCCCACGCCGTAGGCGAAAATATTTACCTTGCTGTTGGTATGCTGATTGGTGGTATAGCTAAATTCACCGGCATCATCAATCGTCAGGCCGCCTGTCTCATGGTCGGCGGTGATGATCACAACTGTATTGGGATTGTAGAAGGTGTATTCCATGAAAGCGCCGATCACCTGATTGAACCTTACCACTGTACCAAATGCACTATCCATATCATTATTGTGACTGTGCTTATCGATATAGGCCTCCTCATACATCATGAAGATACCCTTGTCATTTTTCAGTTCATCCAGTTGTTCCCGTACGATATCATCCGCTGGGTATTCTTCTATCTCCTCCAAACCGCAGTTGATTACGGTATCCGTCAGCAGTGCCTGGTCTTCCAAGATACCGTTGGCGTCATTTCTGCTTGTCACATGGGCACTGAAGCCTGCAGGCGTAGCCCCCGTGGAAACCTCGGTGGACATGACTGCGGTCTTGAAATCCAACTCGTTGCCTAACTCTGTCAGGGATTTCAAGTCATTGCGCCCCGAGTCAATACCCACATAGCCGTTGATCGTTGTAAAGCCCGTAGCCAGCGCTGTTGCTGCTGCGGCAGAATCGGTGGTACCGCTCAAGGAGTCGGTGATGATCTTGCCCTGATTCGGCAAAAGATACCCATAGAACAGATCCTCTCCGTCACTACCCTCAGCTGTGGTAGCGTCATACTTATCAAACAGCAGCGTATGGTTCTCACCCATACCGTCGCCGATCAGAATAAAGTAATTGTTTGCTTTCTTGGGTGTGGGGGTATATACCGTCGGCTCCACGGGAATTCTTCCGTTAAAGGTCGTTCCGTCAAAGTAGGCATCAATAAAGTGGTATGCCGCCGCGGCGATCACAAATTGCTCGCCATACAGGGCAATTGCCTTTTCGTCGCAATTGACCACATACTCCAGCCCGCTGGTTTCGGTCTGCATTGTGGTCTGAGACAGCTCCCGATTGGTATCACCGATGAGAATTTCATTCTCAGTTACTGCCTCGGAGTCCTTCACAATGGGAAGCACAGCCTTTGTTCTTCGTATGATCTCTCTTTGTACGTACTTGGCAGCATTGCGCTCATAGTCGCTTGCAGCCGCAGGCACAACAATGGTATACGCCGTAATGTCAATATCGAGGGAAGGTATTTCCTCTATGGGTTCGGTGGTTTCCTCTGTGCCGGTGGTGGTTTCAACCGCACCGGTGGTGGTTTCGATCGGGGCGGTAGTGCCGTCGGTGGGCTGGGTACCTACTCCGCCACAGGCAGTAAACAGCAGGCTCAGAACCAGAAGCAGGCACAACATAAGAGAAAATCTTCTTTTAAGCATGGTTAAACCTTCTCTTTTCCTTTCACCGTTTTAGTATACAAAAAAATGCCAGTGCTTTACAAGCAAAAAATTCGACAAGCTTTGTAATCAGTCCATTTCAGGCAGGTAGCTGAATCCCTTTTCCAGTTCCTCCTGGGTGGGTGCGTAGTCCACCATTTTCCCGTCGTGGAACTTTTCATAGGCCATCATATCGAAGTAGCCAGTGCCGGTAAGGCCAAAGAGAATAGTCTTTTCCTCGCCGGTTTCCTTGCATTTCAAGGCCTCATCAATGGCCACCTTGATGGCATGGGAGCTTTCGGGAGCAGGCAAAATGCCCTCCACCCTGGCAAACTCCTCTGCTGCTTGGAACACTTCGGTCTGGGGCACGGAGATCGCCTCCATCAGGCCGTCATGATACAGCTGGGACAGAGTGGAATTCATGCCGTGGTACCGCAGGCCGCCGGAATGGGTGCCCGCGGGGATAAAGCCACTTCCCAGGGTATACATCTTGGACAGAGGGCAGACCATGCCGGTGTCGCAGTAGTCATAGGCAAACTTGCCTCTGGTGAAGCTGGGGCAGGTCTCCGGCTCTACAGCGATAATCCGGTAGTCAGCCTCGCCCCGAATCTTTTCTCCCATAAACGGAGCGATCAGGCCGCCCAAATTGGAGCCACCGCCGGCACAGCCAATAATGATGTCCGGCTGAATGTCATATTTATCCATAGCCGCCTTGGTCTCCAGACCGATGATGGTCTGGTGCAGCATGACCTGGTTGAGCACGCTGCCCAGTACATACCGATAGCCGGGCAAGGAGGTTGCTTTTTCCACCGCTTCGGAGATGGCACAGCCCAGGCTGCCGGTGGTGCCGGGGTGCTCGGCGTTGATCTTTCTACCCACAGCCGTCTCCATAGAGGGGCTGGGTGTGACAGAAGCGCCATAAGTACGCATAACCTCCCGGCGGAAGGGCTTCTGCTCATAAGAGACCTTTACCATGTACACCTTGCAATCCAGACCCAAATAGGCGCAGGCCATACTCAGGGCAGTGCCCCACTGACCGGCACCGGTCTCGGTAGTCACGCCGGTAAGACCTTGCTGCTTGGCATAATAGGCCTGGGCAATGGCAGAATTCAGCTTATGGCTACCACTGGTGTTGTTGCCTTCGAACTTATAGTAGATCTTGGCGGGGGTCTGGAGCTTCTCCTCCAGGCAGTACGCCCGTACCAAAGGCGCGGGACGGTACATTTTATAGAAATTCCGGATCTCCTCGGGGATCTCAAAATATGCTGTGGTGTCGTCCAGTTCCTGCCGGATCAGTTCATCACAAAACACAGGGGCCAGATCCTCCGCCGTCATGGGCTTATGGGTCTGGGGATCCAGCAAGGGCGCAGGCTTGTTTACCATATCCGCCCGGAGATTGTACCAAGAGGTAGGCATCTCGCTCTCTTCCAGATAGATCTTGTAGGGAATTTTCTTTTCTGACATTGTTTCCTTCTCCTTTCTGAAATGCGGGGCAAACAAAAATCCTGCCCCAGTTATGAGCTGGGACAGGACTGTAATTCCTGCGGTGCCACCCGGCTTGACGCAAAAGCGCCCACTTTACGCATACTGACATATGCTGACCTTTGTTGACGGAGGGTCTGCTCCGGCGCACATACTAAGGGTCTGCCCTGTTCCGCTTGCCCTCGGAAGTCCATTGGGCTCTATACTCTCTGCCGCAATCCCACCATCTGCGACTCTCTGGGTGAGAGGAAATAAAGCTTACTCACTCTTCCTCATCGGTTTCTGGCATTGTAACACGGCTGGAGGAAAATGTCAAGTAGCGGCAGACATATTTCTGCCCATGAAGGACAGTTTTCGTACCCTTTGGACAGTATGTGTTTACACATTGTTTACCGTTTTTGGATTGAGTTTACAATTCGTTTTCTGTTTTTTCAGTATCTGTTCAGGAATCGGCGGTACACTAAGAAAAAAAAGGAGTGGATCACCATGCAAGAAAACGAGAACAACAATTCCTTCCCCTGGGACGACAGTTTCCAATATCATTACGCCAAACCTGTTTCCAAGCCGAAAAAGCAAATGCGTACCGGCTCTGTTGTGGCTTTGGCCCTTGTATGCGCCTTGCTGGGCGGGATCGTAGGCGCCGGCAGCATCTATTTGGGAGGAAATTGGTTGCAAAAGGCGGATATCCCCTCCCAAACCCAACAACAGATCGTCCATGTTCTGGAAAGTAACCGAGAGCAAGCGGTCATTGAAACGGTGCAGACCAACCCCGGAAAAATAATGACCCCTGCGGAGGTGTATGCCGCCAATGTGAATTCCACCGTAGGCATCACCACCTCCATAACCACCAACTACTGGGGGTATCAGACCACCTCTGCCGCAGCCGGCTCCGGATTTATTTTCAGCGATACGGGTCATATTCTGACAAATTTCCATGTGATCGAAAATTCCGATTCTATCACTGTTTCCCTGTATAACGGCGAGTCTTATCCGGCAGCTCTGCTGGGGTATGATGAAAGCCACGATCTGGCGGTATTGAAAATCGAAGCAGAACATCTGACGCCGGTGATTCTGGGTGACTCCGATCAGCTGAATGTGGGCGAAAGTGTGGTTGCCATCGGAAATCCCCTGGGTGAGCTGACCTTCTCCCTGACCTCCGGTGCCATCAGCGCCAAGGATCGGGAGATCACCATGTCCAATGGCGCCACCATGAATCTGCTGCAGACAGACTGTGCCATCAATTCCGGCAACTCCGGTGGCGCTCTGTTTAACCTCTACGGAGAGGTTGTAGGCATCACCAATGCCAAGTATTCCAGCAGTTCCTCCGGCGCTTCCATTGATAACATCGGCTTTGCCATCCCCATCAATCAGATCCGGGATGCGGTGGAGAGTATTATCGAAAAGGGGTATATCGTCAAACCCTATATCGGCGTCTCCATAACTGATGTCAGCGCTGAGACCCAAAGCTACGGGCTGCCGGAGGGCGCAGCCGTGCGGAATATCGTGGAGGACGGTCCTGCCGCCAAAGCAGGCCTCCGAGTCAATGATATCATCACTCAGATCAACGGCCAGGCCATCACCGGTAAAAGCGATCTGGTGCGGCTAGTGCAAGCGGCTGCTCCCGGAGATATCCTGAAGCTGACCGTCTATCGGCAGGGTGGCACCCTGGAGCTGGAGATCACCGTGGGAGAGCAGATCCAGCAGGCCATGCAGGAGGACTCCTCCTCCGACCGGAAATACCCTTGGCAATTGATCCCCTAACATGATTTCTATGGCAGCCACCGACAACAGGTGGCTGCCTTTCATTTTATACTTGATTTTATTAAAAAAAAGAATAGAATAGTAACATATATGTTCCACGGAAAGGACGCGGTTATCATGAATACGGTTTATATTCCCGCAGGCTACCGGCCGCCGCTGGATGCCTATGAAACCCAGAGAGCCATAGCCTACATAAAAGAGGCGTTTCAGGAGGAGTTTGCTGGCGCACTGAATTTGAAGCGGGTGTCCGCTCCCCTGTTTGTTACCGATGCATCCGGTTTGAACGATAATCTGAACGGCTTTGAGCGGCCTGTGAGCTTTGATATTCCCGCTGTGGGCATGGATGCAGAGGTCGTCCATTCCCTTGCCAAGTGGAAGCGGCTGGCGCTGAAGCGGTACGGGTTCGGTATCGGGCAGGGTCTGTATACGGACATGAATGCCATCCGCCGGGATGAGGAGCTGGACAACATCCACTCCATTTATGTGGATCAGTGGGACTGGGAAAAGATCATTACCGCTGAAAACCGGAATCTGGACTATTTACAGCTGATCGTCAAGGCTATCGTCCGCGCCATCTGTGACACGAACGACCGGCTCCATGTGCGCTTCCCACAGCTGCGGACAGAGCTGTGCCGGGATATCTCCTTCATCACAACTCAGGAGCTGGAGGATCTGTATCCGGACTTAGATGGCGCTGAACGGGAAAATGCCTATGTCCGTGAGCACCACACCGCCTGTATCATGCAGATCGGCGGCAAGCTCCGTTCCGGTAAGCCCCACGGCGGGCGGGCCCCTGACTACGATGACTGGAACTTAAACTGTGATATTTTCTTCTGGGATGCAGTGCTGGACCGGGCCTTGGAGATCTCCTCCATGGGTATCCGTGTGGATGCGGAGGCTATGGACCGGCAGCTGACCGCCTCCGGGTGTAACGACCGGCGGGAGCTTCCCTTCCATAAAATGCTGCTGTCCGGGCAGCTACCCCTTACCATCGGCGGCGGTATCGGTCAGTCAAGACTTGCCATGCTGATGCTGGGCTGCGCCCACATCGGTGAGGTCCAATCCAGTGTCTGGGATGAAAAGACTTTGAAAAAATGCGAGCTGGCAGGCATTCCCCTGCTGTAACATAAAAACCCGTGGAATTGCTCCCACGGGTTTTTCTTATGCTGTTTTTTTCTTTTTTCGGAAGAATACCAAATATTCAGCCAGGATACACACCGGAATGGCGGCAAAAATGTCCACCACAGAGTGCTGCTTGACAAACGCCACCGACAGGCAGATCAGCACCACCGCCACCACCACAAATATCTTCCAGGCCAGGCAGGCGGATTTCTCCCGCAGCCAAGTCGAGGCGATGCCCAGAGAATAGGCCACATGCAGTGAGGGGCACACACCGGTATTGGTATCGAAGGAATAGATCATTCCCATAAGCGCTGTGAGCACATTGTCTCGAGGGAACTCTGTGGGGCGCAGATCCTGTCGGGTGGGATACAGGATATAAACCGCCATGGCAACCACTTGGGTAATGATAATATACTTCTGCAGATTCCGGAAGTTATCCGGGTGATACAGTGCGAAGTAAACAAGAGAGATGACGATCAGCGCATACCAAAATACATACGCGATTGCAAACCCTTCACAAAACGGAACAATATCATCCAGCGGACACCAGACAGGATGGCATTTCTCTGCGGGGATCAGATTCTCTGTCAGAAAATACAGAATAAAATAGCCTACCCACCCCAGAAGCCACAGCAAATGGGAATACTCCGGGGATCTGAGATTGGAAAGTCTCAGCTTTCGGTAGTCCACAACCGGTTGTTTCATGATCTGTTCTCCTCTTACAATCTGTTTTTCGGGTACTGGCGTTTGGGGACATTCGGGTACGGCACCACCGTATGCAGGGGCTGGCTGCAGGCAAGCTCTGTGATGGCGTCCATGAGATATGTACAAATCCTTGCCTTTTCTTCCCCAATGGGCGTATCATAACAAAAAGATACCGGTTTGCCGATGACCATTTTCTTCAGATCCGGCGCGATATACATGGGCACAAAGGGTAGCGCCTTTCCGGTACGCTTGTAATAGAGTTTTCCGATGTCCACAAAATTCTCCTGAAAGGCATGGACGATTTGATTGTGTTCTGTGTAGCACTCAGGGAAAACCACAACCTTGGCACCCTCCTGAAGGCACTTTACCGTATTTTTGAAGGTGGTGATCACCCGGGTATCCCGGTAAACCCCAATGGTATTGGCATTGTTGAACACGCAGGTGGCAAGAGGCGCAATCAAGTACGACAGCAGCTTAAAAAACGGGCGCTGCCATTTGGGTTTGCCGGACCAAAAGTCTTCATATGCATAACCGGGCACTTCCTTTAGGTGCATCATCTGGCCGGCGCACCAAGTATAGCGATTTCCCGGGAAATACAGCTCACAGGCAATCGGGCCGTTCATCTGGGCATGGTTTGCCACCACCAGAGCCGGCTCCGCAGGCAGATTCTCCACTCCCTCCACCTGCATTTTGGGATAAAACAACCAAACAAACCATCTAAGGATTCTGTATAGCGGATAGGTCCTGGTCTTCTTCATGCTTTTCACCCTTTCGACGTTACCCGCCTATTATACCGCAAATTTCCAAAGCCTTCAATCCTGCAACTTTTAACATTTTTTGAATTTCTTCTAATTACTAACCTCTGTAGTGGGTATTGTAGCCCGGATTTTCCTCGGGGCGGTAGGCATTGGGGAACTCGATGTCCGCCTGCATATCCAGAATGATCTTCTGCACACGGGTATACACCTGGTGTGGCTGCGCAATATCCAAAAAAGAGCGGCGGTTGACCCGGGTCTTGCCGTTGTGATAATACGTGCCCAGGTCAAAGTAAATATCTCCAACACCCAGCAGCTTATCAATCAGTCCGATCCGCAGATTTACGTCCCGAATCTCCTTATAGTACACAGATTGGAGCTCCGCATCCAGAAAACCGGTCTGGATGATGATCCGTCGGTCGGTCACATAATACACGGTATTTTTCCATTTTTTGGCGGCGGTCAAGGCATTGTACAGCCAGATCCACACCGGCATCAAATGAAAGATAAGAAATAGCATCAAAATACCGCCCATGCTACCTGCAGTTGAAAATGCTCCAAAAATCATAGAATCAAAACCCAGCCAAATAATGGCGATGGGTAGCATTGTCAGCACTTTATTGAGAATAAACGCGTTCTTCTTGGGCTTGCCCTGCCAGAGGATCTGCTCCCCGGGAATCAGTATGGGATTCTGAACTTCACAGCCCCAGGCATCATACTTGGACATGCGGATACCCCCTTAAACCTTAAATTAAGCATATCATAGCATACCAAGACTTCCTTGTAAACAAAAAGAACACGCCCCGAAAGGAGCGTGTTCCAAAGTGTTTCGTTTAGTTCTTCTTGGCATTGGCCAGCAGGTACTTCTCTGCTTCGGGATTCCACAGGCCGTTGTTTGCCTTGCACAGACGGTCCAGTTCTGCGAACATAGGATCGGTCTTGCCGGCTTCCTCAAAGTCTGCGATTGCAGTCAGAGGCAGGTCGATGTGGTTGTAGATCAGCTTCTTGCCACCGGGGATGGAGGGCAGGTTCAGCACGGTGTCAATCACCGCGTTCAGGCCGCCGATATGGGTGACCAGCGCGGAGGGATTCAACTTACCTGCATTCATCATTTCGATGGCTTCCTGCATATCATTAGTGTTGCCGCCGGAGGTGCCAACCACATGGGTGTACAGATAGTGTACATTGTACCAGTTGAAGGGCGCCTTGAACTGGGAATCGGTGGGGCCTGCGAAGAAGTTCAGGCAGCCGTCGAAGCCCAGAATGTCGTCAGCCTGCTCGATAACAGGCTTGACAGGAGCAAAGCAAACCACATCGTCATAGCCGGTGCCACCGGTGAGCTCACGCAGGTAAGCGGTGGCGTTCTCCATGCGAGTGTTCACATAGTGCAGCTCAATGCCGTACTTGGCAGCCTCTTCCACGGTGTAGATGGAAGCAGCGCGCTCCAGGCGGGCCTCATCAATATCGGTGACCACCAGCAGAGAAGGACGGCGATCGCAGTGGATAGCATAGTCGATGGCAGCCAGACCCATGGGGCCAACGGAAGCCAGCAGAGCCATCTTACCGCCCTCCTTGATGCCCATCTCATGGACATAGGAACCGGCCTTGGTGTGGTACATGGCATGGAAAGTACCGATGACGCAGCTCAGAGGCTCAGCCAGAGAGCCGTAGTAATAAGTATCGGAGTTGTAGGGCAGCAGGCAGTCGGCCAGCAGGGTCTCGATAGGAATGTTGCTGTAGGTGGAGTTGCCGCCGCAGAAGTTGTAGGAGTAGCCGGGAGCCAGCTGAGAGCCCTTGTAGAAGTGGGCGGGCTGGATGGAGAACTTATCGCCCACCTTGTACTTGTGCTTCCAGTTCTCGCCAACAGCAACGTTGTCGCCGCAGAACTCGTGGCCTACGATGGTGGGATTGGTGGCGCAATCGCTGGGAACGCGCTTGTGGTCGCCGCCCTCCAGAGCTGCCTTGTAGGTGGACATACATGCGGAGTCGGAGACAACGCGGACCTGTACGTCATCGGGGCCTACCTCGGGCAGAGCAAACTCTTCCAGACGCAGGTCGTTCTTACCATAGATTCTAACTGCTTTGGTCTTCATAATCAAATTCCTCCAAAATAGTATGTAAATTAGGTATTTTCCTCGTGTTCGATCAGCTTCCAGGTGGCATCGATCAGGTTCTGGAACATGGGATTCTCCATAGCCTTGATCACGAAGATCTGCCGGGGAGAGTTGATGTCCTCACCGGAGATCTGGAACATACCGTACTGATCGCAAAGGCTGCGCAGCCGTTCCAGCTGAGCAGGTGTGTTACGAGTAGGCATATAGGTGACAGCCTTGACGCCTTCTTCCTTCAGACACTCGAACACTTCCTCAATGTAGTCATCTTCGAACTTCTGCGCCTTCTTATCGCCGGTAACGGACTCACCCACGTCACCCAGATATGCGTAGCACAGGAACGCATCGATCTCATTGCACAGCTTTACCATATCGGCGAGCTTGGGGCACTCGTCGGTAGCATCGATAAAGATCTTGGGAACGAAAGTGCCCTTCAGCATACCAAGCACGTCATACTCGTAGAAGGGATACTCCGTGTCCAGCAGCATGGTCTTCTGTTTCTCGGACAGGTTCATGCCCACCTCGGTCAGCTTGTCGATCATGCCCTGGCCCTTGCCTACCTGCTCCACCAGCTCAATGGCCAGCGCGTACATCAGGTGACGCTCAGTGACGCCGCCATTCTCTGCCGCCATAGACAGGGGCAGAACATCCCGGTCATAGTCCAGCTCCACGCCAACCAGTGTATTGATCCTCTCGATCATCTTCCGGTTACGGGCGTGACGGGCAGCCTGATAGGGCTTAAAGAACTCGGTGAGGGTATCGATCTTATCGTGAGGCACACCCTGAATGGTCATGTAGCTGACGCCCACCTGATCGGGGTTGTTGGTGCGGCGACCTTCCATACGGGTGCCGTCCATGGTGATTCTTGCCTCCATACCGATGGTAACAGGCATACCCACCATCTCGGCAGCCTCCAAAAACTCCCGTGCGCCGGAGATGGAATCATGGTCGATGATACCGGCGGTGCAAAGGCCCTCCATACGGGCGGCATAGACGGCAGCCGTGGGAGAATACGGGGAGAAGGAATAGGTGGTATGGATATGATTATTCACCCAGCTTCCCTCTGCATCCGGTTTGATCTCACCGGCGCGGATCATCTCCGCAAGGGATTTCAATGCTTCCAGACGGTCTTCCTTCGGAAGATATGCGTCGGAAATGGTTGCAAGCAGCTCTGTTGTGTTCATAATAACCTCGTATGTACCCGCATAGCGGGAAGTTTTCAATTCAGTTATTCCGGCAGCGGAGCAGGATCCTCTCCGCAGAGGAAACGGTAATCGGCGGTGTACCGCTCACGCAGTTTCCGGATTTTTGCGCTGTCGGGAGAGAAACTGCGCTGTCTGTAGGCGCGGAGCATGATATTTTTCGGCGTATCCTCGGGATCGATGAATTCCAGTGCATCAGCGGTATAGCCCATGCATTCCAGACGGGAGAGGCGCAGTGCATCGGTTGCCGCATCGCAGAATTTCCGGCGAAGGGCTGGACGGTCCGCAAGGAACGCCAGCGGTTCGCAATCCAGCTTTTTACTCAGTTCTCTT
>JAZOBL010000028.1:0-27598 GCA_045595945.1 Faecousia sp.
AAAGTCACTTTGAGATGCTCCGAGTGCAAGCAGAGAAACTACAACACCATGAAGAACAAGAAGAACGACCCTGACCGTCTCGAAATGAAGAAGTACTGCAGATTCTGCAGAAAGCACACTACTCACAACGAGACCAAGTAAGGAGGCCGGCAAATCATGGCAGAAGTCAAGAAGGAAAACTGGTTCAAGAGAACCTGGGGCCGTGTCCGCAAGTACTTCCGTGAGCTCCGCAGCGAGCTGAAGAAGGTCGTATGGCCCACCCCCAAGCAGGTCGCCAAGAACACCCTGATCGTCGTTGTATGCGTTGTTGTCATCGGCGCTTTCATCTGGCTGTTCGACTTCGTTGCTCAGACCGGCATCACTGCTCTGATCAACCTGTTCTGATAGGTAACAAGTTATGGCAGAAACTGCAAAATGGTATGTAGTCCATACCTACTCCGGTTACGAAAACACTGTCAAGGCCACCATCGAGAAGACCGTGGAAAGCCGTCAGCTGCACAATCAGATCCTGGACATCTCCATTCCTCTGGAGACCGTTACCGAGATCACCGATTCCGGTGTCAGCAAGACCTATGACCGCAAAGTCTACCCCGGCTATGTGCTGGTGAAGATGGTCTACAGCGATGATACCTGGCATGTCATCCGTAACATCCGCGGAGTCACCGGCTTTGTCGGCAGCTCCAGCAACGACCCCACTCCCCTCACCGAAGAGGAAGTGTACCAGATGGGCGTTGAGAAGCGCGAGATCGTTGTCAACTACGCAGTTGGCGATACCGTGCGGATCCTCGACGGTCCTCTGAGCTCCTTCACCGGCGTGGTGGAAGACATTGAGGTCGATAAAAACGCGGTCAGCGTGATCGTATCTATGTTTGGCCGTGAGACCGCCGTCGAGTTTGAACTCGATCAGGTAGAGGTCATTTCCCAGTAAACGCATCGGACCGATTTCTTTCGGTCGGAACGTGGGAGGGGTAATACCCCGCAAAAAATGCGCATGGCGCATACTACCACAATATATTCAGGAGGTGCTTATAATGGCACAGAAAGTCACTGGTATTATCAAGCTTCAGATCAACGCCGCTAAGGCTACCGCTTCTCCCCCTGTCGGCCCCGCTCTGGGCCAGCACGGTGTTAACATCGCTGCATTTATCAAGGAGTTCAACGCCCGTACCAAGGATATGGAAGGTTACAAGATCCCCGTGGTCATCACTGTTTACGCCGACCGCAGCTTCACCTTCATTACCAAGACTCCCCCTACCCCCCTGCTGATCACCAAGGCTATCGGCCTGGACAAGGGTTCCGGCGTTCCTAACAAGACCAAGGTTGGCACCATCACCAAGGCTCAGGTTGCTGAGATCGCCAAGACCAAGATGCCCGACCTGAACTGCCCCACTCTGGAGGCTGCTGAGAGCCAGGTTGCCGGCACTTGCCGCTCCATGGGCGTCGTCGTTGTTGACTAATTAGATATTTGCTTATCCGGGAAGTTTGACCCGGAAATGTGGGAGGTTTTTTCCGCATCACCACTATAAGGAGGATATAACAAGTGTTTAGAGGCAAAAAGTATAAGGAGAGCGCCAAGCTGATTGACCGCTCTGTTCAGTATGATCCCACCGAAGCCCTGGATCTGGTCGTGAAGGGTGCTTCCGCAAAGTTCGACGAGACCGTTGAGCTGCACATCAAGTTGGGTGTTGACTCCCGTCATGCAGACCAGCAGGTCCGTGGTGCCGTGGTTCTGCCCAACGGCACCGGTAAGACCGCTCGCGTTCTGGTCTTCGCAAAGGACGCCAAGGTCGAGGAAGCTCAGGCTGCAGGCGCTGACTATGTCGGCGGTATGGAGCTGGTTGAGAAGATTACCAAAGAAAACTGGTTTGAGTTCGACGTTGTTGTCGCCACTCCCGACATGATGGGTGTGGTTGGCCGTCTTGGTAAGGTTCTGGGCCCCAAGGGTCTGATGCCCTCTCCCAAGGCTGGTACCGTGACTCCCAATGTCAGCACCGCTGTTCAGGAGATCAAGGCCGGTAAGGTTGAGTACCGTCTGGACAAGACTAACATCATCCACTGCCCCATCGGCAAGGTTTCCTTCGGCACTGAGAAGCTGACCGAGAACATGGACACCCTGATGGCCGCTGTTGTGAAGGCTAAGCCCGCTGCAGCAAAGGGTCAGTATATCAAGTCCTGCACCGTGGTTTCCACCATGGGCCCCGGCGTGAAGGTCAATACTTCCAAGTACGGCAACTAATTTGCTGCAATAACCCCCGGATGGCATCCGCCTTCCGGGGGTTTTACCAAAAATACCGGGATTTTTACAAAATAGGTATTGACAAACAGATATTTGTCTAGTATAATCCAAGAGTTGCCAAAGACAGTAGGTCGCGAAAGCGGTAAATCCTACCGAGGTGCGTTTAACAAAATGTTGTTTGCGTGTCTTTCTGTCTTCTGGCAGGAAGACACTTTTTATTTTCGGAGGTGAAACACATGCCCAACGCAAAGGTTCTTGAGAGCAAGAAAGCCGTTGTTGATGCTCTGGCCGTCAAGATCAAGGAAGCTACTTCCGTGGTTTTTGTTGACTACAAGGGTATTACTGTTGCTCAGGATAACGCTCTGCGTAAGCAGTTCCATGATGCTGGTGTTGAGTACTCCGTTGTTAAGAACACTCTGACCCGGTTCGCAGCCAAGGAAAACGGCTACGACTTCACTGAGGTTCTCAACGGTACTACCGCAATGGCTAGCACCACCGGCGATCCCATCGCTCCCGCTCGTATCGTATGCGAGTTCGCCAAGAAGAACAAGCTGCCGCTGTCCATCAAGGGTGGCGTCGTTGAGGGTTCTGTTCTGTCCGCTGCCGAGCTCAATGGCTTCGGTGAGCTGCCCAGCAAGAACGCTCTGGTTGCTTCTGTACTTGGTACCTTCCTGGCACCTATCTCCAGCCTGGCCTTCGTTCTGGATCAGATCCGGATCAAGAAGGAAGAAGGTGGCGAGATACCCGCTCCCGCTGCTGTAGAAGCAGCACCTGCAGCTGAAGAAGCTGTTGAGGCACCTGCCGCAGAAGCCGCTGAGGCTCCCGCTGCTGAGGCCGAAGCTCCCGCAGAGAATGCTGAAGCTTAATTACACGTAAATAAACACACATCAAACAATTTTTAGGAGGATATTACAATGGCTAGTGAAAAAGTCACTGCTCTCGTAGAGGAAGTTAAGGGCCTGACCGTTCTGGAACTGTCCGATCTGGTTCACACCCTGGAGGAAGTTTTTGGCGTTTCCGCCGCTGCTGCTGCTGTTGCTGCTCCCGCTGCTGGCGGTGCTGCTGAAGCTGCTGAAGAGAAGACCGAGTTCGACGTCATCCTGAAGGATGCCGGCGCTTCCAAGCTGAACGTCATCAAGGTTGTCCGCGCCATTACCGGCCTGGGCCTGAAGGACGCTAAGGATCTGGTTGACAACTGCCCCAAGACCCTGAAGGAAGCTGTCTCCAAGGAAGACGCTGAGAAGATGGTCGCTGAGCTGAAGGAAGCTGGCGCAGAGGCAGAGATTAAGTAATTTATTCTTAGTCTTTACACAAACCAATCAGCCGCCAGAGTTTTCTGGCGTCTGCTTCTCTTTTGGAGGTTTCTATGGACGCACTAATCCAATATTTCCAAGGCTTTGACCTGGATCTTATTTCTTTTTTGAAGGCTGCCGGCCTTCTGGTTATCGCTATGTTGGTGGTAGCCCTAATTGGCCGGTTTGTATTTGGCAAGCGCTCCACCCTAAACTGCGCGGTGTCTTCCGGTATCGGCATCCTGTTTGTTTATGTGCTGACCGTGGTACTGGGCGGTGCAGGCGATCAGTTTCAGCAGTTTCTCGCCCCCCTGCCCTATGTGGACATCCAGGAAGACACCATGTATCTTTTTTCCTTCCGGGCGGAGTACACCTTGATCTGCTCACAGGTACTGAGCATGATCATTTTGTCGTTTCTGATGAATCTGGCTGACGGCTGGCTTCCCAAGGGCAAGCGTATTCTTGGTTGGATATTCTTCCGGTGCTTGGGGGTTATTCTGGCGATGATCCTGCATCTTGTGGTTACCGGTCTGTTCCGCACATACCTGCCGGAGGGGCTTGTCATCTATGCCCCTACCGTACTGCTGGCTATTCTTATTCTGATGCTGCTCACCGGCGCGCTGAAGTTCCTGGTAGGAATCATCCTCACCTCCGTCAATCCTCTGATTGCCGGTCTGTACACCTTCTTTTTTGCCAATGTGGTTGGCAAGCAGATTTCCAAAGCCGTTCTAACCACCGGTTTGCTTACGATTCTGATCCTGGGGCTGCAAAAAATCGGCATTACCGCCATTGCCATCGGCTCTGCCGCGTTGGCAGTCTACATTCCCTTCCTGATCCTTTTAGTCCTGCTGTGGTATCTTGTAGGCAAACTGCTATAATCGATAATTCTTGTTCACCGATCTAAATTTTAATATTTTCCCCTTTTTACAGTAAATTTTATTTTACAAATGGGCATTATTATATTATAATATGTCGGTAAGGGACATTTGTTTTTTACAGAAACTTTGAATTTATTCAGATTGGATGTGTTACTATGAGCCGGATGTTAGGTACTGTTTCCATGGGTGTCCGGGCTCCCATTATCCGCCAGGGCGACAATCTGGCAGAAATCGTTACCGATTCGATTCTCGCGGCAATCAAAGAAGACGGACTGACCCCCCATGATCGGGATATCGTTGCCATGACCGAGGCCATTGTGGCCCGGGCACAGGGCAACTACGCCAGTGTTGAAAATATTGCCCAGGATGTCCGCACCAAATTTGGCGGTGAGACTGTGGGTGTCATTTTCCCCATTCTGAGCCGCAATCGATTTGCCATCTGCCTGCGGGGTATCGCAAGCGGCTGCAAAAAGGTGGTTCTGATGCTCAGCTACCCTTCCGACGAAGTGGGCAACCACCTGATCGATTGGGACATGATGGACAAGTACCATGTGAACCCCTATACCGATGTGCTGACGGAAGAACGTTATCGCCAGCTGTTTGGCTATATCAAGCATCCCTTTACCGGCGTGGACTATGTGGAGTACTACAAAGATCTGATTCAAAATTGCGGCGCCGAGGTGGAGATCGTCTTTGCCAACGATCCTCGTGCAGTACTGAGCTACACCAAAAATGTACTCAACTGTGACATTCACACTCGGGCACGCACCAAGCGACTGCTGAAGGATGCCGGTGCAGAGCGGGTTTACGGTCTGGATGAGATCATGACCGCTCCTATTGACGGCAGCGGCTACAACGAGCGCTACGGCCTTCTTGGCTCCAACAAGTCCACCGAGAATATGGTAAAACTGTTCCCCAGAGATTGCCAGGGCCTGGTTGAGGAGATCCAGAAGCGTCTGCTGGACGCAACCGGTAAAAAAATGGAAGTCATGGTCTACGGTGACGGTGCATTCAAAGACCCTGTCGGCAAAATCTGGGAGCTGGCTGACCCTGTGGTCTCCCCTGCTTACACCGCAGGTCTGGAGGGCACTCCCAACGAGCTGAAGCTGAAGTATCTTGCAGACAATGATTTTGCGGATCTCTCGGGCGATGCCCTGCGGGACGCCATTAAAGACAAGATCCAGCAGAAGGACGGCTCCAGCCTGGTTGGCAACATGGCCGCCCAGGGCACTACCCCCCGCCGTCTGACCGACCTGATCGGTTCTTTGTGCGATCTGACCTCCGGCTCCGGCGACAAAGGCACTCCCATCATCTATATCCAGGGTTATTTCGACAACTACACCAACGACTGATTGGCATAAAATAAACCTCCGGTTTAACCGGAGGTTTATTTTACGCATTTTTCACAGCTTCCAGAACTTTGTCCATAGCGGAGGTGTCCACAGATTCCATTTCGCCCTTATCGTAGCTGGCGGCTACCTGGGGGTCGATGGGGAGTCTTGCGAGAATCGGCAGGTTAAACTCCGCAGCTACTGCATCCAGCTTGCTTTCACCAAACACATGGATGCGCTTGCCGCAATCCGTGCACTCTAGATAGGCATAATTCTCCACAAAGCCCAACACGGGAATGTGCATCATGTTAGCCATCTTAACAGCCTTTGTAACGATCATAGACACCAGATCCTGAGGGCTGGTTACGATCACGATGCCATCCACAGGCAGACTCTGGAACACGGTCAGAGGCACATCGCCGGTGCCGGGAGGCATATCCACAAACAGGTAGTCCACATTCTCCCAGATCACATCGGTCCAGAACTGCTTCACCGCACCGGCAATGACAGGTCCACGCCACACCACAGGGGCAGTGGCATCGTCCAGCAAAAGGTTAATGGACATGACCTGAATGCCGCCCTTGGACAGTGCCGGATACAGGCCCTTATCTGATGCACCCTGACACTCGGTAACACCGAAGGCAGTGGGTGCAGACGGTCCGGTGATATCCGCATCCAGCACGCCTACGCGTTTACCCTGTTTTGCCATGGCAACTGCCAGCATGGAGGTGACAGTGGACTTACCCACGCCGCCTTTACCGGACACCACGGCGATGACTTTTTTAACACTTGACTTGGGGTTCAGCTGGGCCAACAGGCTTTCTGCCTTGCGATCGCCACAGTCAGAACTGCCACAAGAGGAACAGTTTCCGCTACAAGAACTCATAAATTCTCGCTCCTTTGTATGAATCTTGGGCTATTATAAGCCCGTATTTTCCCTCTGTCAACCCTGTTGGGCAGACTCCCATTGCTCCATCAGATCCAGGAGGACAGCTTCCGCTGTCTCTTTTTCACCCAGCAAACGGGTCAGCTCCTGGTAATCTGACGCAGCTGCTTCGATACCGGCATCCAACTGTGCAATGGCAGCTTCCTGTTTTACAATCTCTCGTTCCAAGCGGCGGATCAGTTTATCCGTCTCCTTGGTGCCTCCTTTGGGTTTTTCTTTCTTGGGCTTGGGGGCGGCTGAAGTCACAGGCTTAGACACGGCCTCGTGTTCCAGAATGGAGCGGTATTTACTGTAGCCGCATTTGAAATCCCGGATTTTTCCGTCCTCCAGCAGCCAGATCCGCTCAGCAAACTTCTCAATAAAGTACCGGTCGTGGGATACGAATAGCAGCACACCCTCAAATTCCTCAATGGCGGCCTCCACCCATTCCCGGGAGGCAATATCCAGATGGTTGGTAGGCTCATCCAGAATCAGCAAATTGATCTTCTCGTCCATTAGCATGCACAACCGCAGGCGGGATTGCTCGCCGCCTGAGAGATTTCCCACACTTTTGAACACATCCTCACCCTGGAACAAAAAGGCGCCCAGACGGTCACGAGCCACCTGTGGGGTGTAGTTTTTCTCATAAAGCATGGTGTCGTAGAGGCTGCGCTCCGGGTGATTGAATTTAATGATCTGTGGCAGATACCCCCACCTGATCGTAGGGCCAAACTGGATCTTGCCCTTGCAGTCCTCCTCACCCAGCAGACACTTGATAAAGGTGGATTTGCCGGTGCCGTTATCACCCAGCAGAGCGATCCGTTCACCGCCTTCTACCTTCAGCTCCACATTGGAGAACAGCGTCCGCTCCCCAAAGGACTTTTCTACATTCTTCATTTGGAAGACCACATCGCCGGAGAAATCCTTTTCCCCAAAGGTTGCTTTCATGGTTTTTTCTGTCTTGGGACGCTCAGTTTTCTTAATCCGTTCCATCCGGTGTTGAATGGACATGGCACGGCGGTACAGGGTACGGTTGTTGATGCCCCAGCCCTTCATCCGCTCCACGGTATAACCCAGCTGCTTCAGCTTGGCTTGCTCCTGCTCGTATTGCTTTAACTGCAGGTTGAATCGCGCCTGCTTCTCGTTAATATAGAATGTGTAGTTGCCGGAATATAATTCCGCATGCCCGTCCACGATCTCGATAACCCTGTCTGCCACCGCATCCAGAAAATACCGGTCATGGGAGATGGCCAGAACGGTACCCTTAAAACTGTTGATATACCCCTCCAGCCACTCCACACTGCGAAGATCCAGATGGTTGGTGGGCTCGTCCAGCAGCAAAATATCCGTCTTTTCCAACAGCAGGCGGGCAAGATTTACCCGGGTCTTTTCTCCGCCGGAGAGGCTGTCAAACAGCTGGTCTCTTTGCTGCTGCAGAATGCCCAGGCCGTTGCAGATCTTGTCTACTTCCACATCCATTTCATAGCCGCCACCGGCCTGAAACCGGTTGACAAGGGTGTCGTACTCCCGCAGCTGTTCCTCTGTGGTGCCGGAAGTCATTTGATGCTCCAACAGCTGCATCCGTTCCCGGGTCTTGGTCAGCACCGCAAAGGCGGAACGCAGCACATCCTCCACCGTGTAGCCGGTGGGAAACTTGGGGATCTGGGAGATCAGACCCAGCCGTTTATGAGGATTGACAAACACCTCACCGGAATCGTAGTCCATCTGTCCGGTAAGGATATTGAACAGCGTGGTTTTTCCGCAGCCGTTCCGGCCCAGGATCGCCACGCACTCCCCTTCCTGAATCTCAAAGGACAAGTCTTCCAGCAGGTTTTCTCCAATGACGAAAAACTTTGTTAAGTTTTTTACCTGTATGTCGATCATGTATACTCTCCAGCCGAAATTCGGCGAATCATTCTTCTAACAGAGCCTTCAAACCTTGCAGATCTGTCAGTAGGTTCAGCGCCTGCAGCAGGGCGTTGGCACTCATATGCTCCGGCAGCTGCAGTTTTTGCATTAGCTTCTGCCGTTTTGTAGTACTGTCAGGACCGCCGGAAAGGCCCAGCTCCACCAAATGCTGCTTGGTGATGTTTCCGGCCAACCGGGTCTGGGTCTCCCCTTCCAGGGTCGCTCCGGCCCTACGGAGAGATTCTAAGATGATCTCCGGGCGCATCCCCTCCACCCCCAGCTTCCCCTCTTTACCGGGTGCGGCTTTTCGCCGCTCTTTGCCCGGAATATCCGGGATATAGGCGTGCTTCAAGTACTGGGCAGGGATCGCACTTTTCAGAAAGTTGCGGATCACAAAGCCCGCTCCGTCAGAATCGGTGAATACAATAAGTCCCCGGGTCTTTGCCACGTTCCGCAGCAGCTGCAGCTGTTTTTTATTCTTGATGATCCCAAATCCGGAGGTCTCCAGGATGGGGGCATCCACGATCTGGGCAAGGGTGTTTTTATCGTAACGGCCCTCCACCACAATGGCTTCCCGGATCTTAATCATATTTTGCCTCCTGCGCCAGCTGAAGGATCAGCACCTCCAAAAGCCGCTCTCCTTCGTCAAAAGAGGTCTTTAGTTTCCGGTCTGTCTCCAAAATCAGCTCGGCAGCTTTTGCATAGAATCGGGCAGAAAATCTGCCGGCAGCTGACATGGTCTTTCTGGCGGGGTAATCCTTAAGGCCGGTCAGTTTCATCAGTTCCGTTGCGGTCTTTCCGTTATCCAACAGGGTCTTCGCCGTACCCATTCTGCGGAAGTGGCCGCCGATTGCACCCAGAATTTGAATTGGTTCCTCCTGCATTTTTATCAACTGCTGCAGCTTGACCAAAGCTTGTCCAAACTCATTTCTTCCCAGCATTTCGGTCATTTGAAAGACCACCGCATCCAGTACCGGCTCCACCACTGCGTCAATGTCGCTTTTGCGGATCTCATCGGCACCGGAGTAAGCGCAGATCTTGGAGATCTCCCCGGTCAGGGCGGTCATAGTCCCCCCGGTAATATCAATTAGATAGGCGCACAGCTCCGGAGCAATCCGCTTCTTCTGGGCAGCAAAGTGCCGGCTGATCCAGACAGTAAGATCCCGCTGGCTCTGCTTTTCAAATTCCACAAGGATTCCGTGCTTGCTGACGGAATCCCACAGTTTTTTGTATCGCTTGTCAGGCTTAAATGGCGTTGTTTCGTAAGTGAACACCACTGTGCAGTATTCGGGAATGTCCGAAAGAATCTCTCCGATTTTTTCCCGGTCGGACTCGTTCATTTTGAAAATGTCTACCTCGTCCACTACCACCAGTGTTCGCTCTGCCATCATGGGAAGATTCTCCACACAATCGGCAAATGTCCTCAGATCGAAGGTCTCCGGAGTGAGCTTATGGTAGTTAAAAGACTCCGTCAATTGATCTACAACAGACTTCCGCAGCTGCTCCAAATAATGGCGCTGCAGAAAGTTCTCCTCCCCGTAGAAGAAATATAGCCGGGCAGGACTTCCCTGCCGGATCTGCTCTTTCAGGGTCGGGAGCATATTGGATTGTTCTGACTTGTTTGCCATAGCTTTATCCTCTGAAAATCAGTGTTCCTTCCAGATCCGTCCGGTAGACCAGACAATCAAACAGCTTCATCCGCTCCAGCGCCTCCCAGGTGGGGTGTCCGTAGGAATTGTCCTCCCCCACGCTGATCAGTACGATCTCCGGGCGGGTGGTATTCAGCAGATCCCAGGAGGTGGAGGTTGCAGAGCCGTGATGACCCGCCACCAAAATTTCAAGATCCGGCAGGTCGATGGTATCCATCAGCTCCTGCTCGCCATCGAACGAGCGGTCACCTGTGACCAGTATATCACAGTTTGGCTTTTGAAACAAGACACACAAGCTGCTTTCGTTGGTATCCTGCCGATTCCGGGATGGAATCATAGTCAACTTGCCTTCTTCCAGCTGCAAAAGCCTCGTATCATCGACCCATGTGATAATATCCCTATACTGAGCAGACAATTGATCCCGCAATTCATTCTCCCCATCATAAAGCGGCAGATAGAGAGCATCCGTGGGAATCCGGCGGAGCAAATTGGCAACACCGCCGGCGTGGTCAGCATCGTAATGGGTCACAATCAGTCCGTCCAGGCGAAAGACACCCTGGCTTAGCAGCAGCTGTGTCGCCCGGTCAGCGGCAAGCTCATCCGTATCGCCACCGCAGTCCACCATATAGTATTCATCTTCATTCTGGAAGATCAGGCATTGTCCCTGTCCCACATCCACTGCTGTTACCCGGTAGTCATCCATCCGGGGTTCAACCCAAGATAAGAGCAGCGCCACCGCCAGACCGGCTGCCATACACCCTGCCATCAAGGCGGGGTGTTTCTTTTTAAATTTCTTAAATACCATCAGCAGCACATAGCAAAGCACCAGCCAGATCACAATGTAGATGCTGCAGGTGTATACCGCTGATACAGGAACTTTTGAAATCATCATTGCCACCTTCAATACAAAACGAATCGGCCAAGAGACGATCCAGGCCACAACATTACCAAGCGGAAGCCAGATCGCTCCCAAAGCACAGGCTGCCATCAGCCCATAAAATACAAAGGAGATCACCCACAAGGTCAGTAGATTCGTCAGGATTCCCCCGATGCTCACAGAACCAAAATACCATGCGCACAGGGGCGTTGTGGTGATCATTGCGCCCAGAGTCACACTGACTGAGCCGGCAATCCAGCGAGCCAACCGGGGTTTAAATGAATCTCCTTTACCGTCGCCCAGTCGCCCTGGCTGCAGTAGATAATTATGAATCGGTGTTGCGAACAGGAAAATGCCGATCATGCACCCGGCGGACAGTTGCAAACTCACAGAGGTAATTGCCCGCGGGTTTATTCCTAGGATCACCAGCACCGCGAACGCCAGCGCTGTGGGCGGGTCGTACTCCTTGTTGATCAGCAGTGCCAGAATCATCAGCGCCTGCATCAAACAGGCCCGGACGATAGACGGACTAAACCCCGCCACTGCGGCAAACAGTAGCAGCACCGGCAAGCCGATGATCGCGGTTAAAAATCTCTGCTTACCGCTCAGCATATACACCAGTGCAAACAGTATGGATACGTGCAGGCCAGACACTGCCACCACATGACGGATACCGCTGACCTTCAAAGCCGTGTCGGTTTCATAACTCAGACCGGAAGTGTCTCCTACCAGCAATGACTGTGCGAAGGCACGAGTGTCCGGCGGGAACATGGTTTCCAGTAATGTGAGGATTTTGTATCTGAGTACGGCAGGATAATATCGAACCGGAATCGTATCAGAAAACACAAAGCTGATTTCTCCCTTGGGATATGCCAGCAGGAAGATACCTTTGCCGCTATGGTATGTACTGCCCTCACTGCCACCGGTATAGCGCAGCCGGGAACCGCCTTCGATTCGATCGCCTGGCTCAAGTTGGATGTCCTGGTTGATATAAAACCGGATCTTATAGGTTTTTCCATCCAACTCAATTTTTCCGTCCGTCATCACGCCAGATTCGGTGGGTATACTGTAGTCGGTCACCTCAACACAGAGGATCTGTGTTCTTTCGTGATAATCCCTGGCGGGCATAAGATAGATCCTGTCATATCCCCAGTTCCAAAGAAGACCCACAATACAACCAAGTAGGAGATACCGTGCCGGTGTTTTGCAAATTGCAGGGACGCACAGAACAATCCCAAAAAGGACGAGGCAAAGCAATGCCGGCACAAGAAGCCAGTATCCATCGAGCAAATACGCGCCCACAGCGCAGGCTGCAGCAAAGCCGATGGCAAACCACATCAGTTTTCGCACTGCCTCACCCTCCCCTCTGTGAGAAAAAGGACGCTGCCCGGGGGAGCGTCCTTTTTCAAAAATCAAATCTTAGAAGCCACGAAATCGTCCACAGAGGCCAGCGCATCGTCCAGCTTCAGCGCATCCTTGCCGCCGCCCATGGCAGAGTCGGGCTTACCGCCGCCGGAGCCGCCGCAAATGGCGCATACATGCTTCACAAGGTCCCCAGCCTTCATGCCCTTGGCAATGGCGTCCTTACCGCAGACAGCCAGGAAAGTGATCTTATCCCCGGATACGGAGGACAACACCGCCACCACATTGGCAGCCTTATCCCGCAGGGTATCACCCATCTGGCGCAGCTTGCCTGCGTCAGCATCGGGAACATTCATAGTCAGCACCTTCAAGCCGCCCACTTCGTGGGCACCAAACAGGATCCGATCCGCCTCACCGGCAGTTTCCTTGGCCTTGTAGGACTCCACAGCCTTCTTCAGGACTTTCATTTCCTCCACCTGAGCATGGATCTTATCCACCAGTTCGCCGGGCTTGACCTTATACTCAGCAGCTGCTGCGTAAAGCATCTGGTGGGTGCGGTTCATATCAGACAGACATTCCTTGCCGGTAATTGCCTCAATACGGCGAACGCCGGAGGCCACAGAGCCCTCGCTCTCAATACGGAAGGGACCAATCTTAGCAGTGTTATCCAGATGGGTGCCACCGCACAGCTCGATAGAGTAGCCGCCCATGTTGACCACGCGGACCACATCGCCGTACTTTTCGCTAAACAGAGCCATTGCACCCAGCTTCTTGGCTTCCTCAATGGGCATTTCCCGGATATCCACGGGATAACCCTCCAGAACCGCAGCCTGGACAATGGCGTCCACCTTTGCCAATTCCTCAGCGGTCACGGCAGAATAGTGGGAGAAGTCAAAGCGAAGACGGTCAGGTTCTACCAGAGAGCCTGCCTGGTGCACATGATCACCCAGAACGCTCTTAAGAGCCTTCTGCAGCAGGTGGGTAGCGGAGTGTGCACGCATGATGGCCTTCCGGCGTTCCACGTCAATAGATGCCAGAACGATGTCATCGGTCTTGATGGTACCACTCTGCATCACGCCGGAGTGCAGATACTTACCGCCCTTGTCCTTCTGGACACCGGTGACCTTAAAGCGGCTGTCGCCTACCAGGATCACACCAAAGTCTGCGGACTGACCGCCCATTTCTGCATAGAATGGGGTCTTATCCAGAACGATAATGCCCTGCTCGCCGCCGGTAATGGAGCCGGTGACTTCCTCGCCCACGCAGACGGCCAGAACCTTAGCCTCGCAGTTGTTCATTTCATAGCCCACAAAATTGGTGGGGGTGGTGTCCAATCCCAAGTCAATACCGGCCCAACCCAGATCGCCCAGAGCCTTCCGGGCTTCACGGGCGCGGGTTCTCTGCACTTCCCGGCAGGCGACAAACTTGTCCATATCCAGGGTCATGCCCTCGTCTTCCAGCATTTCCACGGTCAGATCCACAGGGAAACCGTAGGTATCCGCCAGCAGGAAGGCGTCCTCACCGGAGAACACGGCTTCACCGGCAGCTTTATGCTGACTGAGCTTCTCACCGAAGATCCGCATACCGGTATCGATGGTACGAGCAAAGTTCTCCTCCTCGGTCTTCACCACACGGATGATGTGATCGGCACGCTCCCGCAGGTAGGTATAGTGGCTCTCGTTCTCACGAATAACCGTCTCCACCACCTCAAACAGGAAGGGTCTGTTCACACCCAGGAGCTTACCGTGACGGGCAGCGCGGCGCAACAGGCGGCGCAGCACATAGCCACGTCCCTCATTGGTGGGCTGTACGCCATCGGCGATCATAAAGGTGGAGGCACGGATGTGGTCGGTGATCACACGCAGGCGCACATCAGTCTTGGTACTCTGGCCATAGGACGCACCGGTGATGGCGGTGACATGGTTGGTGATATTCATAACCGTATCCACATCAAACAGGGAGTTCACATCCTGGCATACAACTGCCAGGCGCTCCAGACCCATACCGGTGTCGATATTCTTCTGCACCAGTTCCGTATAGTTGCCCTGTCCGTCATTGTCGAACTGGGAGAACACATTGTTCCACACTTCCATGAACCGGTCACACTCGCAACCGACTTTGCAATCAGGGCTGCCGCAGCCGAACTTCTCGCCCCGGTCGTAGTAAATCTCGGAGCAGGGGCCGCAGGGACCGGAGCCGTGCTCCCAGAAGTTATCCGCCTTACCGAACCGGAAAATGTTCTCAGCAGGAATACCGATCTCTTTATTCCAGATCTCAAAGGCCTCTTCGTCATTTTCATAGATGGAAGGATACAGCCGATCCTCCTCCAATCCTACCACCTTGGTCAAAAACTCCCAGCTCCAAGCAATTGCTTCTCGCTTGAAATAATCGCCAAAGGAGAAGTTGCCCAGCATCTCAAAATAGGTGCCGTGACGGGCGGTCTTACCAATGTTCTCGATATCGCCGGTACGGATGCACTTCTGGCAGGTGCAGACTCTTCTGCGGGGAGGCTCTACCTCACCCTTAAAATAGGGCTTCATAGGTGCCATGCCGGAGTTGATCAGCAGCAATGATGCATCGTTCTGTGGGATCAGAGAAAAGCTGGGAAGGCGCAGATGTTCCTTGCTCTCGAAGAAGGACAAGAACATCTCACGCAGTTCGTTTACGCCATAGGGTTTCTTAGCCATTTGGATTCAACCTCCATAAAAATATTCAAAAAAATAAACCTCTCCCCAATGTTAGGGGCGAGGCGCTCGCGGTACCACCCTAATTCACCGGGAAACCCGGCATCTTAGTCGCCCTGTAACGGGAGCTCCCGTTCCGGTCATCCCGGACTGCTTGGAAGTGGCTGGAAGAGGTTTCTGCAAGGGGCTCGCACCAATCCCCTCTCGCTTGGGCAGGCATGCTCTTCTTGGTTTCCGCATCGCATTTCCATATCGAACATATTCTACCACAAAAACCGAAAAAGTCAATGGTTTTCGCCTGTATTTCAAAAAACAGGCCGTCAAAAGACGGCCTGTTTCTTATATTTGTTCTTCGAGCCACGCCTTTAGGGCAGCGCGGCCTTCCTCGCTCATGGGGAATGTTGCATTTCCTTCGATCTGGCTCTTTTCATAGCACAGAGGGCCATGCCAGTATTCTGCAAAGATGGAGCTGTTTTCCATGTCCACCTCTTTTGGGGTCAGCATTTCCACATTGGGAACGATCTTGAATCGCAGCTGCCCGCAGGAACCGGTGAAGGGATTCTTCATGGCAAAGGTGTGCAGAGTCGGTAGAAAGATATCCGGCATGTTACTCACCGATCAGCGCTTCCATCTCATCCAGCAGTTCGCCGAACAGCTGCAGGGCTTCCTCAACAGGCTCAGGACCGGTCATATCCACGCCGGCTCCCTTCAGCAGATCAATGGGGCTCTTGGAGCAGCCGCCGGACAGGAATTCCAAGTACTTCTTCACTGCAGGCTCACCCTCTGCCAGGATCTTCCGGGACAGGGCAATAGCTGCAGAGTAGCCGGTGGCGTACTGGAACACATAGTAATTGTAGTAGAAATGGGGAATTCTTGCCCATTCCATAGCGATCCGGTCGTCCACCACCATATCCGGGCCAAAGTACTCCTCGTTCAGGCGGCGATACTCGGCACACAGGGCGTCGGCAGTCAAGGTCTGACCCTCCGCCACCATTTTGCCGATGTTCAGTTCAAATTCTGCAAACATGGTCTGGCGGTAGAGGGTGCTCTTGAACTGCTCTAAGAAGTGGTTGATCAGATAGATGCGTTCCTTCTTATCGGTGGTCTTATTCAGCAGGTACTCCATCAGCAGCGCTTCGTTGCAGGTTGATGCTACCTCTGCCACAAAGATCACATAACCGGCGTCAATGGGATTCTGGTGCTTGTTGGACAGGTAGGAGTGCAGGGCGTGACCCATCTCGTGAGCCAGGGTGAACTGGCTGTCCAAAGTTCCGGAGTAATTTAGCAGCACGAAGGGATGGACCGCTGCGCCGGCAGAGTATGCGCCGCTGCGCTTGCCCACATTCTGGTAGACATCGATCCAGCGGCTCTCAAAGCCCTCCTTCAGTACCTTGCGGTAGTCCTCACCCAAAGGTGCCAAAGCATCATAAACGGTCTGCTTAGCTTCGGCAAAGGGAATGTTCTTGCCCACGTCAGCAACCAACGGTGCGTATACATCATAGAAGTGCAGCTCGTCAACGCCCAGCATCTTCTTACGCAGGCGGACATACCGGTGCATCTTGTCCATATTCTTATGGACGGTGTCGATCAGATTCAGATACACAGAGGTAGGCACATTGGTATTGTCCAGAGAAGCCTCAAAGGCATTGTCATACTTTCTTGCCTCAGCAAAGAACTTCAGTTGCTTATTCTGGGCATTCAGCAGAGATGCGGCAGTGTTCTTGTAACCTGCAAAGCCATCGTACAGGCTCTCGTAGGCATTCTTCCGCAGAAGCCGGTCGGTGCCGCTCTGGATCGGCACAAAAGTGCCCTGAGAAACAGCATGGGAATTGCCTTCAGAGTCCACGGCATCGGCAAACTTAATGTCGGCGTTGGCAAACATGCCGTAGGTATCGCTGGGTGCCTGAGAGATCTCACCGGCGGCAGCCAGCAGCTTCTCCTCAGCGGGAGACAGCACGTGCTCCCTCTTACGGCGCATATTGGTCAGATACCGGCGGTAGCGCTCCAGTTTGGGACACTCTGCATAAAAGCGGTCGAGGGTATCATCGGAGATTGCCATGATCTCGGGAGTCTCAAAGCTGAGGGCAGCGCCCATAGCAACCACAACACTCATGAACTTACCACGCATCGCCTGATAGGTGGCATTACGGGTGTCCACATCCGCCTTGCGCATGCAGTAGTTACCCAGCAGATGTCCGCGGGAATCGGACATTTCCATCTTATACAGATACTCATACAGGGTCTCGCCGCTTTGACCCAGGCGGCCGGCATAGGCAGCCAGCACATCCTTTTCTGCGTTCAGTGCTTCCAGCTCCTGCTCCCATGCCTCATCGGTGGCAAACAGATCCTCGGTTGCCCAGGTATCCTCTACAGGGATCTCACAGCGTTCTCTGATTTTGGTAGTATCAGCCATAATGTTCCTCCTAAAGTGGTTTTTGTTATTATAACACACCCAGAAGAAATTGCAATGCAGACTTGTTTTTATTTTACAAATGTGGTAAAGTGTCAAACGGTGATAGTTTATGAAAAAACAACTGCAGGGCAGCCTCGCCCTGATATTTGCAACCATTATCTGGGGTTCTACCTTTGTAGCCCAAAGTGTGGGTATGGACCATATCGGCCCATTTACCTTTCAGGCCGTCCGCTGCGGTCTGGGTGCATTGATCCTGATCCCTATTGTGTGGATCGCTGACAGAATCCGAAAACCCAAGGACGGAAAGACCTTCCTGTCCCGCTGGGCTGACCCAAAACTGTGGAAGGCGAGCCTGTTCTGCGGTATCCCCCTGTTTCTGGCAGCCAATCTGCAGCAGATGGGGATTGTGGATACGGATGCGGGAAAGTCCGCTTTCTTAACTGCAATGTACATTGTATTCGTGCCCATTTTGGGAATCTTCCGGAAGCAGAAGCCCTCCAGGTGGGTCCCCCTCAGTGTGCTGTTAGGCGTCGCCGGTCTGTACTGTCTGAGCTGTATGGGTGTGACACAAATCAGTACCGGCGATCTTCTGCTGCTGGGCTGCGCCCTGGCCTTTGCGGTGCAGATTCTGTTCGTGGACATTTACGCAAACCAAGTAGACCCACTGCGGTTGAATTGCCTGAACAGTTTGATCTGCGCCGTGCTGTCTGCCGCGGTTATGGCGTTTACAGAAACACCCTCCTGGGCAGCTATCGGTAGCTGCGCCGGGTCTTTGGCGTATGCCGGTTTCCTGTCTATGGGCGTTGCCTATTCCCTGCAGATCATCGGGCAAAAGCATGTGGAACCTGCCGCCGCTTCCCTGCTGATGAGTCTGGAGTCGGTATTTGCCGTGCTGTCCGGCTGGCTGGTCTTGGGCGAACGGTTGAGTCTGTGGGAAGGTATCGGCTGTGTGCTGGTGTTTGCCGCCATTATTCTTTCACAATTGCCAGATAAGAAACGATCCAAGAAAACGACGGGAGCGCTGTAAGTACTCCCGTCTTTTTTTCTCGCAATACGAGAGAGAATTCCATGTATTCAGGGTTGCTTTCTCACTGTCGTGCCATTAGAATGAGGGTACATCAAACACAAGGAGGTAGCACAAATGGAGACAAAAACAATTGGTTCTTTCATTGCTGCCCTGCGAAAAGCGCAGGGGCTAACCCAAAAAGAGCTGGCAGAAAAACTGGATGTATCCGACAAGTCCGTCAGCCGTTGGGAACGGGACGAAGGTCTACCGGATCTATCCCTGATCCCTGTGATAGCCGAAATTTTTGACATTACCTGCGATGAACTGCTCCGGGGTGAACGCAAACCCGAGGACGAGCGGGACATCACCTCTCCAAAAGGAGAAAAGCAACTGCAAAGGATCCTGCTTTCCGGCACAAACCGTTTTCAGAATCGTTCTTATATCGCAATTGGCATCTATGTGCTGGGTCTGATCGTGCTATTTATCGCAGCTTTTGGCTATAACAAAGCGGGGGTTGGCTTATTGATCGGATGCGCCTTTTATTTCGCTGGAATTATCTGCCAGGTGATCTTTCAGAATCAAGCTCTTTTATGTGTTGCAGATACAGATTTCTGTCAGCAGGACGTATGGCGGTACAGAGAGCGCGTGGTAAGGTTTACCCAATGTTCCGTTGGTTTGGGCATTTTTCTGGCCACCTTCAGTCTGCCTTTGTTGAATATTCTTTCCGCTCTGATAGGAAAAATTTACGCAAAAGAACTTTGGGTGCTTCTCTTATTTATTGCGCAAAAACTTATATTCCCTTTGATCGCAGTTGGTGTTTGGTATCTGATTTGCCAGATCCAGTATAAGTCTATGATCATAAGCGGAACGATTCAGATCACCCCGGAGCGCGCTACTATTCGAATTGAAAATAAAAAGACAAGGCATAAATACGCAAAATGGTTGCTGATCGCTGTGTCAGCTACGCTTTCCATTCAGATCCTGCTGAATCTGTTTTTGCCTGTTTCCTTATTCGAAGAACCCACCCGGGTATTCGATGATTATGAAAGCTTTACCGTCTTTATGGAGCGGGACATCGATACAAACCAAAAGAAGGTCCGCACAAAAACACTGAAAGATCGCGACGGCAATATTCTTTGCCAGTATGAGCACAGGAATTTCTCTGTGAAGCAAATCCGATACGAAGGCACGACTGACAAATACCTTCCCATTTCTGTATATACCACAGGAAATATGGATATCTACAACGCAAGTTTGAAGGTCATCAACATCTGTCTTCTGATCCTGTACCTACTGGAAACAGCCATTGCCGCATTCTGTTACTTCTTAAAGCGAAAAAAAGAGCCTGCTTAAGCAGGCTCTTTTTTGCTTTATTATTGTGCGGCAATGTCTCTTGCGACATGGATACCGCTGGCAGAGGCATGGGACAGACTGTGGGTAATGCCGCTGCCGTCGCCAATGATATACAGGCCCTTGTGGCAGCTTTCCAGATGCTCATCCACTGCCACTTCCATATTGTAGAACTTCACTTCCACACCATAGAGCAGGGTGTCATCATTGGCAGTGCCGGGGGCAATCTTATCCAGTGCGTAGATCATCTCGATAATGCCGTCCAGCAGCCGCTTGGGCAGCACCAGACTCAAATCACCGGCGGTGGCATTCAGTGTGGGGGTCAAGAAGGAGTCATTCATACGGTTGGGCGTAGAGCGCCGACCCCGGATCAGATCGCCAAAGCGCTGGACAATGACGCCGCCGCCCAGCATATTGCTCAGCCGGGCAATAGATTCGCCGTAGCCGTTGCTATCTTTAAAGGGCTCAGAGAAGTGCTTGGCAACCAGCAGAGCAAAGTTAGTGTTGTCTGTCTGCTTCGCGGCATCTTCATAGCTGTGTCCGTTGACCGTCACAATGCCGTTGGTATTCTCGTTGACCACCGCGCCTCTGGGATTCATACAGAAGGTACGAACCAGGTCGCCGTACTTTTGGGTGCGGTAGAGGATCTTGCTCTCATATAGCTCGTCAGTCAAGTGGGAGAAGACCTCGGCTGGCAGCTCCACACGAACGCCAATGTCCACGCGGTTGGACTTGGTTTGAATGTCCAAATCCTTACAAACCGTTTCCATCCATTTACTGCCGCTGCGGCCTACGGAAATGATACACTTTTTACAAGTGTAGGTACTGTCAGCGCAGCAAACCTCATAGCCGCCGTCAATAAAGCCCACAGACACTACAGGTGTATCAAAATAGAAATCCACCTTGTCTTTCAGGTCGTTGTAGAGGTTCTCCAGCACCACATAGTTGATATCCGTTCCCAAATGGCGCACAGAGGCCTCCAATAGATGCAGGCCATTCTGAATACACAGCTTCTTAAATTTGGAGCCGGCAGTGGAATACAGCTTCGTACCCTCTCCGCCGTAACGCATATTGATTTCATCCACATAATGCATCAGCTCCAGAGCTCGCTGCTTGCCGATGTACTCATGGAGCGTGCCGCCGAAGTCGTTGGTGATATTATACTTACCATCGGAAAATGCGCCTGCGCCGCCAAAGCCATTCATGATGGAGCAGCTTTTGCAGCCGATACAGCTTTTTACCTTATCGCCGTCAATGGGGCAGTGACGCTTGCTCAGCTGATGACCAGCATCGAAGATTCCGATTTTTAACTGGGGATTCAATTTCACCAGCTCATAGGCAGAAAAAATGCCGCCAGGACCGGCGCCAATGATCAATACATCGTAATTCATGGAATGCCTCCAACTTCAAATATATGTTAGTATAGCATTCTTTTATCTATTTTGCAACTGTGAATGTAAAACGAACCGGCAGAAACCTGCCGGTTCGTTTTACATTATTGCTTATCTGCGGCGATGATGCGTTTCATCGCCTCGATCCCCACACGGATCGCACCGGAGGTATCTTCGGTCATAGGCATGGCAAGGCCCGCTTTTTCCCGCTCCTGATTCCACACCGCGTGGAAGCAGCTGCCGCAGCGGACGCCCAATGCCGCCGCTACTACAAAAAGGGCTGCCGATTCCATCTCGCTGGCCTTGACACCCAGACGCTTCCAGCTCTCCCACTTCTGCAGCAGGTCGTAAGATACAGGGCTTTTCTCAGGGGCGTGCTGCCCATAGAAGGCATCCTTACACTGCACAACACCCACATGGGTCGTGTAACCCAGCTCCTCACCGGCAGCCTTCAGCGCGGCTGTGACAGTGAAATCAGGAACTGCCGGGAACTCGATGGGCGCATATTCCAGGGAGGTATGCTCATACCGGATAGCGCCATTGGCCACCACCACATCGCCGGGCTTAACATCCATATGGATGCCGCCACAGGTACCGATGCGGATAAAGGTGTGGGTACCGATGGCTGCAAGCTCCTCTATAGCGATGGCAGCAGAAGGGCCACCAATGCCGGTGGAGCAAACAGAGACCTTCTCCCCCAGGAGTGTGCCCGTGTAAATGTTGTACTCCCGGTTCATACCCACATGGACAGGGTTATCAAAATGGGAGGCAATGGCCTCACAGCGGCCGGGATCGCCGGGAAGGAAGCAATACTTTCCCACATCGCCCTCCCGGCAACGAATATGAAACTGCATTCCGATGTCTTGCATAAGAATCCTCCTTAAAAGCTGTCGAACAGATTGACCTGGCTGGTGTCAGGCAGGTCGCCAAAAGCGCCCGCCTCCTTGAGCATCTGCATATGGGTCTTGGAAACCTTGGGACAGGCGGCTGCGATCTCCTCGATGGACAGGAAGGTCTTTCCCTCCCGGCCATTCATCAGATCCCATGCGGCGCTTTCGCCAAGGCCGGAGATAGACACAAAGGGCGGGACCAGCCTGCCGTCCTTCATCAGGAACTTGGTAGCATGGCTTTCGTAGATACTGATGGGGGCAAACTCAAACCCCCGCAGATAATACTCATACGCCACTTCCAGAGTGATCAGCAGATCTTCATCCTTATTGGTGGCATCTTCGTTATTCTCAATAGCCTTAATGTTAGCAACCACCGCATCCATGCCCCCTGTCATCAGGCTGGCATCAAAACCACCCTTCTGGCTGCGGCGGTAAAAATAGGCTGCATAGAAGGCCAGCGGGTGATAGACCTTGAACCAGGCGATCCGGAACGCCATCATACAGTACGCCACTGCGTGAGCCTTGGGGAACAGGTACTTGATCTTTTTGCAAGAGCCGATATACCAATCCGGCACGCCGGCAGCTACCATCTCTTCCTCCGCACCGGCGGGCAGGCCCTTGCCTTTCCGGACGGATTCCATGATCTTAAATGCCCGCTTTTCCGGCATCCCGCAGGAAATAAGGTAGAGCATAATATCGTCACGGGCGCCGATGGTCTGGTCCACTTTAGCCGTACCGGAGACGATCAGATCCTTGGCATTGCCCAGCCACACATCCGTGCCGTGGGTATAGCCACAGATCCGCACCAGGAAGTCAAACTTGGTTGGCTTGGTGTCAAGAAGCACCCCTCTGGTAAACCGGGTATTGAACTCCGGCACGCCCACCGCGCCGGTGGGACCCAGGATCTTATCGTCCTCATAGCCCAAAATCTTGGAGCTGGTGAAGATGGACATCGTACCCTTATCGTCCAAGGGAATGGTCTTGGCATCCACGCCGGTCATATCCTCCATCATCCGGATCATAGTGGGGTCATCGTGACCCAGCATATCCAGCTTCAGCAGGTTCTCCTCCATGGAGTGGTATTCAAAGTGGGTGGTGATCTGGTCGGAGTTGGGGTCGTCTGCCGGGTGCTGCACCGGGCAGAAGTCCCAGATCTCATTTTCCTGCGGGATGACCACCAGGCCGCCGGGATGCTGACCGGTAGTACGCCGGACGCCTACACAGCCGGCTGCCAGACGGTTGATCTCCGCGCCGGGGGCGGTCATATTCCGCTCCTGCAGATATTTTTTCACATAGCCGTAAGCGGTTTTCTCCGCCACTGTACCAACAGTACCTGCTCTAAACACATGAGAAGAGCCGAACATCGAGATACAGTATTTGTGGGCCTCAGCCTGATATTCACCGGAGAAGTTCAGGTCAATATCCGGCACTTTGTCACCACCGAACCCAAGGAAGGTCTCAAAGGGAATGTTAAAGCCGTCCTTTTCCAGCTGTGTACCGCACAGAGGACACAGCATATCCGGAAGGTCAGCGCCACAATTAAATTCCTTAGGCACATCCACGATGGTATGCTTGCAGTCCGGGTTGGGGCAGCGGTAGTGGGGCGCAAAGGAGTTTACTTCTGTGATGCCGGACATAAAGGCAACGATAGAAGATCCCACCGAGCCACGGGAGCCCACCAGGTAGCCGTTTTCCAGAGAATTCTGCACCAGTCGCTGGGCGGACATATAGATCACATCGTAGTGACAGGTGATAATGTCGTTCAGCTCTGTCTCCACCCGCTTGACAAAGGTTTCCGGAGGATTGTCGCCATAGAGCCGGTGGAATTTTTCGTACACAAGGCTCTTCAAATCCTCTACAGAATTCTCGATCTTAGGCGCAAACAGATTATGGGGCACCGGTCGGATCAGATCGCACATATCCGCAATCAAGTTGGGATTGGTAACAACCACCTCGTAGGCCTTCTCCGCACCCAGATAGCTGAATTCCTCCAGCATCTCGTCGGTAGTACGGAAATACAGAGGATTGGGCCGGTCACAGTCCTCAAAACCCTTAGTGGCCAGCAGAATTCGGCGGAAGACCTCATCCTCGGGATTTAAGAAATGTACATCGCCAGTGGCAACCACAGGCTTGCCCAGCTCCTCACCCAGACGGACGATGGTACGGTTAAACTGCCGGATCTCCTCCAGATCGCTGACGATCCCCTTACCCAGCATAAAGGCATTGTTGCTCAACGGCTGGATCTCCAAAAAATCATAGAAGGAGGCGATGCGCTTGAGCTCATCGTCGCTTTTGCCGTCCATGACCGCCTGATACAGTTCTCCCGCTTCACAGGCAGAACCAATCAGCAGGCCCTCCCGCAGCCGGAGGATCTCAGACTTGGGCATTCTGGGCTGACGCTTGAAATATTCCAGGTTGGACAGGGAGATCAGCTGATACAGATTTCGCAGACCCAGCTGGTTCTTGGCAAAAAGAATAATATGCCGCGCCTGCCGGTTGCCGACCCTGCTCTGGGCACGCAGACCCTCCATGGCGGGGTTGATCCCCTGTAGGGTATGGATGTCCATTTCCTCCAGCTTTTGCAAGAGTCTGTCCATGATGAGGCCACAAGTCACCGCGTCATCAGCAGCCCGGTGGTGGTTGAATTCCGGCAAACTCAAGGCATTGGCCACCACATCCAGCTTAAATCTACTCAAATGGGGCATCAGGTTTTGCGCTAAAATCAAGGTATCGGCGGAGGTGAAACTATAGGGGTATCCCAGCTTTTCACAGGCCGCCCGAATAAAGCCGGTGTCAAAATCCGCATTGTGGGCAACCAGCACCCGGTCTCCCACAAATTCCAGAAATTGCGGCATCGCCTCTTCCATGGACGGGGCGCCCACCAGCATGCTGTCTGTAATTCCGGTTAGGTCAACCGTCTCCCGCTGTAACTTCCTATGGGGATTTACGAAGGTCTGGAATCGGTCGATCTCCTGTCCGTCCTTCATAATGACCGCACCGATCTCGATGATCTGGTCATGCTTGGAGGACAGGCCTGTGGTCTCCAGATCGAAGGCCACAAACTCGTCATGCAGGTGCATATCCCGGCTGCCGTGAACTACGATCCGGTCGTCCACATCGTTTACATAGTAACCCTCACAGCCGTATAGTATTTTAATGGTCTCATCTGTACCGGTCACCTTGGGTGCGCCTTTCCAATCCTCAATAGTATGCAGGGCGTCGGTAAAGGACTGGCAGCAGCCGTGGTCGGTGATAGCAATGGCCTTGTGACCCCAGGCAGCCGCCTGCTTGATAGCGGCCTTGGTATTGGTCAGAGCGTCCATATTGGACATAATGGTATGCAGGTGCAGCTCCACCCGCTTCGGTCCTTCTGCCCTGTCCTTGCGCTTTTCCATAGCACCGGGCATCATGGAGAAGGGTTTTAGCACCAGTTCATTGTCAAATTGGTTGATTTGCAGTCTGCCCTGCACTTTTAACACAGAGCCTACTTTCACATTTTCCAGAATCAGCTTGGCCTCGCTGTTCTCCATAAAACGGTTGATCCGCACAGAGCCGTAATTGTCGGTCATATCGAAATTAATGACCCAGGCGTTTCGTTTTTTCAGTTCCTTGTGCTCCACACTGAACACACGGCCCTCCACGATCACGCTGCCCATGTCCAGATTCAGCTCCGCCATGGGTACTACCTTTCCCTTAAAGGGTTTGCCGTAGAAAGCAGGATTGTCCGATGTAGCCTGCTCCTTGGGGACAGCGGGCGCTACTCTGGGCAGGTCAGAAATTACACTTCCACGCATTTTGGACATAGCTTCGTAAAGCGCCTCGCCCTCCAGCACCTGACCCGGGTGGATCTGGATAGCAACATCTGCGGCAAATCGCTCCCGCAGCTGCCGGATCACCGCAGGTACACATTCCAGCAGCGCATCCTTGCCGTTGGCTTTCAGGTGGATATGTAGGGTATTTCCCTCCCACTGCCACTGGGCGCCTGCCAAAGATCCACGGCTCATGGAGTTTTCCGCCATAAACAGAGCCATCAGTTCCTCCGGCTCTATCTGCTGCAGCTGGTCTGCCGGATGAGTCGCTGTAACTTCCACCTGTTGCAGACCGTAGGACATGGCAATTTCCCGTCCCACCTGTTCTAAGTGGCGGGACGGAATATACTTCCCCGTGTGGATCGCCACCGACACCCGCCGATTCTCGGGGTCAATATCGGCAGCAGCAATGGCCGCCTGAGAAAGGACCTGTTGCAGGTCTTCAGGCGGCGCATAGTCCGGGAACATATTCAGGAAAAATACCTGCTCAGCCATAACATCCTCTTACAGTTCTTCAATACGCTTTAGTAGTGCGGGCAGCAATTCATCGTAAGGAAGCTTACAGATCTGCTGTCCCTTTTCAAAGAGCATACCGCAGCCGTCGCCGCCGGCAATGCCGATATCCGCCTCCCGGGCTTCCCCGGGGCCGTTCACCACGCAGCCCATGACCGCGACGGTAATGGGTTTTTGGCAATCTTTTAATGCTTCGTCCACTTGATTTACAAGACCGATCAGATCGATCTGGGTGCGTCCGCAGGTGGGGCAGGAAATAATGTTTACGCCCTCTTTTCGCAGGCCTGCAGCTTTCAAGATGTCCTTGGCAGCATAGACCTCCTCCACAGGATCGTCGGTCAGGCTCACCCGAATGGTATCACCGATGCCGTCCAGCAGCAACGCGCCGATGCCCATGGCGGACTTCATCAGACCCATTCGCACAGGGCCGGTTTCCGTGACGCCGATGTGGATGGGATAGTCACATTTCGACCGAAACAGCCGGGCGGCCGCCACCATCGTGGGCACATTGGAGGATTTCATGGACACACAGGTGTCATAAAACCCGTACTTTTCCAGCAATTCCAGATGCTGGAAGGCACTCTCCACCAAGGCATCAGCCGTGGGGTGTCCGTACTTTTCCAGCAGCTTTTTATCAAGGCTTCCCCCGTTTACGCCAATGCGGATGGGGATATTCCGTTCCTTGCAGGCAGCCACTACTGCCTGCACATTCTCCTCCCCGCCGATGTTTCCGGGGTTGATGCGAATCTTGGAGGCACCGGCCTGGGCAGCGGCGATTGCCAGCTTGTAGTCAAAGTGGATATCCGCCACCAAGGGCAACGGGGATTCCTTGCAGATCTCCCCAAAAGCTGCAGCCGCTACTTTATTGGGCACTGCCAAGCGTGCGATCTGGCAGCCTGCTACCGCAAGAGACCGGATCTGGGCAAGCGAGCCTGCCACATCGGTGGTCTTGGTATTGAGCATGGACTGGATCACCACCGGCGCTCCGCCACCGATGGGAATGCCGCCCACATAAATTCTCTTGGTCATAGGTTACCTCTTTACAATGACAAAAATATCCTTAAAGAAGATTAGCGCCATCAGC
>JAZOBL010000029.1:0-5656 GCA_045595945.1 Faecousia sp.
TTTGGTGTGTCCATAACCGCATCTGCGGTGGTAGGGCAGAACACGCAAGCGAAAAATAGTTCGATGAGCCTATAGGCTCGGCTAGTAAAAGGCCCTAAGGGGGCTAGTGCATACCACCGGCACGGCCGGTGGTTATGATTAAGGATCGGAAGACGTTGCTTTTGCAGACAGGGCAGCGGCAATACCCGCCGCCAGCATGGGGGCAAGGAGCATACCGAAGATCCCCCAGAACCGGAAGCCTACATACAAAGACAGCAGGGTCACCAGGGGATCCAACCCCAGCTGTCGCCCCACAAGCCGGGGCTCCAGGACCGTCCGGGTCAGGGCAGCGACCCCGTACAGGCAGAGAAGCCCCACACTGCGCAGGTGGTTGTGCTGCAAAAGACACACCAGCGCCCAGGGCAACAGCACCGTGCCTGTACCCAGAATGGGGATGGCATCCACCACCGCCACCGCTGCCGCCCACAGGGGTGCAAAGGGGATCTTCAGCAGAAGAAAGCCTGCCAGCAAAATACAGAGGGTGATGCCGCAGAGCTTCCCTTGGGCCTTCAGCCACCCCCCTAGGGCGGCCCGGCCTCGATGAAGGGCGGGCAGGAACTTCTGTCGGAAGCTCTCCGGGAAATAGGCTTGGGGAAGGACTTTCAGCTTGGGCAGCCGGGCAGAGAATAAAAAGGCGGAAAAGAGCGCCGTTCCCACCCCCAGCGCCCCCTCTGACAGCTTGCCTACCAGAGAAGAAAGGAAGCCAGGCAGCTTTTGCCCCGCTTGGGAAACCAATTGATTGCCGGAGTCCAGCAGCCCCTCCACCGCCCGGTTCGCCAGAGGTTGAATGCCTTCCGGCAGGCCGCTGACGGAAGACCGCAGCACGCCCTGCAGTTGGGTGGTAGTATTCTCCAGATCCGGTAGCTTACTTGCCAGCTGGGTCAGGGCTCTGGCACCCAGCAGCCCCAGAAGTCCCACAAGTCCCGCCAGGATCAGCAGGGTCAGGCTCACGCCCAGACCGGAAGCGGCCCACCGAGGCAGTTTCAGCCTTTGGGTCGACCAGTTCACCGCAGGCTCTGCTCCCAAGGCCAGCAGAAGACCTGCCCCAAAGGGCAGCAGCACCGGCAGCAGGTACCGTAGCACCAGCCACCCGATGGCAAGCCCGGCTGCCACCCAGAGTCCGCGATAGAGGTTGTTTTTGTCCATGGCGGCTCCTTTCCTCCGGAATTTGTCCCTCAAAGGGGTTGCTTTTTGCAGAATATATGGTACAATATCCGTGAAAACAGGACACTTGTTCGACACAGGAGGACATTATGGCTAAAAAACCGAAATACTATATCGTGGAAGCGTCTGCATTGCCGGAGGTCTTTCTGAAGGTGGCAGAGGCGAAACGCCTGATCTCCACCGGTGAAGTGACCACGGTAAACGAGGCGACCAGACAGACCGGCATCAGCCGCAGTGCCTTCTATAAATACCGGGATGCGGTGCTACCCTTCCAGAATATGGTCAGCGGACAGGTGATCACCTTCCAGCTGCTGCTGCATGATGAGCCCGGCGCGCTTTCCAATCTGCTGATGATTTTTGCAAACAACGATGCGAATATTCTGACCATCAATTCCATCGTGCCTACCAACGGCTGCGCGGTGGTGACCATCTCTGCCGAGACCATGGAGCTGAAGATCCATCTGGAGGAGCTGCTGCATATGTTGCAGCAGACCCGGGGCGTGATTAAGGCGGAGATCCTTGCAGGCTGACGGAAAAGACTGCTGCTTACTGGCAGCAGTCTTCTTTATTAAAATATTACCGGACAGGCCCATAAATATACCGAAAAATTACCGTCTTGGCAAAATTTCAAAGGTATGATATACTGTCTTCAGATTTTGACAGGGAGGGCATTATGCAGACAGAGAAAAAACCTGTTTATAAAACATTACTGTTCTGGGAGCTGGTGATCGGCGGCGCGGTGCTTCTGGGCATTGTGATTGCGCTGATGGTGGCGCTGAACAGACCTGCGCCGAATACAGAACAGACAGAAACCACCCAGCAAACCGAGCCCACAGGGCAGACCACCCTTCCAGAGGAGACCGTGCTGCCTGCCAACCCCATCGGACTGGGTGACTTTAAGACAGAAAACGGATTTCTTTCCTGCACCGTTGCTCCCTCGGTTTTGGGCATTGATGTGTCCTACTGGCAGGGCTACATCGATTGGCAGCAGGTCAAGGACGCCGGGGTGGAGTTTGCCATCATCCGGGCAGGCTGGCGGGGTTCTGAGGAGGGCGTCATTGCCGCCGATGACTATGTACACACCAATTATCAGAATGCTACCGCCGCCGGGATCAAGGTGGGCGCGTACTTCTTCTCCCAGGCCATTAGTGAAGAAGAGGCCGTGGAAGAAGCGGAATTTATGATAGATCTGGTCAAGGACTGGGATGTGCAGATGCCCATCGTCTTTGACTGGGAGTTTGTCAGCGGCGATTCCCGCACCGGTAAGGTGGACGCCAGAACCCTTACCGACTGCACCAAGGCCTTCTGCCGGACCATTGAGGATGCCGGCTATGAGGCTATGATCTACTTCAATTCCGACCAGTCCAAAAACGGCGTGTATCTGGAAGAGCTGGCAGACTATAAATTCTGGCTGGCCCTGTATGATACTGTGCTGGATTATCCCCACAGAATCGATATGTGGCAGTATACAGAGACCGGCACTGTACCCGGCATCTCCGGCAATGTGGATATTAACCTCTTCTTCCCCTGGGAAGAGACGAATGCAGATATCGGTTAAAGTTTGCACAAGAAAAACACCCCCGTCGCAGCTGCGACGGGGGTTTATTTGTTTTATTGGGCAGTGTTACCGCCGGTGGGTTTGTTAGGCTTGCGGCGGCGATGGTAGGGTCTGCGGCCGGGCCGTTTGATTTTGGAGGTCGCCTCCTGGTCAGCAGGCTGGGCCTTGTCCTCCTGCTTTTGCTGAGGCTGCTGGGGCGTGCCCTCGGCAGGCTTTTTGCCTTGTCCGCCACGGGATCTTCTTCTGCGGCGGTTGCGGGAAGGCTGTTCCTTGGGTTCAACGGACTCCTCTTGAGGCAGATCCTCCGGGGAAATCTCATCGGCGATGGTCTCTGTGGAGTAGCGGAACTTGATAGAGTCTAAGAACAGGGGCTTTTCCTCCTCAGGTTCTTCCTTCCGCACCCGGTGGCCTGCACCGGAGATGGGGGCAAGATCCTCGGGGATAGGAGGATCGTTCTTCTTAGCCTTGCCGCTGCGGAGCACCGCGATCTCACTGTTAGGGAACACACTGATGGTTTCCGGGTGCAGCTCCATCTTTACCTTTACCCTCTGGCGGAGCAGATCTACCTCCACCACAGTACCGCGACCGTCAGGGGTGTCCACGAAGGACTCGGCTTTGGGGGCAGTGCGGAGCAGGTCTTCATAGGCAGCCTGCTCGTAATTCAGGCAGCACATAAGCCGGCCGCAGGTGCCGGAGATCTTGGTGGGATTTAGACTCAGGTTCTGGGTCTTGGCCATTTTTATGGACACAGGCTGGAAATCGTCCAGGAAGGTGGCGCAGCAGAAGGGTCTGCCGCAGATGCCCAGACCGCCAACCATCTTGGCCTTGTCCCGGACACCGATCTGCCGCAGCTCGATGCGGGTGTGGAAAATGCTTGCCAGGGTTTTTACCAGATCCCGGAAGTCCACCCGCTCGTCGGCGGTGAAGAAGAAAAGGATCTTACTGCCGTCGAAGGCGCACTCAGCGCTGACCAGCTGCATATCCAGCTGATACTCGGCGATCTTCTGTATGCAGACTTCGTGGGCTTTCTTTTCTTTTGCGTGGTTTTCCGCGGCGATCTTCTCATCCTGCTGGGTGGCATGACGCAGAACAGGCCGCAGGGGCGCCACGATCTCCTTACGGTCGACGGTGTGATTGCCGCCGGCGCAGATGCCGTATTCGGGGCCTCTGGCGGTGTCGATGATCACATGGTCTCCGGCATGGAAGGTCATGCCGTTGGGATCGAAATAGTAAACCTTCTGGCCCGGGCGGAACTGAATATCCACCACCTGAAACTGGGCAGGCAGGTCGTTGGTCGTGATTTGGTCTTCCATTTGGTAAACTCCTTATTTATCGCAGGACCCATTGCAGATAGCCGCATACCGCGGCGATCGACACGTTGCCCTGAGCATATTCGATGGTTTTTTGCAGCCGGCCAATGGCACCCGCCAGCTCCGCAGAGCTCCGGGTAGCGGCAAGCTGCCGGGACAGGGGAGAGACCGCCATTTGACCGGCCCGGCAGGAAAGGGCCTCCTGCAGCAGACCCAGCCAGGTTTGCAGCTCCGGGATCGCCTGATCCCGTTTCCATTTCTCCATAGGCACCAGCGCCTGCAGTAGACCTAAAGTGTCACGCCGGCAGAAGGCATCCACAAAGGTCTGGGTCTGGTCGCTGACAGAGCTGCCCTCGGCAAGAATCTGCTTGGCTTGCCCCAGATACCCGCCGGAGCGGGCCACCGCGGCAGAAAGAGACGCTTCGTCCGCCTGGGGAAATTCCTTCCGGAGCGCAGACTGCACGGTGGCGTCGGTCAGCGCCTGCAGATTCAGCTCCGTGCAGCGGGAGCGGACGGTAGGCAGCAGCATTTCCGGATTCTCGGACAGCAGCAGGAACACCCCGTACTGGGGAGGCTCTTCCAGAATTTTCAGCAAGGCGTTTTGCCCCTCCACACCCAACTCCTGGGGGAAAATATAGATTTTCCGGCGGCCCTCGTTGGGCAGCACATACATATCCGCCCTAGCCTCCCGGACCAGTTTGACCGCTACGGTCTTATGCTCCGGGTCGGTAACGCTGATCACATCCGGGTGGGCGTTGCCTAGCACCTTGCGGCAGGCGCTGCACCGCAGGCAGGGTCTGTCCGGTGCTTCACACTCCAGCGCCGCAGACAGCAGCTGGGCCAGCGTGCGCTTACCGGAACCGGCAGGACCGGAGATCAGATAGAAATGGGCAGTGCGGTCTTTTTGCAGACTCATCCGCAGATTTTCTTTCAGCCGCTCGTTGCCCAACAGGCGTTCAAAACCCATACTGACCTCCTTTTTATTTTCCAATATAACAGTATAGCATAGAAAAACGAAGTTTTCTACCCCAGATGCAAATAATTAAGAATTGTTTAGGGTATGTCATACTTTCTCACGGTTGAGAAAGTATGGCGCTCCGGCGGGCGATTCTTGAATCGCCCCTACGGGTACAATTCTCAAAGGGGATTCCAAAGGGGAAAGCACCGAAAGACCAATTCTTTCTGTATGTTTGTGTGCTTTCCTCTTTGGTCGTCGGAGGAGTCCGGGGAACGTACGAAAAGTTCCCCGGCGGCTCTTTGCATACTTTCTCGCCGGAGAGAAAGTATAGCATATCAGGTATAACAACTATCTCCCTGTTGCGGTGCCTGGTGCGCTCTTTGGCGCTTTCCGCCTGCGTCGCTCACCAACCGCGGCCATTGCGTTCGGTCGCTTCATCTGCCACAGGCAGCGCTCCCATCGCTCCCCCCTTTGGAAACCCCTTTGTAACGGTTTCTGATTTTTGAGCAGAAACCTGTAAGCGGCGGGGGATACCCAAGGGGGCGCTGTTGGCTCGAAGCGCCCCTTGGGGCGGCTTCTTTGGGTACTTTCTTGCCGAAACAAGAAAGTACCGCCGCCGGCAGGCAA
>JAZOBL010000030.1:0-5337 GCA_045595945.1 Faecousia sp.
CCCTGCCGACTGCGTTTTTTTCAACAGGGCCTGCTGCCACCAAAAGAAGCTGTTATGCTCAGCTCCCCGGCACGATATACAGGCGGTTGTCCTTCAGCAGTCGAAAGACAACACGAACCAGTTTTCTGGCAGTTAAAGCGAGTGTGCGTTTGTGCTGGAACTTGTTGACCTCATGGAACTTGAGATCATAGTAGCGCCGGAACTCGGAGTCGCATCTTCTCACGGAGTTGGCGGCTTCCAGCAGGTAGTAGCGAAGGTAACGGTTGCCGGACTTAATCATTCTAGTATTCTGTGCCTCAAAGTCACCGGACTGGTGTTGTGTCCAGACAAGACCGGCATACTTGGCAACAGAAGCTTAGGATTCAAAGCGGTGGATATCGCCAATCTCCGCGATGATACCGGCTGAGTACACCGGGCCGATACCTGGGATGGATGTAAGCGTGTTAGGTATGATTTGGAACTGCTGTTCAATGGCTTTCTCCAACACTTTGATCTGCCCTTCCAGTGCTCTCATAGAGGCGATGGATACGGATATTGCTTGGTTGATAGAGTCATTGACAGTTTTAGGCAGCCTATAGGAACCTCTGGCAGCGGCTTGTACGGCCTTAGCTGTGGCTTCTGGATCAGTGAATCGGCCACGACCTGCCGCAGTTACAAAAGCAGTCAGAGTTTCGAGGTCACAGTTCGCCAGATCGTCTACGGATTCAAAGGCTTCCATGAGTGCCAAAGTGGTCGCACTGGTGTTGGAAATTTCTTTATCCTGAGCAATGCCGGAGCATTTGAGAAACAGATAGTTTGCAAATCTCTGTTTCTCTCTCGTCAGGCTCTGAACTGCGTCAAATCTGGCTCTGGTCAGTGTTTGCAGAGAACGGTAACGGTAATCGTCCATGTAGACCTCCAAAGCAATTCTGCCGAATCTGAGATTATCGGCAATGACGAAGGCATCCACATAGTCATTCTTGGGCAAATCCGGATAAGCCTCTTTGAATTTTCGGACTTGCTTGGGATTGAGGACATGGATATGCCGCTGGTAACGCCCCAGCCTGCCATCCTCACGGAGGGCATATACAAGGCTGTCACCGTAGATGGATGTGGCTTCTAATCCAATCTTCACTTCGCTGAGTTGGAGCTTGTCCAATGCCGATACGATTTTCTCAGAGAGTATTTTAGCACCGCCCAGGTTGTTTTGTACAGAGAATGTACTGAATTTGGTTCCGTCCGGCTTCATGAGACAGACAACATTATTCTTGCTGCTCACATCGATGCCAACAAAAAGTGGATTCATAGTTTTCACCTCCTCTGTGTGGTGATTTTCAGGTCAGCAGGCTTTGAGATACCCATGATATCCGGAGCATCCGCTACCTCGCTATTAGAATCCCGCCGGGGCGAATCAATGCGATAACCCCCACTGCTCAGAGGGCGATCCGACATCCCGGCAAACAGCTAATGAGTATGCAGCTAACTTCCGGCTCAGGGGAACGGACTTAAATAGAAGTAACCTTTCGGTTCAACTGGAGGAACAAGAACTTGACCCTGCTGTCCTACAGCTATTGTATCACGGGCATCTCAAAGCCTGCTGATATCTGAAAATATTAACTTGAAACTTATTATACGAGGGAGGAGCGTGGTTGGAATTGGAAATGGCGCCCATTATCCCCCTTGTGCAGCACCCCGATAAATGCCGCTGATGTAAGTAAGTTGCTATTATGCTTGATTCAATTGTTGCTTGCGGACTATTAGCGTTACACCAAGTCTGTGTTGGGTATTGCATATCGTTTTTACATAGCTTATAATAATACCAGCGTTTGTACAAAGGAGGACAATATGTATGAGCGATAATAATGTGCAAATAACCTCTAAGGGTATTAAGAATTCGCTTAAAAAATATACCTCGTTAAAATCCATATGTGAGTATGTGTGGAACGGATTTGATGCTAAGGCAACACAAATTGTCATTGAGGTCTCTGAAAACATCTTAGGGAACGTATCATTTATTAAAGTTGTGGACAACGGTTATGGCATTGACAGGAACCAGCTTGATGATAAATTTCGGCCGTTCTTCCAGTCTGAGAAGATATACGACCCGAACGCAAAACAATCCGATGTCCACGGCAAAAACGGTGTGGGCAGATTGACCTTCTTTACATTCTCTCCTTCGGCAAGTTGGACCACTGTATATTCCTGCGATGGCAAGAACTATGAGTATACGATTTCGGTTTCTGCAGAAGAGTTAAACCATTACCAGCCCAGTGATCCTGTGGCTATTGAAAAGGCAACGGGTACTACTGTTGAGTTCTACGATGTCACAGATGGTGAACTCACCATTGCAGCGATAAGAGAACAACTATGTAAGGAATTCTGCTGGTTTTTGGAACTAAACGAGAGTAAAGAGTATAAGATAATCTTCAATGGTGAAGAGTTGGATTATTCTCATCTTGTTGCGGAAAAGGAAGCCGTCGAGATTAAGGCAGAGGGATTGCGACCCGCCGCAACCGTCAAATTTATTTGCTGGGAATCCAAACTAGCTGAGTATTCTAAGTATTATTATATCAACAGCAAAGGACGCGAGCGGCAGAAAGAGAATACCACATATAACAACAAGGGAGATTCCTTCTACCACAGTGTGTACATTACAAGCCCCTTGTTTGACCATTTTGACTTCAGCAATACAGGTGATGACGAGCAACTAGATGTTGATGGCAATGCCTTGCACACAAAGAAGAGTCACGCCTTCCTAGCATTAATGCATGCCGTGAACCAACTGCTCTTCGATAAGCGGAGACCTTTCTTGAAGAGCCACGTTTCCGAAGTTATTGACAGTCTGGAAATAACTTCTGCATTTCCTAATTTTGACGAAAAGGATCCGCTGTTGAGTTTCCGAAAAAGTCAGGTGGAGGATGTTATTTCCTGTTTGTATGTTGCGCAGCCGAAGATATTCTCTTCCAGCATGAACAAGGAGCAGAGAAAAACATTTATCCGTTTGCTGGATTTGATTATGGAGAGCGGCGAAGTAAAGTCTTTGTTTAGAATCTTAGAAGAGATTTTAGATATGGACACAAACGACCGGCAGGAACTTGCGGAAATGCTTAACTATGCGTCCTTGTCCAATATAACCAAAACGATTAAGCTGCTGCAAGACAGATATAAGGCAATCATCGATTTGCAGCAGTTGGTTTTCAATAAGGATTTAAAAGCTAATGAGGTCAAGCACATCCAGGAAATGATTGAAGCTCACTATTGGATATTCGGCGAACAGTATAGCTTGGTAACCGCTGCAGAGCCAAACTTTGAGGAAGCCTTAAGGCGGTATATGTCCTATCTCCACAAGGAATATGACGACGCCGGTATAGAGCATCCCGACAAACTTAAGCAGATGGATATCTTTGCGGTCAGACAGGATGTGCATAACGGCGGTATTACCAATATCGTTGTAGAGCTTAAGCACCCGGACGTACACCTTGGCGAAAAACAGCTAAGCCAGGTAAAGAAGTACATGAATGTTATTATGAGTGTCGATCAATTCAACGCCCCTAATATGACGTGGGAGTTCTATTTGGTTGGAAACACTTTCACGTCTGATAATTTTATTAAAAACGAGATCAACTCGAACAAAGGCCACGGAGAAAGATCCCTGGCTTTCAAAGTTGACCAGTACAAAATCTATGTAAAGACTTGGAGTGAGGTGTTTGCTGAATTCCAAATCCGTTATGATTATCTGTTGAATAAGCTTTCTCTGGATAGACAAAAGCTGCAACAGTCTTATCAAAGCGCGGATGAAGTAATTGACGCACAAAAAGAAAGTACAGCAAGAATGCCTGGAGAGATTGCGGTAGGGTAATATCCCCACTCTTGCTGGTAATATGCCTGCCCGGGAGGGGCGTGGTTGGAATTGGAAGCAAGTCCGATCACGTCCCTCCCTTGCCTGTTCTGTCAGGACATTTGCTAAAGCAAATTGTCCTCACAGAACCCCTTTTTATTTTTGTTTTTTGCCTGCGCCGATGGCCACCAATGAAATGAGTCTGGTGCAAATAACGACACCTTATTCCAGTCTGGGGAATTTTCTCCATGACGCTTTTGAAGGGGCCATAGTTGGTATCATTTTCAACGGAAAATCTCGCACTTTTTCAGGTCCTCCAGGGAACAAATCCGGATTTCCGTCTGCCCAATCTCACCCCAATCGGCAACGATTCCACAGGCCATATGCTCAAAGTCATCGTCGTCAAAAAAGATACCCTTCAGGTTGTTGATGACTACATTGATTGCTCGGTTGGAAGTGTCCCAGACCCGTTTGTTATTGGTGCCCCGGGGCGTCCAGATCCGTATCAGCACGAAGGCCTTCTCGAAATATGGCAGCCCGGTTTTGCTTTCCCGTGCAATGGCATCGTGGATCATTTTGATCCAGTGCTCCTCCACATTGCTGGTCAGCTCCTTCCGTGCCGGCAGCGGCTCTGGGATCGTCAGCACAACCATTCTCTTTTCAGTCTGGGGAGGCTGCGCAACAGGTTCGTCCACAGGAGGTACGATACCCATACCGAATTGCTCCATGTCATACTGCACAGCAATCAACTGGCTACGCAAACGCAAGGTCAACTCATACGCCTTTTCTAACTGCGCAGGCTCCGGGGTCTTATCCTCCGGCAGTTGATCCTCAATCTTCTTCAGCGTCTTCCACAGGTCGATATACATACATCGACACCTCCTTCATTTCTGTAACATCTGGATACATTTTTGCAACTTCTAAGTCCTCCTGATTCACACACAAAATATATCTTATCTCTTTAATATGGGATGCAGGATCATTTTGTAAAAGATTCTTTAACCCCTTTACAGCAGAGAAGAAATACACCATTAGCAAAATATCAAAGGCGGGATTTAAAAAGTACCGCCGTGGCCAATCCTCCCAATTTCCCTCCTTAGGACGATAGGAGGGCCTTCCTTCTTCTATAGTGGTTTCAATCGTCGCTTTTTCCTCGTATATCTGTTCCAGACTTGCAGCAAGTTGCGCAGGTGTCGTCAGATACACATGCTCATACTGCGCTCTTAGTTTTATAGGCGACCTGGAATATCGAACAGGTTTATCTGTCTCTGAATAATGCTCCTTTAGCAAGGTTTTCCGACTCCACATAGTCTGCCGGATGATCCGCATAGCGATCTCATTACGCCTTCCATCCTCACAAATCAGGATCATTCCGTGGGCTCTCGTATGGAATCTGAAACCGGTGCTAAAAAACAGCGATGCCTCCGCCCGGATCTGCCAATCCATTGTCCCATCTCCGATATCATAAACAGCATACCTTTTCCCGTAGGCAAGGAGCATTCCTGCAAACCGGGTCGTGG
>JAZOBL010000031.1:0-30604 GCA_045595945.1 Faecousia sp.
CATAGGAATTAGATTTGGAGGGAAAGTAAATGCTATCAAAACCAGTTTACGGTTGGAGTGATTTTCAACTTGATGACACTTCTAAGTATAAATTGAGTTACCTTGATGACATAGCATTTGATTGGCTAAACCAGGCAATACACGGGCTTGAAACAATGTTGCCATTTTGCGTAAAAGGTTTTTTAGAACCTAATCGTTTTTTATGTGTGGTTAGTTATTGGAATTGTCATATTATATGCGAAGAAGACGAGCGTTATCCCATAGAAAAAGACGACGTGCAAAATGAAGTTTCCCATACAAGTATGTTGCAATTTTGTCGATACCTTTATGATGACATTTCTCAAAACAAGGATGAATGGATTTACTTTCCTCCATATGAGGATATGGATACCGCAAAGAGAGAGAAAGAACTTACAAAAAAACTGATTCGTTTGAGGGAACTAATTTCAGAAAGAGAAGAATGGTTTAGCGAAGGTCATTGTTTCCTTTAACGGCAAATTATAATTTCCCTCTTTTGCGGATAGCACCACAGGCTGCCATCAAGGAATCTAAGTAATTAGATTTATAAAGCAATTTTTAAGACCTCGCCAAGCAATTGGCGAGGTCTTTTCTTATAGTCTATTGAAATTATTTTAATTATCGTTATAATAAAAAATAGGAGGTGTTATTATGAATGCAATGGGAACACAAATAATTATTAAAGCAAGAGTAACTTATGGTTTTAATGGATATGGAGATTTGACGTTAACGGACGCTGCTTTGATATGGAATAAATCAGCCACATCATATTTAGCTTTTGGTGCAATGAATGCTGTAACGGCAGACCATATTATGATTCCTCTTGAAAATATTTCGCTTGTTGATAAATACACATATTTTCCTGGCGGCGGCTTAAAAGTTATAAACAACGAAGGAAAGGAATTCAAGTTTTCCTTCAAGCATAAGAAGGATTTCAATAAAATCTGGGATTATTTACAACAGCACAAGAAGAAGTGAAATATAAATTTCCCACTTTTGTGAATAGCAGCACAGGCTGCTATCAAGGGCTAAGATTTAACCCAACAAAATCGCCACCCGATTGGGTGGCGATTTTTTATAAGCCTCCCTTGTGTAAAGGGAGGTGGCAAAAATCTTTGATTTTTGTCGGAGGGATTGCTTTGCATCGAAATATAACAATTCCCCAGACAGCTTGTTTAGCTGACAGCCCCCTTTACACAAAGGGGCCTTTGGGCGGGCAGCAGGTTGCCATCAAGGGCTAATATCTAACCCAATAACGAATCCCCTCGGAGTAATCCGAGGGGATTTTCTTGTAGGGGCGGAGAAAATTCGCCTTATTTCTTAGGGTATGGCTTTTTATGATTGGTTCTGCCAAGCAGATAATCCACACTGACCCCGTAATAATCAGCCAGCTTTTCGGCATATTCTAACGGCAGCGGGCGTTCGCCCCGTTCATATTTGGAATATAAAGACTGGTCGCATACCAAATATTCTGCCAAGTCTTTTTGCTTCAGATCTTTGTCTTCCCGCAAATCACGAATTCGCAAGTTCATTTACATCACCCACATAAGCATACAGCAGGACATATCGTCCTATTGACATTTTGGACAATTTGTCCTAAAACATCCATATTTCCTATGAAACCCTACTTTGTGTTACGAGGTGATGGTATGGCGGATCATTCTCTACGCGGGTATTTGAAAAGGCGGTCTACAGTAGAATTGGATTCTTTGCTGGCATACTATCTGCAGGAAGAAAATTATGCAAATAACGCGCATGTCATTCTAGAAAAACTGCACGTCTTGGAAGAACGGTTTGAGCCGGATGCTGCGCCAGATTTGACACATCATGCAAAGGAAATGCTTTTGCAGTATGAACCGAAAGACTAAGGATTTACATTTGAGAAAACAATAGTATTACTGTTTCACTTTTGCGTACTGCTGTGCTGGCTGCCGTCAAGGGTGAATATTGCTTATGAAAACGCCACCCTTTTGGGTGGCGTTTTTGTATGCGGTTGAAACTGTCGAGGCGTGTATTGGGCATCCGCGGGCGGCCGGGAGCCGATGAGGATGCTTACAATTCTGTCCCTGCCAGGAACACCCGCCTGTTGGTGTAGTCGGAGCTGCAAATAATAAAGTCTGCTGCTTTTCCTTCGGTGATAGAACCAACAACGTCCTCCGCGCCGATGGCCTTGGCAGGGTTGTAGGTGGCAGCGCGGATGGCATCCTCCTGGGCAACGCCCCAGGAAATGGTGTTGCACAGGCATTGCCACAAGGTAGCTGCGGAGCAGGCGATGGTACCGTCCGCCAGTTTTGCCACACCGCCACGGAGCCAAGCGTCCTGCCCGCCTAATTCGAACTTGCTGCCTTCGGCCATACCGGCACAGCGGCCGGAATCCGAGATCAGCACCATTCTGCTAGGGAACATGGCAAACGCCAGTCGCACAGAGGCGGGGTGAATGTGGTAGCCGTCGCAGATGATCTCTGCCTGTACATCCGGATTCTCCGATGCTGCCGGGATCACGCCGGGGTTACGGTGGTGAATCGCAGGCATGGCGTTATACAGATGGGTCAAATGTCGGGCGCCGGCGTCAAAGACCGCTTTGGCATCCTCATAACCGGTGTCAGTGTGAGCAACGGACACAGTACACAGGGCGCTGGCTTTCTCAGTAAATTCTGCCGCACCGGGTAGCTCGGGGGCGATGTCCACGATGCGGATCATCCCGCCGCAGCCGTCATACAAAGCCTGGAAGCCCTCGAAATCCGGCTCTTTCAGGTAGTCGGCATTTTGCGCGCCCCGCTTTTTGTAAGAGAAGTAAGGACCCTCCATCTGAATACCCCGCAGCACCGAAAGACCGGGGAGCTTCTCCTCGGACAGACGCTTGGCATTACCAAAGGCTTTTGCCAACACATCGTACGGGAGGGTCATGGATGCAGGGGCGAAGGAGGTGACGCCTTCTTTTGCATAGAAGGCCGCCATGGTTTTGAGCCCCTCGTAATCGCCATCGGAAAAGTCCATGCCGGAGTTGCCATGGCTATGTACATCGATCAGCCCGGGAATCACCGTTGCGCCATTCAGGTCAATGGCATCGGCCGGTACAGTTTCCGGCAAGACCTTACCGAACTTGCCGTCTGTTACCTCAAATGCGCCCATGCGGAACTGAAAATCATCGCAGAAAATTTTTGCGTTTTTATAAAACATAGAGGCTCTCCTTTGTTAACCGATCTGGGGCAGGCTGGCTGCGGCTGCAGATTGTCCTACCCGGCGGGTGTTTTCGTCGGGAAGCATAATCTCCACCTTGTTATAGATGACAGGGAACTCATCCTGCAAAACATCCTGGCAAGTGGCCAAAATGGTATCGCCGCCCTTGCCGGACATAACACGACCCAGCAACATCAGATGCTCGATGTCATAGAACTGGCTGTACTGAACCACGGTATAGGCAAGATAGATGCCGATATCCCGGAACACAGCCTGAGCTCTGGGGTCGTCTGCTTCCATCAGCTTTTGGACGACTTTGAGCTTTTCTGCAGGGGTCAGGTCTTCATCCAGGGCAATTCCAGCCCGGGGAGCCAGTTTGATCACCGCATCCTGGGAGAAGTACTTACAGCCGACACCGATATCGGTAGACCATTCGTCCTGCATGGCATCTTCGCTCAGATCAACAGGGGCAAATGCCAATTCGCTGATCCAGCCCAGGACATTCTTGTCTTTATCCACATAGCCTACGGCCTCGCTGGTGCCCATGGCAAGGCCCATAATAGAGCCAACACCCATTCCCATAGCGCCGGCCAGTGCCGAAACATCGCCGTCATTGGCCACTACGATGGGAATGTTCTCACCCAGGGCGGCTGCGGCCCGGTCGTAAACGGTTTTCACCTCATCCCAGCGCTCTCTGGGCACGCAGTAGAAAATGCTGGAGATCATCGGTGCGTTTCCGATAAACACACCGGCGGAGGAGACACCGATACCATCCACTCTGGGCATCTTGGATGCGGCAGTGCGGAAAGAATCCAGAATGCCTTCATACTGATAATTGGGGTCGGGATTCTTCTTGGGATGCCAAACAACTTCCTCAGAATAGACCACCTCACCGTTGATCACTGCGGAGACCTTTCGGTCAGAGCCGCCGGCATCAAAACCGATGCGGCAGCCATCCAAATGCCCGCCGATGGGTTTCGGTGTCTCATTGGGAGCAGGACACTGATCCAGGGGCAGATCAACGATCTCTAAAGGCCGCTCATAGAGCTTCTGGAAGAAGTCATAGTCAAAGGCTCTTTCACCACGGGGACTGTATGATGCCTGCAGCTGCTTGGCGATGTTGCTGCAGCCGCAGATATAGACCCGGAAACCGCCGATAGACCAGAGCAGGAACTTCACATAGCGCTCAACGAAGCGATAATCCGCTGCGGCCATAGCTTCCGTTCCGTAGATTTTGGCATGGCGAACCGAAACAGATCCCTCGTTTCGCTCTACGGCAATGGAGATGGGTATGGTCGCGCCTTTGGCGTATTCCTGCATCCAGATTCCAAAGGGGATAAATCCGGGGTCTAATTGAGGAGCATGCTCTATATTGTATGGAATTCCTAAGTAATTCATGGTAGTGATAATCTCCTTTTCTTTTATGTCCTCTGTGTTGGATTGCGGTGAGCTTGTCCGGAATAGATAAAAGTTTTATCATATATAGTATACTACAACCGTAGAATTATTCAAGGGTGTTTCTGGCTTTTTACAGTTTCGTTTTCGCTCTGCCTGGGAATTTGGGTCTGCTGCCTATGGACAGCACAAGCTGGGACTGTTCAGCACCCACGCCGGGGCACTTTCTTATTGACAGAGGAACAAACGGTGTGATACACTTTTTATAACCGGTGGAGCCAGTATGAACACTGCCTGCACAAAGAAAGGAGAGTTTCTATGGAATATGTTGCATCAACTGCCCCGGTGGGCAAACTGAAGACAAACAAAGGCTTACTGAAAACGATTTTACTTTCCCTGGTCACCTTTGGCATTTACCCCCTGGTTGTAATGTCCGCTGTATCCAATGATATTAACATTGTGGCTAGCAGATACGACGGCAAGAAGACCATGCATTTCTGCCTGCTGGCGTTTATTGTTGCACCGCTCACATTGGGTATCGCATCGATCGTTTGGTATCATAACATTTCTAACCGAATCGGCGAAGAACTGAAAAGACGGGGCGAGGATTTCAGCTTCAGCGCTACCGATTACTGGGTATGGGGTGTGCTGGGAAGCTTGATCCTTGCGGGTCCATTTGTGTACATGCACAGACTGTTCAAAGCCGTCAACAAAATGAATGCTCATTACAATGTGAATGGTTAATTCAGATACAAAAATGCACCTGCACAAGCAGGTGCATTTTTTGTGGGTTATTTCAAAAAGCTGCGAAGCAGATTGGTAATTTTCTCCATGCCGCTGCGCTGCTGGCGGGCGTTCATGGATTGCAGGACTTGCCGCATCAGAAGCCGCCACTGCTCCGCCCGCATGGGCTTGTCACTTCCGGTGTGGATATAAGGACAGGGGCTTATGGGATGGTTGCCGAAGCTGCGGGCAAAGCCCTTGTCCACGCCCAGACCTAAGGCATAGGGCACCATCTGATGGAAGTAATCCGGATTGGTAAGGCAGATCGCCTCTGTTTGCTGCCGGGGAAGGCGCTTCAGATATCGCCGCAGACCCAGTGCTTCTGCCATGGCCTGCCGTCCGGCGTAGGTGCGCCGTCCGCCAAAGGCAGCCAAAAGGCCTGCCAAAAGCTGCCCCAGTACCGCCCAGATACCGTTGGCGAAGATCCCGGCCATGGCGCTGAGGATCAGCCAGAAGCCTGCCAGACCCAAGGTGATCCAAAGACTGCGCTTTTCCGGCTGGAACAGGGCAACCGCCCAGCGCTGGATGAGCCAGCTACTGACAAAGCAGAACGCCGACAGGAAAATAGCGGACAGCCAGGGCATAGCCGCATCGGCGCTGAGCCAGAGACTCAGGTTGACGCCCCAAAACAGACCTGCTAAAGAGGCCAGAATCCGGAACACATAAGGATTGCCGGACGTGGGGCGTACAAAGGACTGCACATTGGCAGGCAGCTTTGCCACCTGCTTGTATGCACTGACATAGTGCAGACCGGCGGTGTCCACAACGCAGCGCTTGCGGAACAGGAGGCGGAAGCACTTCTGCTCGAATTTGCTGCGCTCGTTGCCCATATCCATCTGTTTATATAAGGTGACCTTGCCCCGGGGATCTACCTGGATCTGCAAATATCCCAGCTGTGCCCAGGAGAAGACCATCATACTCAGGTCAGCTCCCTGCAGATAGATAATGCTCCGGAGCGCACCGGCCAGATATCCTTCCGGCGGGGTGGGGCGGCGGGTTGGCCACAGGGGCAGATTTCGCAGGAAGATCAGCCAGTACAGCACAGCAGCCAGGGTGAAGATCAAAAGCAAAGTATTGGTGGTGTCAAAATCCGGAGGATCGATCCGGTCCTGGGGGAACATCTCCTCCGTTACAGACAGGGTCATGATCAGCGTCTCGTGGTCCTTCAGCACCGTCTGGGCAAGGCCCGTGACGGTGGCGCCTTCCACCTTGCAGGACAGGTCTTTTTCAATATCCGCCTGGTGGTAGCCGCTGACAAATGCGGGCTTGGCATCTACGGGACCCGGCAGGGTGATGGAGAACTCCAGCGCCTCCACCGGATCGGAGTAACCTGCCAGAAGGGGCAGCTGCAGCTCCAAAAGACCGGCCTCATTGGTCACGATCAGATCCTTCAGCCCGTAGGTAAAGGTAAGGGTAAAGTCGCCCACAGCCTCGCCCACGATCCGGCGAAGATTCACCCGGCGCACATCATTTTGCAGAGAGCCGGATGCCCGGGAGCCGTTTACAGTGATATTGGTGGCAGAGCCGGGCAGAGGGAAGTACAGGTCGTCTGTAGGTTGATCCAGATGCAAGGTCACGGTGGTGGTCATTTGGGCGGTGCCATCAGAAGAGACGGTGCCAACACAGCGCAGATGGGTGGCTGCAGAGGCAGCATCTGCGGTGAGGGTCAAGCCGGCGATCAGCGCCAGCAGGATCAGCAGAGTGAAAAATTTGCGCAAAATACCGCCTCCTTCTTGAAAATTTCCAAAATTCCGTGATTATCTTACCACAGCTGTGGGGTAAAAGCAAGACACAGAAAAGCAGTTACCTTCAAAAGAATCAGCCGGCAGCATCCTGCCGGCTGATGTGTATCAACAATAGAAATCCTTGATTTTCTTGGCTCTGCTGGGATGGCGGAGCTTTCGGATGGCTTTGTTCTCGATCTGACGGATCCGTTCACGGGTTACGCCGAAGATCTGACCCACTTCCTCCAGGGTGTGGGTGCGGCCGTCATACATGCCAAAGCGCATCCGCAGCACATCCGCTTCCCGTTCAGTCAGAGTGTCCAGGATCTCCTTCAGAGCCTCGGCAAGCAATGCGTTGGAGGTGGCATCAGCAGGGCCGGGGGTACGCTCGTCCTCCACAAAGGAGCCGATGGAGGTGTCTTCTTCATCGCCCACAGGGGTGTCCAGAGACAGGGTGTCGGCGGCGGTGCGGTTGGCCTCAATGATCTTCTCCACAGGCAGACCCAGCTCGGCTGCGATCTCCTCTACAGTGGGTTCACGGCCCAGCTCCTGCACCAGCTTCCGGTTGCATCGGGTGGCTTTGTTAATGACCTCTACCATATGCACGGGAACACGGATGGTTCTCGCCTGGTCGGCGATGGCGCGAGTGATGGCCTGCCGGATCCACCAGGTGGCATATGTAGAGAATTTGTTTCCCTTTGTCCAGTCGAACTTATCAACTGCCCGGATCAGGCCCGTGTTGCCCTCCTGGATCAGATCCAGAATGTGCAGACCCCGGCCGGAGTATTTTTTGGCGATGGAGACCACCAGACGCAGGTTGGCCTCGGTGAGCTTGTTTTTGGCGGTCTGATCTCCCTCGGAGACCCGCTTGGCCAGATCTACTTCTTCCTCAGCACTGAGCAGCTTGATCTGGCCGATCTCTTTCAGGTACATGCGCACCGGGTCGTCCAGATTGTATTCCGCGGCCAGATCCACCGGGTCGATCAGATCTTCATCTTCCACATCCGTTAGATCCAGATCTTCCTCCATGGAGGCGTCCAGATCGTCGCCCAGCTCCAGATCCAGGTCGGTGCTGACTACCTGAATATTCATGGCATCCAGATTGTCGTAGATCTCTTCGATTTTTTCCGGGGTCAGGTCCAGCTGCTCTAAATGATTGTGCAGCTCCGATGCCCGGATAACACCATCCTTCCGGCCTTGTGCAATGAGCTTTTGCAGGTCGGCCTGCAGCTCATCGGGGGTCTTGGCAGGTTTCTTGGCGGTACTCATAGTGCAATCCCTCTTTATTCTGTAATTTTTTCACGCCGTTAGACTATACCCCGATTTTGCGGTTTTGACAAGGGTTTTGCAGGAATTTTTTCAAAAAAAGAGGCTTTGGGCGTTTTTTGTCGCTGGGATATACAGTATTCCCTATAATTCTTCAAAACATACAGTTTACTTTTTTTCGTAAATTCGGTATAATATCAAAATACTGAATAAAGTGGGGTGTTGTGCCCACTTGCGTGGATTCTGATTTGAGGTGTACCGTATGACAGACCTTTCCAAAATTCGAAATTTTTCTATCATTGCTCATATTGACCACGGCAAATCTACTCTGGCAGACCGTCTGCTGGAGGAGTGTGCGGCGGTGGACAAACGGGAGATGGAGGATCAGATCCTGGACTCTATGGACCTGGAGCGGGAGCGGGGTATTACCATTAAGGCCACCGCTGTCCAGCTGACCTACAAAGCTGATGACGGGGAAACCTATGCCTTGAATCTCATCGACACCCCGGGTCATGTGGACTTTAACTATGAGGTCTCCCGGTCCCTTGCTGCCTGCGAGGGCGCGGTGCTGGTGGTGGATGCCTCCCAGGGCGTGGAGGCCCAGACCCTTGCCAATACCTTCCTTGCCACCGATGCAGGGCTGGAGGTGCTGCCGGTGATCAATAAGATCGACCTGCCCTCCGCAAGGCCCATGGAGGTCAAGCAGGAGATCGAGGATATCATCTGCGTCCCTGCGGAGGATGCTCCGGAGATCTCCGCCAAGAACGGCATCAACATCCATTCCGTGCTGGAAATGATCGTCCGGGATGTGCCCGCCCCCAAGGGAGACCGGAACGCTCCCCTACAGGCGTTGATCTTTGACAGCGTGTACGACTCCTACCGGGGCGTCATTGTCTACACCCGGATCAAGGAGGGTACTGTCCGGGCGGGTATGGATATTAAAATGATGGCTACCGGCGCAACCTATAAGGTGGTGGAGGTAGGCACTATGAACCCAAAGGGCCTGACACCCCAGGAGGCCCTGGGCGCCGGCGAGGTAGGCTACATCACTGCCTCCATCAAGACCGTTGCCGATACCCAGGTGGGTGATACCATTACCACCGTGGAGGACGGCGCAACAGAGCCGCTGCCCGGTTACCGGCCTGTGCAGCCTATGGTCTTCTCCGGCGTGTATCCGGCAGACGGCGCGAAATATCAGGATCTGCGGGAGGCGCTGGAAAAGCTGAAGCTGAACGATGCCTCCTTTGTGTATGAACTGGAAAGCTCTATCGCGCTGGGCTTCGGTTTCCGCTGCGGCTTCTTGGGTCTGCTGCATATGGAGATCATCCAGGAGCGGCTGGAGCGGGAGTACAATCTGGATCTGATCACCACCGCCCCCAATGTCAGCTACCGGGTCACCAAGCTGGGCGGCACGGTGCTGATGGTGGATAACCCTCTGGATTACCCGGATCCCATGGAGATCCAGCTGGCGGAAGAACCCTTTGTGAAGGTCAATCTGATGGCGCCCCAGGAATATGTGGGCAACATCATGGATCTGGCCACCTCCCGCCGGGGCGAATTTAAGGACATGGTGTATCTGGATGCCAACCGGGTGGAACTGCACTACGAAATGCCCCTGAACGAGATCATTTACGACTTTTTCGATGCTCTGAAGTCCCGCACCCGAGGCTACGGCAGCCTGGACTATGAGCTGATCGGCTATCGGCCCAGTAAGCTGGTGAAGCTGGATATCCTGCTCAACGGGGATATTGTGGACGCTTTGAGCTTCATCCTCTTTGCGGACAACGCCTATCCCCGGGCCCGGAAGATCTGTGAGCGGCTGAAGGAGAACATTCCCCGGGCCCAGTTCGAGATCCCCGTGCAGGCAGCCATCGGCGGCAAGATTATCGCCCGGGAGACCATCAAGGCTCTGCGGAAGGATGTGCTGGCCAAGTGCTACGGCGGTGACATCACCCGAAAGAAGAAACTGCTGGAGAAGCAGAAGGAAGGCAAAAAGCGGATGCGCACCTTCGGTACGGTGTCTGTGCCTTCGGAGGCCTTTATGGCCGTCCTCAAGTTGGACGAGGACTAGCGGGGATGCCCCCGCGGGCAATTCGTGTACAGTGCGGAGGGAATCGTTACTTCCCTGCGCCGCTCGGTATCGGTACTGCGGTTCCATAATTTAAAAAATTTATTGTAGTTTATGTAATGGAGAGGTCCTTTGCTCGTCTTATAGAGCAAAGGCGCTTCTCGTCAAGGAGACAACCCATGCCTTTATTCACTCGGAAAAACAGGATTCCCTTGGGGATCTATGTCCATGTACCCTTCTGCCGCAGCAAGTGCCAGTACTGCGATTTTTACTCCGTTACCTGCAAAGAGGATCGGCTCTTGGACGGGTATCAGGATGCAGTCTGCGCCCATATCCGGGAGGCAGGTCTGCTGGCACCTGCCTATGTGGTGGATACTATTTACTTTGGCGGCGGCACCCCCAGCTTTTTCGGTGCCGACGGTATGGCGGCGATTCTTACTGCTATCCGCAAGTCGTTTAAGGTATCCTCCTCGGCGGAGATCACCTTTGAGGCCAATCCCGACTCCGTATCCGACCGGCTGCTGCGCCGGCTGCGCAGTGAGGGCTTCAACCGGGTGAGCTTAGGGATCCAGTGCGACGATGACGGGATCCTCAAGAAGATCGGCCGTCCCCACAACTACGCCCAGGCGGTCTCCGCGGTCAAGCGGATCCGCAGGTTCGGCTTTAAGAACCTGTCTGTGGATCTGATGTACGGTCTGCCCGGACAGAGTCTGCAGGCCTGGGAGAAGACCTTGCAGAATGTACTGACCCTCCAGCCGGAGCATATCAGCTGCTATGGACTAAAGGTGGAGGAGGGAACACCTCTTTACGAGTACCAGGAGTTCTGCAACCTGGCCGACGACGATACCCAGGCGGACATGTACCTGTCTGCTGTGGAGATCCTCCGGCAGCATGGCTATCGGCAGTATGAGATTTCCAACTTCTGCCGCAAGGGCAATGTATCCCGTCACAATCTGAAGTACTGGAATGGCGACCCCTATTTGGGCTTTGGCCCCAATGCTAGCTCCGACTTCAGCGGTCAGCGGTTTACGGTGGTGCGGGATCTGGAAGGGTATATCCGAGGAATGAAGACCGGCGGCCCGGTGCTGCAGGATGTGCAGACCATCGCTCCCCGGGAGCGGGCAGGGGAATACCTGATGATGCGCCTAAGGACGGTATCCGGTATCGATCCCAAGGAATATGAGAAAAAGTACCTGCTGCCCTTTGCCCCATTGGAAAAAAGCCTTATGCAGTGCAAGGAGCGGGGCTTGGCGGTGAAGACCTTCGATGGTCGTTGGCGCTTGACTCCCAACGGATTTCTGCTGTCCAACAGCATTATCTCCGACCTGCTTCTGATTCAGGAGCAGACCTGATTGTTCCGGATTGTTCCATACCAACGATGGAGGGAAGAATTATGAAACGAAACCGCATTGTACTGAGTTTGATTGCCCTGATGATCGCCGCCCTGCTCTGTGGCTGCGGCGCCAAGACCGCCAACGACGCCGGCGATATGATGTTGGGAAGCGGGAGTTTTGCCGGCATCTATGAGAATGAATCGGTCACAGAAAAGCCCTCGCAATCTATCACCGCCGATTCTGCCACCGGAGAGACAGCCGGCAGCATCCCCCAGAACCAGAAGCTGATCCGCACCCTGGAGCTGAATGCGGAGACCGAGGACTTGGATACCTTGCTTGCCAATGTGGAGGCAAGAGTCCGGGAGTTGGGGGGCTATGTGGAGAAAAAGGACATCTACCGGGGCAGCGCTTATGCCCAGAAGGTGTACCGCAACGGCAGCATGACCATCCGCATCCCCGCGGAGGTGGCAGACCAGTTTGTAAGCCTTGTGGGCGAGGTGTCCAACATCACCTCCTCCCGGGAGGACATCGACGATGTTTCCTTGCAGTATGTTGCCACGGAAAGCCGAATTTTAGCGCTGGAAACCGAGCAGACCCGGCTTTTGGAGCTGCTGGAGAAGGCTGAGACCATGGAAGACCTGCTGAAGATCGAGTCCCGACTCACCGATGTGCGCTATGAGCTGGAGCAGGTGACCTCTCAGCTGCGGCTGTACGATAATCTGGTAAACTACGCCACCATCCACCTGAGTGTGCAGGAGGTGCGAGAGTATACCTCCGTGGAGGAGGATACCTTCTGGCAGCGGATCATCAAGGGCCTCACCGGCAACCTGCAGGACATCGCCCAGGGCGCGATGGATTTTCTGGTGTTCTTCATCAGCGGCTTGCCTTACTGGATCTTACTGGCCGCCGTTGTGACGGCGCTGATCCTGTGGCTGCGCGCCCGTCGCCGCCGCAGAGCGAGAAGAAAGCCCCAGCAACAGGAAGATCCCCAATAAATACCAATCCCCCGGAGGATTTCCTCCGGGGGATATGATATTAAAGAAAACGATACATGAGCTGTGTGATGTAAAAAACAGCGGAAAAACAAAAGCATGCAGCTGCATAAGAAAAAAGCCTCCCTTGTGTAAAGGGAGGTGGATCGCCGAATGGCGAGCCGGAGGGATTGCAAAAAGGAATACCTAAATGATTAAGGATTCAATCCCCCAGTCATTTGCTCGTTTCTCGCAAATGCCAGCCCCCTTTGCACAAGGGGGCCTTTTTACCTGCTGCAGGCGGTTACTTCATAAATTTATCCACCGCTTCACACAGATCATCGATGGCGTGACTGTCACCGGCGGCTACTGCGTCCACCATGCAGTGGCGCATATGGTCTTTCAGGATCACCTTGCCGGTATTGTCCAGAGCGGAGCGCACTGCTGCCAGCTGGATCAACACCTCCGAGCAGTCGTAGCCCTCCTCCACCATCCGCTTTACCTTCTCCAGATGGCCTATGGCCCGGGCAAGACGGTTGATCACTGCCTTCTGATTCTCGTGAACATGACCGTGGGAGTGGGCAATGCCATGGGCGTGCATATAGGCGTGGTCATGGGTATGCACATGATCTTCCATAGCCATCCCTCCTTTTTCGTGTTTTTTCTATCATACTCTATTTTTTTGGAACTTGCAAGCCCCTCGGGGGGATGCTGGCACAAATGTGGGAGTGAGGCATATACTGCTGGGAGGTGATTACATGACTATCGTACAGACGGATGTGCCCATCACATCCGCATCCAATACCCGTATGATCGGAGAGCTGCTGCAGACCTACCCGTTCCTGCGCTCGGAGACCATCGCCACCACCGCCTTTCAAAGGCCGGTGCAGACCCTGGTGATCGGCAATGGCCCACGCAAAGTACTCTACACCGCCGCCCACCACGCCAACGAGTGGATCACGGCGCTGATCCTGCTGCGGTTTGCCGAGGAACTGGCAAAAGCCGTGGCGGAAGGGGGTATGATCGGCGGCGTGGATGCTCGCCGCTTGGCAGAGCAGACCACCATTTACATGGTGCCGATGGTAGATCCGGACGGGGTGGATCTGGTTACCGGAGCCATTGCCCCGGGGAATATTCAATATGATCTTGCCCAGCGGTTGGCACAGGACTATCCATCCATTCCCTTTCCCTCCGGGTGGAAGGCCAATCTATTGGGTGTGGATTTGAACCTGCAGTACCCGGCAGGCTGGCTGCGGGCAAGGGAGATCAAGTTCGGGCAAGGGTATACCACCCCCGGCCCCCGGGACTATGTGGGCCGCGCGCCCCTAAATCAGTTTGAGAGCCGGGCTCTGGCAGGGTTCACGGAATTTCTGAACCCGGAGCTGATGCTGGCCTACCATACCCAAGGCGGGGAGATCTACTGGCAGTTTCAGGATATCACTGTACCCGGCGCCCGGGAGATGGGAGAGGCCTTTGCCCGGGTCAGCGGGTATGAATTGGCGCAGCCGGCGGAGAGCTCGTCATACGCCGGGTTTAAGGATTGGTTCATTCAGACCTTCCGCCGTCCCGGCTATACCATTGAGGCGGGGCGGGGTGAGAACCCTCTGCCACTTTCCCAATTTGAGGAAATCTACCGGGATAATTTGGGCATCCTGGTTCTGGCAGCGCTGGGGGAGGAAACCCCTTGACAACCGGCAGAAGATAGGGTAAACTAAATATAAATAAAGAAATTAACAAAAGTTAAGGAGTTGACGGGTATGACCCTCCGGGAACGGCAAATTCTGCAACTGATCGAGGCCAACCCCATGATCCCCCAGCAACAGATCGCAGACACCCTACAGATCTCCCGGGCATCCGTGGCGGTACACATCTCCAACCTGCTGAAGAAAGGCTACATTGCAGGCAAGGGCTACGTGCTCCGCACCGGAAGCTACTGCGCGGTGGTAGGCGGTGTGAATGTGGATATTGGCGGCCGGGCAGACAGTGCTCTCATCGCCGGAGATTCCAACCCCGGCCGGGTTTCTGTAAGCCTTGGCGGCGTGGGACGGAACATTGCCCACAATTTGGTACTTCTTGGCGCGGATGTGCGGCTGCTGACCGCCTTCGGACAGGATGCCCACGGACGAAATATTGCCGCCTCTTGCGCCAATTTGGGAATCGACACCAACCACGCCCTGCAGGTTGCGGAGCTGCCTACCTCCACCTATCTTTACATCGCCCAGCCCTCCGGGGAAATGGCACTGGCGCTGTCGGATATGCAGGTGTGCAGCCGGATCACCCCGGCGTATTTACAGACCCAGCAGCAGACCCTGCACAATGCCCAGGTGGTGGTGGCAGATACCAATATTCCAGCAGACTCCATGATCTACCTGGCGGAAAATTGTCAAGCGCCCCTGTTTTGCGACCCGGTTTCCACCGCCAAGGCGGAGAAACTGCGGCCCATCTTAGGAAAGATCCACACCCTAAAGCCCAACCGGCTGGAGGCAGAGCTGCTGTCCGGCATACCCATCCAAAGCCGGGAGGATGCTTTGACGGCAGCAAAGGTGCTGCTGGATAAGGGTGTAAAACGGGTATTTTTGTCTATGGGCGCCGACGGCGTTCTGGCCGCATCGGCAAAACAGCAGCTGTGGCTGCCCAACCTACCCGGCAATATGGTGAATACCACCGGCTGCGGCGACGCCTTTATGGCTGCGCTGGTGTGGGCATGGCTGGAGGGGCTGGATCTGGAGCAGACCGCTCTGGCAGGCCTTGCCGCCGGCGCTATCGCTATGGAATCTTCTGAGACCATCAACCCCGCCCTCAGCGCTACGGCGCTGAAAGCACGCATGAATGCAAAATAAATTTCAAAGGAGACTATACTGATGAATGTGAATAAGTATTTGGATGTAAACCCCGAAGTTGCCGCTGCCATTGCAGAAGGCAGACCTGTGGTGGCCCTGGAGTCCACCATTATCTCCCATGGCATGCCCTACCCCCAGAATGTGGAAACCGCTTTGAATGTGGAGCGGATCATCCGGGAAAACGGCGCTGTGCCTGCCACCATTGCGGTCATCGGCGGCCGCTTGAAGGCTGGCTTGACTGCTGAGGAGATCGAATACTTCGGCAAGAAGGGTCAGGCCATCGCCAAGGCCTCCCGCCGGGATCTGGCGGTGCTGTGCGCCCGGGGTGAGGACGGCGCTACCACTGTTACCACCACCATGATTATTGCCCACATGGCGGGTATCAAGATCTTCGCCACCGGCGGCATCGGCGGTGTACACCGGGGCGCAGAGACCACTATGGACATCTCCGCCGACCTGGAAGAGCTGGGTCAGACCCCTGTGATGGTGGTCTGTGCCGGCGCCAAGTCCATTCTGGACCTGGGTCTGACACTGGAGTACCTGGAGACTAAGGGCGTGCCTGTCATCGGCTACGGCACTGAGGAGCTGCCCGCTTTCTACACCCGCAAGTCCGGCTTCGGAGTAGACTATCGCATGGACACCCCCGCCCAGCTGGCTGCTGCCTTTAAGACCCAGAACGACCTGGGCTTCCGGGGTGGTATGCTGGTGACCAACCCCATCCCTGAGGAGTACGCAATGCCCCTGGAGACCATTACCGCCGCCATCGATCAGGCCATCGCTGAGTGCAACGAAAAGGGCATCCACGGTAAGCAGACCACACCCTTCCTGCTGGCCCGGGTGGCAGAACTCACCGGCGGCAACTCTCTGGCATCCAACATCCAGCTGGTGTACAACAATGCCAAGGTGGCAGCTCAGACCGCAGCCGCCTACTGCAAGCTATAAAAATCAAAGAGACCGCGTAAGCGGTCTCTTTTTTGTTGAAAGCGGCGTCATTGTTTGCTATAATGGAGAAAACATGAGAAAAGCTGGTGAGATCATGCACAGCAAAGAGGCGTATATCGGCGTATTTGACTCCGGAGTAGGGGGCATCAGCGTCCTGCGGGAGCTGGTGAAGCAAATGCCCGGGGAGAAGTACCTGTACTTTGGAGACTCCACCAATGCTCCCTATGGCAGTAAGACCACCCAGCAGGTAAAGGATATGACCTTTGCTGCCGCCCAGCATCTGATGGAGCGGGGGATCAAGGCGCTGGTGGTGGCCTGCAATACCGCCACCGCCGCAGCTATTGCAGACCTGCGGCAGCGGTATCCGGACACCATTATCGTGGGAATCGAGCCGGCGCTGAAGCTGGCGGCTGACAAGTTCCCCGCCGGACGCATCGGCGTGATGGCCACAGAAGTGACCCTGCGGGAGGAGAAGCTGGCAAATCTATTGGAGCGATTTCCCCACTTGCAGGTAGAGCGGATCAGCGCCCCGGGACTGGTGGAGCGGATCGAGTCCGGGGAGCTGGACTGCCCTCAGACAGAAGACCTGCTGAAGGATATTCTGACCCCCTATATAGGAAAATTGGACGCGCTGGTACTGGGCTGCACCCACTATCCTTTTGTAAAAGACACCATTACCAAGCTGCTGGGGCAGCAGGTAGTGCTGCTGGACGGCGGGGAGGGCACTGCCCGGCAGGTAAAAAAATGCCTGCAAGAGGCAGACCTGCTCCGGGAGGGAGCAGGCTCGGTGACCATAGAAAACAGTCTGAAAAACCCGGAAATCTTGCAGCTATCCCATAAGCTGCTGCACAGGTAGGAGGCAGGCATGGAAGACATTTTGGTAATCGGCATTGCCGGCGGTAGCGGCAGCGGCAAGACCACCTTGATGAAAAATCTGATGCAGACCTTTGGCGATGTGGCTACGGTCATCAGCCATGACAACTACTACAAGCGCCATGACGAGCTGACCTACGAGGAGCGCTGTCTTCTCAATTACGATGAGCCGGAGGCCTTTGACACCAGCCTCATGGTCTATCAACTGGATCAGCTCCGCCACGGGCAGGCTATTGACTGCCCGGTGTACGATTTCACTATTCATAACCGAAGCAATGAAACCGTGCGGATCGAACCCCGGAAGGTGATCATTGTGGAGGGGATCCTGATTTTCCAGGACCCTCAGCTGCGGGAGCTGATGGATATCCGGATCTTTGTGGACGCAGACGCGGATATCCGTCTGTGCCGCCGGATCAAGCGGGATGTGAACAAACGGGGCAGGTCACTGGAGTCGGTGCTGATGCAGTACCAGCGGACGGTGAAGCCCATGCATGAGCTGTATGTGGAGCCCAGCAAAAAATACGCCAACATTGTGGTGCCGGAGGGCGGCAAGAATCTGGTCGCCCTGGAGATGATCAAAGACCGGATCAGCCGTCACCTGAAGGAGAACCCATGAGTATTGCCATTGACGCAACCTGCTATTTGTGCCACTTAAAAAAGAATCTGGAGATCGCGATGGGGTTGGGAGACCAAAAAACCGCCACCGCCTTTGCCCGGGAGCTGATGCAGGTGTATCTGGACGCCCCTGCTGAGACCAGCTCTCCGGAACTGGTGCCTATGGTCAACGCCCTGTTTCAGAAGCACTATGGGGTGGAGGAGGATCGGTTCCGCCAGGAGAAGGAGGACTCCAACCGCTTTGTGCTGGCGCGACTGGACTCCATCGCTGACCGGATCGCCAATGCCCCCGATCGGGTGTATGCGGGTCTACAGTTTGCCCTATTGGGTAATTACATCGACTTTTCCGCCCTTCACGGGCAGGTGAGCTTTGACAAACTGGAGGAGTTTCTGTCCGATGCCCAGCAGATCCGGGTGGAGCAGGCGTCCTACCATGCTCTGTGCCGGGAGCTGGAGAAAGGAAAGAAGCTTTTATATCTAACCGATAATGCCGGTGAGATCTGCTTTGACCGGCTGTTTGCCCAGGAGCTTGTCCGGGCATACCCCCATCTGCAGATCACCTTCTGCGTCCGGGGCGGTCCATCCCAGAATGATGCCACCCGGGCAGATGCCGCCCTTGCGGAAATCCCGTTCCCGGTGATCGACAACGGCAACACCGTGGCAGGCACAGCGCTGCACCTGCTGTCACCGGAGGCCAAGGCGGCCATAGAGGAGGCGGATGTGATCATCGCCAAGGGTCAGGGCAACATCGAGACTCTGTACGGCTGCGGCTATAATATTTACTACGCGTTTTTGATTAAATGCGTTCGGTTCCAGGAGCTTTTCGGAAAGCCCAAGCTGACCCCAATGCTCCTGCGGGAGAAAGATATCTAAAAAGAACCCCTACCGTTTGGTAGGGGTTGTTTTATCAGCTAAGCTTGTTTTCAAAGGTGTCTACATCGCCAACATCGCCCACTTCAAAGTAGCGGTCCAGCATAGCTTTGGCAACAGGGGCCAGGGCAGCGCCGGAGCCACCCTTTTCCGCGTACACATAGATGGCGATCTGGGGATCTTCCAGAGGAGCAAAGCACAAAAATGCGCCGTTGTCGGAGGTGCCCTCGATACCGGTCTGGGCAGTGCCGGTCTTTGCAGCTACCGCAATGGGATAATCGTGGAAGGTAGCATAGGCCGTACCTTCGGAGGTGCTGGCCACCATATGCATACCCTCGGTGTAGGCCTTGTAGGTTTCGTCGGAGATCTCCATATGGCTGATCAGCTCCGGCTTGTTTTCCTCCAGCAGCTGCCGGTAGTCGGAGGATACCACCCGGCTCATAAAGGTGGCCTTATAGCGGTTACCCTGATTGGCAAGGGTGGTGGCGTAAACACAAAGCTGCAGGGGAGTAAACCGGTTTTCCGACTGACCGATGGCGGCCAGCACCTGGTCACCCATGTACCAGTCACCGTTCTCACCGGAGAACAGTTCGGCTTTGGTTTCCGGGTTGGCCCGGTGGCCGATGTACTCCGGCAGCTCCACGCCGGTTCGCTCGCCCAGACCCAGACCTTTGGCGGTGGAATCCATGGCGCTCATAGCGATCCGGCTGCCCAGATCATAGAAGAAGTAGTTGCAGGATACCTGCAGGGATCTGGCGGCGTTGCATTCTCCGTGGGTAGTGCCATAGTGAGACCAGGCAAGACAGGAGACCCGGAAGCCGTCGTACTTGTCAAACACACCCTTGTCGTAGATAATGGTTTCCGAGTCGATGAGCTTGGACTCCATGGCAGCTACGATCATACTCATCTTATAGGTAGAGCCGGGGGGATAGGTGGCAAGGAGCGCCCGGTTGTAGATGGGCTTGAGCTCATTTTTGTCCAACTCCTCATAATTTTCAAAAAAGGTGGAAAGGTCATAGCTGGGGTAGCTGGCGCAGGCCAGGATCTGGCCGGTCTTCACATCCATAGCCACCAGTGCGCCGCCCTCCACATCATGGCCGCTGCGCAGGCTGCCGTCCTCATAGGGAGGGGCGTTGCGCAGGCTGTCGATGATCTGTGCCATCTGATCCTCACCGGCCATTTGCAGATTGATATCAATGGACACCTCCACATTGGAGCCTGCCTGGGGTTCGCTGACATATTTGGAGGAGAGCAAAGTGCCGTCCACGGCCACCGTGTCCTCCCGCCAGCCGTCGATGCCGTGCAGGTACTCTTCGTAGGCTGCTTCCAAACCGTCCTGACCCACCTCGGCGTCCATCTCGTAGCCGGGGATATCTTTGTAATATTCCCACTGCTCTGCGTTCATAGCGCCTACATAGCCCAGAATATGGGCGGCGTATTTAGTGTTATACTCCCGAACGGTGGAGGCTTCCACGTTCATACCGGGGATGTTCAGCTCCACCACTGCGGAGAGCTCCTCGTCGCTGGCGTCGGTGATAAATACATAGTTTGCAAGGCTGCTGACGCAGCGGCGCAGATCCATTTCGTATAGTAGGCCAATGACCTTCCGGGCCATATCGTCGGTCCATTCCGGGGGCAGCTTATACTTTTCCCGGAGCTTTTCCACCAATAGCGGCGCGGTGATATCCGAGTCCAGACCGCCCTTGTATTCCAAAAACTGCTGGAAATAGCTCTGATAGGTGCTGTTGTATTCATCCAAAGTATAGGTAAAGGGCCGTTCCTGAGAGATGGGGAAATGCTCGGTATAGGTGATGCCGGCTTCCTCGCACCGCTGAGCCAGATCATACAGGTACTGGTTGGTACCGTTGGCAGACAGCAGCACAAAATGGTTCAGCACCAGATCATAGCTGGCCCGGTTGCTCACCAATAGATTACCGTTGCAGTCCAGAATATCACCCCGGGCCGCCTTTACACGGGTCAGGGTGGTGAAGGTTGACTGGTTGTCGGTCTTACCGCCGGTTTTGATGATCTGCTCGTCATACAGCTTCAGGGCAAACAGACCCAAAATCAGCGCAAATACGATTAGAACAATGGTGGCGCGTACTTTGCTTATTCTTTCCATGATTCGCCTCCAATGGCGCCAATGGCTTTGGCAATGGGATACAGAGCGGGAACGACAAGCAGGGAAAGCCCTGCTGTGATCAAAAATCCCCAGATACGGGAGGGGTGTGTCAGCTGCAGGAACAGACCGAACACAAACATCACAAGCTCATACACCACCATGGCAATGGCACAGCACAGCATGGCAGCGGAAAAACCCTGCTGCAAAAAGGCCTGCCGGAAAATACACAGGAAAATAGCCAGCGCGGTGATAGCCACCATGGCATAGGGCCCGTGGGCAGTGCCGGAGAACAGGTATAGCGCCGAGCTTACCAAGGCGAACACGCTACCGTTTTCAGAGCCTTCCAGCAAACAGATCAAAAAAATGCCGCAGGGCACCAACTCTGTGGTAGCCCCGAAGATCCGGAAATGGCACAGCAGCACATCCTGTAAAATGGAAAGAGCCAGCAGCAGAAGACCATACAGACCCCACTTCAGGCACGCTTTGCGCTGCTTGCCTGTTAGCAGCAGCTGGCTGAGCAGGCTGCTTTGGGGCTTATCGGGTTTGAATTCGTATTTCTTTGCCATGGCGATCACCCGGCGTTGTATTCGGTGACGATGAACACCTGTTCCAGACTACGGATGTCCGCGGCAGGCTCCAGCAGAGCGTACTTGGCAACACCAGTGTCATCAAAGCCTGCATCCACCACATACCCCAGGATCAGATTCCGGGGATAGACCGTAGAACCGGTGGTGACCACCTGGTCATGGTTGCGGATAGTGGCGGAGGAGGGCAGGTAATCCATCCGCATGAGCCCCTCCAGACCTGTGGAGTAACCTCCCTGCACCATGCCGTTGTGACCGGAGGCGGCAATGGTGGCGGAGATTTCCAGAGAGGAGTCCAGCACGGACTTGACCACCGCGTAGTTCACGCCTACTTCACTCACAAGACCCACCAGCTCGCCGTTGGAGGTGATGGCGCACATGCCCTCGGCTATGCCCACATTGGTGCCCCGGTTGATGGTGAAGGTGCTGCTCCAGTCATTGGAGCTCCAGGAGATGATGTAGCCGTCTGCCAGCTTGTAGTCTTCGTTGGCGTCCAGAAGATCCACGATGGCGCGAAGACGGTCGTTTTCCCGGGCGATGGAGTCGGCACTTCGGGCATCGTCCATCATGGCAGCCAGCTCCTCTTTCAGAGCCTGGTTCTCCGCCAGCAGAGATTCGTACTTGAACATATAACTGTAAATTTGCTCGGCTTGGTCAATGAGCTTGCTGAAGCCGGCACGAATGGGAGATAGAACGCCTTGGGTCATCACCTCCGGCAGCTTCAGGCCGGTCAGAGAACTGACCACGGTGAGTACCACCGCCAGCAGCACCACGATTACCAAAACCACCCGGATTCGGGGGCTAAAGAAATGTTTCATTTATTGTTCCTCCATCAGTTCCGGGGCGATCTCCCGGAGGATTTGACCCAGACGGCACACCGGCAGACCCATCACATTGTAGTAATCTCCCACCAGCTTATCCGCAAACAACGCAGCGCCGCCCTGGATCCCGTAAGCGCCGGCCTTGTCCATGGGCTCACCGCTGCGGATGTAGGCGAGGATCTCCTGCCGGGACAGTTCCCGGAAGTGAATGTCCGTTACCTCGGTGCAGACCACCGCGGTATCTCCCCGCAGGACGGTCAGACCGGTCATCACCTGATGAGCCCGGCCGGACAGCAGCTGCAGCATCCGCAGGGCATCAGCATCATCTGTGGGCTTGCCCAGCACCTGATCATCGCAGACCACGATGGTGTCAGCGGCGATCACCACATCTTCTTTTTGGCGGGGGGTGGCCTCTGCCTTCAGCCGGCTGACCCGGGCAACCTCCTCATAAGGGGGCCGGGTAGGGTCCATAGTCTCGTCAATGTCCGCCACCCGGACGGTAAAGGGAATATGAAATAGCTCCATCAGCGACTTGCGCCGGGGAGATTGGGATGCCAAAATGATGTTCATAAAAACCTCTGGTTCTTTCAGTGCACTGTGCACTGGTTTTATTCCACGCCCCGTAAGTACAGGCCTCTGGTACAGGCACCGGGGTCAAAGGGGCCGGGATTGCGGTAGAAAGCCAGTACCCGATCCACTTCTGCGGGATTTTCCGTGGTAAAATACAGCCGGGTAGCCCACAGACCAAGCCGGGACAGGTCGTCCTGCCGGTCTAAAAGATTCAGCTTTTTGCCGTTGAGCAGAACACTGCGACAGGAGTTGCCGTCTTTGATCACAGGGAACTCTGCGCCGGTTTTGTCCACCAGCTTGGTGGAGGACAGGTGACAGGAGCACTGTCCGGTCTTGCCCCGGGTGAGGCAGTTTTCCGTGATCATCAGGGGCAGCCGGCCGTAGGCCAGGATCTCGCAGGGCACGGCCTTGCTCACATCCCGGATCTGGGGCAGAGTCATTTCAAAGCTCAGGCAGGCAGAGCGCAGCTCCAGCTCCCGGGCGGTATTCACCGCCAGGGAGTTATACAGATTCAGACCAAAGTCGCCTCTGGCCCTCAGACCGCACTCCCGCACAGGCAGCAGTAGACCCACATTGCCGATGAGCGCCTCCCGGACACCCATGGCCTTCACCGCCAGAAGATCCTGGCGGAGCTTGTTCAGCTCTCCGTCATGGACGATCCGGGGCAGCACGGCACAGACGGTGGTCTTGCCGGCAATCTCCCGGCAGAAAGCAGCATCCCCAGTGAGAAGATGCAGCGGTACATACAAAATGGCCACACCGCTTTGCAATAGCTTGGGGGTGATCTGCTCCCGGGTGGTCACCTGGGCGGTGAATGCCGGATGGGAGCGAAGACCCTTGTAATGGGTGACCTTCTGGGGTCTGCCCAGGCTCACCTCAGCGGTGCGGGCCCGCTGGGCGGTGAGCAAATTCAACACATCCCGCCGCAGGCCGTTGATGGCGGCAGCAGACAGGGTAAGACCCGGTTCAACCTGGCAGCGCACCCGGGTACAGTAGTAGGGAGTGCCGCCGGTTTTGTTCAGCCGGGCAGAAATGGCATCAGAGGTCAGTTCAGCGGTTCTGGCTACCTCCGGTGCCGGGCCGTTCAGCGTGCAGATCCGTCCGTCCGGATCGATGACACTTAGGGAACTGACACCGCTGCCAATGACCATGTGGAACTGGATGGGTACCAGGGGATTCTCAGCGGTCTCGTAGGTTTGCTGCATCTGCTTGTACCAGCGCGGATCCTCCTGCTGCTCCTGGCGGATGCCGAACATATGACTTCCGGTCTTGCCGGAGTAATAGTCGGTAAAGCCCTGCCGGTTGAAGGCAGTGTAGAGGGTGTCCATCATATCCCGGGTAGCCTTGCCGGAATCAATGGCCCGGCGGTATACCCCGGTGACGGCGGCCACATACTCCGGCCGCTTCATCCGCCCCTCCAGCTTCAAAGAGGCTACGCCCATGGCTTCCAGCTCTTTTACATATTGAACGGTGCAGTTGTCTTTCAGACTTAAAGGATACCGGTTCTGATTCCGGTCGTAACCGTAATTTTGACGGCAGGGTTGGGCGCAGCGACCCCGGTTGCCGGATCGGCCGCCGCTGGCGGCGGACAGATAGCACTGACCGGAGTAGCTCATACACAAAGCACCATGGCCGAATACTTCGATTTCAATGGGGGAATTGGCGCAGATATAGCGGATCTCCTCCCGACTCAGCTCCCGGCTGAGAACCACCCGCTGCATACCCATACCGGCGCAGAACTGGACACCGGGCAGAGAGTGAACGGTCATCTGGGTGGAGCCATGGAGGGGGATGTGGGGTGCGATCTGCTTGCATAGCTGCACGATGCCCAGATCCTGCACAATGAATGCATCCACACCGGAGGCGGCGGCATGACGAATCAGCGCTGCGGCCTCCTGAGATTCCTTATCGGAAACCAGGGTGTTCAGGGTCAAGTGAACGGCCACACCGCGAATATGACAATATTTGACCGCCTCGGTCAGGGTCTGGGGAGTGAAGTTCTTGGCGCTCTGCCGGGCATTAAACTGCCCGCAGCCCAGATAGACCGCGTTAGCTCCGTTTTGTACCGCCGCCCGCAGGGCCTCCATAGAGCCGGCGGGCGCTAACAGTTCCAGCATCGTTTTTCCTCCATATGCCATACTTACATCCAGTATAACATAAGTCCGGATTTTGTGCTACCCTAACGGAAGAAAATTCACAAAAAAGTTGGCTTTCCCAGAAATCAGGGAAAGCCAATAAACAATCAGAAAAACAGCAGGGAGTACCATGTGACGATATTCTCCCCATACTGGAAGGTAAGACCCAAATTCTCCAGAGTGGGGATCACATTGATGCCGTGGCTCTCCACGCAGGGGTGCATAGTCTCCGGATACCGGCAGGGCGCTCCATCCAGCCAGGCGCAGCGGCTGCACAGGTGGCAGGATTCGGTGGACAGCACATAGGGGGTTACCGCTTGCTCCAGAAACAGATCCCGCACCTGATTGGTCACCTCTTCGTGGGCAGGCCGGGTAGCTAGGGTCTCGTCGATATTGGCGATGTCGCAGACCTCTGTGATGGTGCCGATCAGCAGGCAATTTTGGTAGCCAAGACAGCGGCGCTTGCATTCTGCTACCTCACCCACCGCAGGGGGGCAGGCCCAGGTGGTGTTGTACATAGGGCACTCCGCGGAGCAGATGTAGCGGATGCGGTCGGAAAACTCCAGCTCGTTGGGGTCGAAAAAATGGTAGATGTACAGGGGCAGCTGGGACAGCTGTTCTTCCAATTTCTCTTTGTCGATCATGTCAGTTCCTCCAAGATTCGGCTGCAGCCTTCGCAAATGTCATTCCATGTGTCGGTGAAATTTCCGGTGTACCAAGGGTCTGCCACATCCCGGTTCAAAAACGGCAGGAATCTGCCGTACTCCGGGAACATCCGGTTCAGCCGGTGCAGGTTGCTGCGGTCCATATAGTAGATGTAGTCAAAGACCTCCAGATCTTTGGCAGTGATCTGCCGGGCCCGGTGTCCTTCGCAGGAAATGCCGTGGGCAGCCAGCTCCCGGCGGGCGGGGGGATAGACAGGGTTACCCAGCTCTTCCCGGCTGGCGGCAGCGGATTCGATGTGCAGCCTGTGGGCCAGACCCGCCTTGGCGGCCAGATCCTTCAGAACAAACTCCGCCATGGGACTTCTGCAAATATTCCCGTGGCATACGAATAGTATTTTTATCATAAAAAACTCCCAACCTACGACGTCATTGCGAGGAGCGCAGCGACATGGCAATCTCCCACAACTAAAACGCATTATAGCACAGCAGTAATAGAAACGCAACAAAAGGCTCCCCTGTGTAAGGGGAGCTGGCAAAAATCTCTGATTTTTGACTGAGGGGTTGTACGGTAACGGCACATTACAATCCCTCCGTCTTGCCTTTCGGCAATCCACCTCTCTGAAGGTGAATTGCCGCATAGCGGCAAGAGAGACCAGCCTGGGCCGTTGCACAAGGGAGGTTTTTCCGTCGGCAAGAGTTACGCCTCTAAAGTAGATGACGAAAAAACGGCTTTTGAGCAGCAGAGCAAACACCGACAGAATGGGCATAAAAAACCCGCTACCTCCATTGTAGCTGCTTTTGCAGATAAGGGAGGGTAGCGGGCCAAGGACAATTTTTATATTGCAACCAAGAAAAGAGTGTGATAAAATATCTGTGCGACACAACTCTATATGTTTGACACGACAAGGAAGTGTGCATTTTTACTTTGGTAAAAATGCATGCTCGTTTCAGCATACTTTCTTGTGTGTCTGGAGTTGTGTCGCAGCAATCGGAGCCTCTGCGTTTTTCGGGTGCATGACTTCGGTTGTGCACCTTTTTTAATTGGAGGGAAAAGATATGAAGAGAATCCTTGCACTGCTTCTTGCTCTATCTATAATAATGGTATTCACAGCTTGCGGCAAAGACGAAGCAAGCAACCAAACGCATACCACGGAGAATATCAACATAGGTGATATGAATGAGCAGGAAACCACAGAAACAAAGCCAAAACATCAGTATGTAGGTGAATATGCACAGGAGCCTGTTTATCAAAAGTTGATGCAAATCCAAACCTGCAAAGACCCTGATGAGCTGTGTCAGTTGTTAGCAGAACTATATGGTGAAGAATTCACCTATATTAAAATGGAGCAGAAAAACCTTGATAATTATGATGGATATAAATCTCCGTATGAGAATTTCATTTGTAGTGCATTTGCCTTATATAATGTATCTGGAACAATGGCAAAGGGGTTAATTAAATCAGATACATATGCTTTTTTCAAACCTTTTAGTGAGGAACCCACCTTCATTATGGATAGCGATGGTTCATACCTTGTATATTCATATAAAATCACTCAATTAGAAAGCGGCACTGCCGTGCATTCAGTTAATAGCTGGGTCATTGAAGATTTATTTATGTGTTTGCATGAATTTATAGACGGCGATTCCGAAGAAAAAATTTTCATGCGAGATGCTGTTCGCTATATGGATTATTACTTGGATTTTGAAAACCTAATTGTCGATAGCCTTAATGGCAATTCTGGAAGCATCAGCAAAACCGAAAGCCTTAGACCCAGCATTGATATTTTATCCGTCGAAATCACTGGGCCGACAAAGCATGAACTGAATGTAGAATATAGAATTAACAATATTAGTGAAGAACGAGGCGTTGTCTACCTAACCTGCTCTGCACATGCCTATCAAGACGAATTACATTTTAACGATGAAAATTTCAAAAATGGTTATCGGGAAGATGGATGTTTTGAGTATGATGTGTATTATGGTGGGTCGGAAAGGCCTGTTACATTTGCTATTTTCTATGGATATGGTGAATTTGACCCATATGAGGGTTGGGATAACGAGTGCATGACCACCATAACCCTTTTATACACCGAGGATTATGGTGAAATAAGCAGCAGTACCATCCCTGCCGACGAGATATATCCTCTTTACTTTGAGGGTGAATATGTGGGAGCTTGGACAATTCATGAATCCAGAGATTTGATTGAGGTTAATGGTAATTCTTCTGCAACCCCATTTGAAAGGCATAATACTTTTAAGTCAGAAAAGGGATTCGTTGTATCCGTTGAAGTCACTGACGGAACGCCGTTCTTTACTATTAACGGAGCTTATGTCGGCGCTCCTACTGATACCTATGAATATGATGGAGTAGTTTTTTATACTTTATGGTACAATAATGAAAGCATGTTTATAAATCGTTACCCAAATGATGAATACATACGATTGCAAAGTGCATGGTCACTTGTTGGTGACGGAGATATAAATTTGTATCCACAATGACAAATACAGCCGCCTCCGTGATGGAGGCGGCTGCTCTCGTATAGTCATGTTGGGGGCAAAATGTGGTTATTTTGAAAAGTAGTATGCGAGTAGTACAAATGGGGTAAACCCGTTGCAAAGGGTGGTATAGCATTGCATAGCTTGGTACAGCGTCCCTGGCTTAAATCTTCCCGTGGCAGACGAATAAGATTTTTGTCATAAAAGCACCTCGCTTTCATCGGGGGTATTATAACACGCAATGCGTGTAATTGCAACGGACAAAGGCCCCCTTGTGCAAAGGGGGCTGTCAGCGTAGCTGACTGGGGGATTGTTACAATCCCTCCGTCTTGCCTGCGGTAAGAAAGGCCGGCCTGGGCCGTTGCACAAGGGAGGTTTTTCCGTCGGCAAGAGTTACGCCTCTAAAGTAGATGACGAAAAATCGGATTTTTGGAAGCGGAACAGATAGTCGACAGCATGGGCATAAAAATTCCGCTACCTGTATCATAGTCGAATTTGCGGCTATGGGCGGGCAGCGGCAATTTAGGGGAGATGCAGAAACTCTTGATTTCTTCGGCTTATCGGAGTATAATTCTGTTCAGTACTTTTTGGGGAGGTGTTGAAAGTGGATGTATCTTTCAAGTCTGGCAATGAGAAGTTCAATTACAGAGTGTGTGCTATGATGATTTCTGACGGAAGAATTTTAGCAATGCACGATGAACGGTCTCCATATTACTATTTACCTGGTGGTAGGGTTGAAATCGGTGAAACCGCAGAAAATGCTGTTATTAGAGAGGTGCAAGAAGAATTGGACGTTACACCCAAGATTGCTCGTCCCCTATGGCTGAATCAAGCATTTTTTACGGAAGATGTTGATAACCTACATTACCACGAACTTTGTATTTACTTCTTAATGGATATAGCAGATACTGATTTACTATTGAGAGGTGAAAAATTCACAACGACTGAGGGTCGTCGTACACATACCTTTGAATGGTTAGAGTTTGACAGATTGAAGGATGAATACTTTTATCCGCTGTTCCTAAAAAAAGACATTTTCAATTTGCCCGATGTGTTTACCATTCGTACGGAAATAGAGTGAACAAATAAAAGCAGCCGCCGACAATCAAGTCGGCGGCTGTGCTGTTTCGTGTCATGTTGGGGCAAAATGTGGTTATTTTGAAAAGTAGTATGCGAGTAGTACAAATGGCATAAACCCGTTGCAAAGGGTGGTATAAGGTGGCATAGCCTGGTCTGGCGTTCTACGATAAAATCTTGCCGTGGCATACGAATAAGATTTTTATCATACAAAATCCTCGCTTTCGCCCTGTATTATAGCACGAAAGCAAGTACTTTGCAACAAAGGCTTCTCTTTGAGGAGAAGCCTTTTCCCTCTATCATCGCTGCATTTGCAGATAAGGGCGGGTATCGGTAATTTATGAGAAAATCTTGTTTTTTGTATGGCATGGGAGTATAATTCAGTTAGACAAACTTGAATTTGACGGAGTGATGTGAAGTGGAATTGTGGGAAATTATAGACCGCATCGAAACTGTCTCTATACCCAAAGACGCAACCATAACACAGTTAAAACACGAAGAAGACGACGAACCCTACCAAGTGTGGAGAATTGATACCAATAGTACCAAATACATTCTCAAAGAAGCAAAAGGAAACGAACAGGAACTCTATTCTACTGTCCTTGCTACTACAAAAGTAAGTGTTCCTGCTTTATATCAGGTTATTACGATTAACGAAAAGGCATATCTTCTCTTAGAATATATAGAGGGCGAAGATTTGTGCAGATGTAATCGTGTAAAATTAACACACGTCTTGGACGCTTTGATTTCCTTACAGCAGCAAACCTGGGAAATGAAAGAAATAGACTGTTTGGTAGGTTCTTTTGATAAAAGCTTACTTCAATGCAAAAATCGCGGAAAGTATTTAAATAACTCGCAGTTAGAAATAGCATACGAGAAATTCTTGAGCGTGTATCAATCCGCACCCAAAACCTTATGTCATGACGATTTACTACCATTTAATGCTATTTCCAACAATGAGAAAGCTGTCTTGATAGATTGGGAATGTGGCGGAATTTTGCCGTATCCCACAGCATTTGCTCGATTGATAGCCCACGGCGAAGATGTTAGCGATGCACTTTTCTATATGACGAACGCAGATAAGCGCTTTGCTATTGATTATTATTATGATAATCTGCTCAAGAAAAAGGGAATTTCGTATATTGACTGGCTGAATACACTTGAGTATTTTTTATTTTACGAATACTGCGAATGGGTTTTTGTTGGCAATAAGTATAACGCAACAGATAGCAAATACTATCAAAAATACTTACCT
>JAZOBL010000032.1:0-6970 GCA_045595945.1 Faecousia sp.
TGATGCTCATGGAGAAAGAGACCACCGGAATCTACCTGTCCGGCCATCCGATGGACGATTACCGCCATCTGCTGAAAGGCACCCATGTTATGCCCATCGGCAGCTTGATGGATGAGGAGAACCCCTACCAGGATGACCAGATCGTCAGTATCGCCGGCGTGGTACAGTCCATTAAGATGAAGACCACCCGGAACAACTCCATGATGGCCTATGTGACCCTGGAGGACGATTCCGCCTCTATCGAAATGCTGGCTTTCTCCAATGTGCTGAGCCAATACGGCGGCTACCTGAGGGAGAATGAGCCTGTGGTCATTGTGGGACGGCTCTCTATGCGTGACGACAAAGAGCCGCAGATCGTGATCAACCGGGCAAGACCTATGTCGGATTTTGACCAAGAGGAGAATGTGCCGAAATATGCGCCGGCAGAGAGCGCTGTCCCGCAGATTCAGCAGGGCACTTTGTACTTGCGGCTTCCCACAGAGGAAGGCCCGCTGTTCGGTAAGGTCAAAGCTATCATCAATATGTTCCCGGGTGACTCTCAAGCGGTGGTTTATTTTGCCGATACCAAGGTGCGCCGGGGCGCAGCCTGCAGCTTGGACAGCAGAATGCTCGGGGAGCTGAAAAACCTGCTGGGACAGGAGAATGTTGTGGTAAAATAGCTTTTCATTTTCGACCAAATGTGTTATACTAATCAGAAGGGGGTGTTGCCGTGAGAACGCGAATGAATCGGATATGGTTGCTGCTTGCGGCAGCGCTGCTGCTGACAGGCTGCAGTATGCGCACTGTAGAGCAGATGTATCAGCTGCCTAAGCGGTCGGAGGATTTCAGCAATCTGCAGACGGCAATTGACGCCGCTATGACAGGTCTTGAATATTGTGCGCCCCTGTCCGGTGAGAATCAGCAGATCGTGCAGATGGCAGATCTGAACGGAGACGCAGATCAAGAATACCTGGTATTTGCCAAAGGAAACTCGGAATTACCTTTGAAAATCCTGATATTCGACAGAGTGGAGGGAGCATTCCTCCATGTGGATACCATCAACAGCAACGGCTTTGCTTTTGAACAGGTGGAGTATGTGCAGATGGATCAACACCCCGGTGTGGAACTGGTGGTAGGCTGCCAGATCAGCGACCAGCTGCTGCGCTCTGTGTCTGTGTACCACTTCATGGATGGAATCTCCGAACAGATGGTATCTGCAAACTACAGTAAGTTTGTCACCGCAGATCTGGATCAGGACATGGTGAATGAGCTGTTTGTTCTGCGTCCCGGTCAGTCGGAGACGGACAAAGGAATTGCAGAAGTGTATTCCATTGCTGACAGTGTCATGGAGCGTTCCAATGAAGTGAATATGTCAGAGCCGGTGAGCAACCTGAAGCGGATCTTTATCGGCAAGCTCTATGGTGGGGAGACTGCTGTTTTTGTGGGTTCTTCCGTGGAGGATACAGCCTTAATTACGGATATCTACACCATAGCAGAGGGAAAACTCACTAATGTGAGCGTTTCCAATGAATCTGGCACCAGTATTAAGACGATGCGTAACTACTATGTGTACTCAGATGACATAGATCACGACGGTGTACTGGAGCTACCCCAGCTGATCACCATGATCCCGCTGGATCCGGAGGCGGATTCCAAGCAGCAGGGATTGATCCGCTGGTATGCCATGAAGGTGGACGGCGCTGAGGTTACCAAGTTGTTTACTTACCATGATTTTGTAAGCGGCTGGTATCTGGAACTGGACGAATCCATTGCCCCGCGAATTGCTGTCCGGTATGAGGGCAATGCTTGTGCGTTTTATCTTTGGGATGACACCTATTCCTCGCATCAAAAACTGATGAGCATATATTCCCTTTCCGGTCAGAACCGGGAGATCCTCGATGAAGAGAAATTTGTGCTGTTGAAGACAGATTCAGTGATCTATGCCGCAACACTGGAGGAAATTTCTGCAGACTATGGCATTACGCAGGAAAGCCTGCTGCGTGATTTCCACCTGATCCGTCAGGCGTGGAAGACAGGTGAAACATAAAGAGGGGTTTAAGATGAAGAAAGTATTGATTCTGGAAGATGAAGTGAATATCCGCAGCTTTGTGGTGATCAACCTGAAACGAGCTGGGTACGATGTCATTGAGGCAGGAACCGGCATGGATGCGCTGGAAATGCTGCGCCGGTATCCGGATGTGGGTGTTGCGATCCTGGATGTGATGCTGCCGGATATTGACGGCTTCGAGGTTTGCCGCCGGATCCGGGCTACCAGCAAGCAGATCGGTATTATCATGCTGACCGCCCGAACCCAGGAGATGGACAAGGTCACAGGTCTGATGACCGGTGCCGATGACTATGTAACAAAGCCCTTCTCGCCCGCGGAATTGACCGCGCGTATTGATGCCCTGTACCGCCGGATCGGCGGGGACAGAGGCGATGATACAGAGCTGCTGATTCAAGGACCCTTCGTGATGAATACCCGCAACCATACCCTGGAAAAAGCCGGCAATCGGATTCGCCTGACCCAGGTGGAGCATGCCATCTTAAAGCTGTTTATGCAAAACCCCGGCAGAGCCCTGTCCCGTGAGGATATTCTGTCTGCCGTTTGGGGCCGGGAGTATGAGGGAGAACTGAAGATCGTGGATGTGAATATCCGCCGTCTGAGAATAAAAATTGAAGACGATACTGCAAATCCCACCTACATCACCACGGTATGGGGATTCGGCTATAAATGGGGCGCATGAAGCAGAAGAATAACAGGTGGCGCCTCCTGAATGCGAAGGGCCTGCGCAGACGGTGGCTGATCAACAGCGTGCTGGTTGTCTTGACACTGGGACTGATATGTGTTTTGACCGTCACAACGGTATTTGCAGCCAATTACTATTCTGTGATGGAATCGGACATGCGCTACCGCGCCAAGACAACAACGGAGTTCTTTGCGGACTATTTGAACCAGAATTATAAGGAATTCTATCAGTCCTGCATTACCTATGCGCAAACATTTGAAGAAAAAAACAACATAGAGCTACAGTTCATCAATACCCAAGGTCGGATGGTGGCTTCCTCCTACGGCAGCTGGGCAGGGAGCTCACCCAGCACACCGGAGATCGCAAAGGCTGTGGAAACCATGCAGATCCAGACCTTTTCCGGACAGAACCCCCAGACCGGAGAGCGGATCATGGCAGTTTCCAGCCCCATGATCTACAGTAACGGTGAAGTGATCGGTGTGCTACGGTATGTGACCTCCACCCAGGTGATGGACGGGCAGATCGCGCTGATCGGTCTGTTTAGCATCGGTGCGCTTGGGCTTGTCCTGTTGGTGGTAGTACTCAGCAGCAACTACTACATCCGCTCTATTCTGCTGCCTCTGGATGAGATCATTGAAAAGGCTCAAAAAATTGCAAACGGCAGCTACGGCATCCAGATCCAAACCCAGCATGACGATGAGATCGGCGAGCTGGCAGGGGTGATCAATGAGATGTCACTGAAGATCAGCGAAAACGAAAAGCTTCAGCATGAATTTATTTCATCTCTGTCTCACGAATTGCGCACACCGCTGACCGCCATAACCGGCTGGAGCGAGACCCTTTTGAGCTCGGACAAGCTGGACCAGGATACCCGCCGAGGCGTCCGGATCATCCACCGGGAAGCGGATCGCCTGACAGCTATGGTGGTGGATCTGCTGGACTTTACCCGGATCCAGGATGGGCGTATGACCCTGAATATGGAAATGGTGGATATTCGCAGTGAGTTCGAGGATACGGTATTTATGTATGGAAGTCGGCTGGCTCAGGAGGGAATCAGCTTGAAGTACGCCGATACCGACGAGGAGATCCCCGAGATCTCCTGTGACCCCCAGCGCCTACGGCAGGTGTTTTTGAATATTCTTAACAATGCGGTGAAGCACGGCGGAGAAGGCAAGCTGATCGATGCCAGCATTGTATTTGAAGACAACCATATTGTGGTACGCATTCGGGACTACGGCCCTGGCATCCCGGAGGATGAGCTGGCGCTGGTGAAAAAGAAATTCTATAAAGGAAGCTCCAAAGCAAGAGGCTCCGGAATCGGATTGGCAGTCAGTGACGAGATTGTGCAGATGCACGGTGGCGAGCTGACTCTTGAAAATGCCCTCAGCGGCGGAACACTGGTGACGGTGCGGCTTCCTGCCTCTCAGTAAGAAAGGAATGCTATGGCAAATCAGGAAAAATTCAAGACGTCCATCGGTGGACAGGCTCTGATTGAAGGCATTATGATGCGTGGCCCGGAAAAGGATGCCATCGTCATCCGCGGCAAAGACGGTCTGATCACAGAATTGACGGACCGGAAGGTGCGACCTAAAAACTCGCCGCTAAGTTGGCCGCTGATCCGGGGTGCAGTGAACTTTTTTGACGCGCAGGTGTGCGGCGTGAAAGCGCTGATGCGGTCTGTGGACCTGTCTCCGGAAGAACTGCAGGAAGAACCTTCTAAGATCGATCTCTGGCTGGAGAAGAAATTGGGGGATAAAAAATTCCAGAATCTTATTGTGAGCTTTGCGGTTTTTATGGGTCTGGGATTGTCGATTCTGTTGTTCTTCCTGCTACCTATGGTGATCGGCAGCTTTTTTGACCGTTGGATCGATAATATGCTGGTGCTGAATCTGATCGAGGGCTTACTTCGCATCGCCATTTTTGGCGGATACATGATTTTGGTGTCCAGAATGGAAGATATGAAGCGGGTCTTTGCCTACCACGGCGCGGAGCATAAAACCATCCGCTGCTATGAGGCTGGCCTGCCCCTGACAGTTGAAAATGTCCGCAAGCAGACCCGTCTGCACCCCCGCTGCGGCACCAGCTTCCTGCTGGTGGTGATGGTGATCTCTATTTTGCTGTTCTCCGTAGCATCCACCTTGCTTGTAACGATATTTCCGGCGCTGAGCGCTATGCACGGCAGTTTCCTGTACCGGCTGATCATGATCGCATTTAAGCTGTTGCTGCTGCCTGTGGTGGTGGCTATCAGCTATGAAATCAACCGCTATGTTGGTCGCCATGACAATGGCTTCTGCAGAATGCTCACCGGCCCGGGTATGTGGATGCAGAAGCTGACCACCAATGAACCGGATGACAGCATGATCGAAGTGGGCATCGCTGCTCTGGAGGCGGTCATCCCCAAAAAGGAGGGGACGGACCGTTGGTAATGACAACCGGTGAACTGTATCTGGAAATCAGACGGTGGCTGATGACCAAGGAGGACGCTCAAAGCGCCGGCCTGATCGCCCGGAATCTCATCTGTCATGTCACCGGAAAGTCTCAGGAGAAGATGATCGCAGACCGGGATCTGTATGTGCAGGAAGATATCCGGATGAAGGTCACCCAGCTGGCAAGCCGAATTTTGGCAGGAGAACCCTTGGCTTATGTGCTGGGTCAGTGGGAGTTCTATGGAATGAACCTGGTGGTGAATCCCAATGTGCTGATCCCCAGAGATGATACCTGTGCGGTGACGGAATTGGCGATTCGGCAATCGCTGTTTCTCAACAGCAACCCAAGGATTTTGGATCTTTGCACCGGCTCCGGTTGTATCGGCCTGGCCATTGCCAGCCGGGTGAAGGATGCTAAGGTGACCTTAGCGGACATCTCTCGGGAGGCCATACAGGTGGCACGACAAAATATTACCTTGCAGAAGCTCTCCGGAAGAGTATCCTGCGTTCAGGCAGATGCACTGAAGCCGCCTGCGCCGTTTCTTGGCAAGTTTGATTTGATTGTATCCAACCCCCCTTACATTACAACCGGGGAAATGCAGGAGCTTCCCAAAAGTGTCCGGGAATTTGAACCGCATCTGGCGCTCCACGGAGGAGACGACGGATTGCAGTTCTACCGGTCTATTGCAGAAAACTACTGTGCAGCCCTGAAACCCGGCGGTTTCCTGTGCTTTGAATTTGGCATGGGGCAGGGAGATGCAGTCAGCGAGATTTTAAATAAAAATGGATTTACAGTGCTGGAACGCACTCGAGATTATAACCAAAGAGAACGGGCTGTACTGGCCCGGTACGACAGGAAGGATGCATAATTATGGCTACGAGAAAGACAGTGTATGAAGCCCCTACCCCCGCAAATGATAAGAAAAAAGCATTACAGACCGCCATTTCTCAAATTGAAAAGAACTTTGGTAAGGGCACGGTTATGCGTCTGGGCGACCGCCCCGATATGAATATCGATGCCATCCCCACCGGTTCTCTGGCGTTGGATGCTGCACTGGGTATTGGTGGTGTTCCCAAGGGTCGCATTATTGAGATCTACGGACCGGAATCCTCCGGTAAGACTACCCTGGCTCTGCACATTTTGGCTGAGGCTCAGAAACTGGGCGGTGAAGTAGCCTTTGTGGATGCCGAGCATGCACTGGATCCTGTGTATGCAGCAGCATTGGGTGTGGATACCGACAATATGCTGGTCTCTCAGCCGGATACCGGAGAGCAGGCTTTGGAAATTACCGATGCCCTGGTCCGCAGTGGCGCTGTGGATGCAGTGGTTGTGGACTCTGTAGCGGCCCTTGTGCCCAAACAGGAAAGTGAGGGCGAGATGGGCGATACCTTTGTAGGTCTGCAGGCGCGGCTGATGAGCCAAGCACTGCGGAAGCTGGCCGGCACCATCGCCAAGACCAACTGTGTGGTCATCTTTATCAATCAGCTGCGTATGAAGATCGGTGTAATGTACGGCAACCCCGAGACCACCACCGGCGGTAATGCTTTGAAATTCTACTCCTCCGTCCGCCTGGATGTGCGCCGTGTTGAGTCCCTGAAAGAGGGCGGAAATGTAATCGGTAATAAGACCCGGGTAAAGGTAGTCAAGAACAAGGTGGCACCTCCCTTCCGGGAAGCCTACTTTGACATTATGTATGGGGAAGGCATCAGTAAGTGGGGTGAACTGGTGGATCTGGCTGTGCAGATGGACATTGTCCAAAAAAGTGGCAGCTGGTTCTCCATGGGCGACGAACGGATCGGCCAGGGTAAGGACAG
>JAZOBL010000033.1:0-10252 GCA_045595945.1 Faecousia sp.
TTATGGACACACCAAAGGCTCCCTTGTGTAAAGGGAGCTGTCACGCGATCAGCGTGACTGAGGGATTGTCACTACGAGAACAACCCCTCCGGCCAAAATCGAAGATTTTGCCCACCTCCCCTCAAGGTGAATTGCCCCGAAGGGGCAAGAGAGGGTGGCCTGGGCCATACACAGGGGAGGCTTTCCGCGGCGGCGGGACTGGGAATAGCTAAAGCTTTTTGGAACCACCGGCACAGCCGGTGGTATTCCTATATAAGAAAACGGCTGCTGTGGTTTTACGCAGCAGCCGTTTGTTTATTCTTCAGGCGCCAGAGATTTGGTCAGGTACTGCTCCCATACATAGGTGTCTGTACTCTTTTCCAGACCATAGGCCTCCCGGATGCCCTGGCAGAGCCGCAGCAGCTTAGCCTGCATTGGGGGCGCTGCAAACAGCTTCAAATTATCCGGCAGCATAGCCTGGCAGAAGATACTGCACCGGTCCATATGGGGATAGGTTGCAGCTGCCGCGTCCACAAAGTAGCGGTTGCTGCCCTCCAAATAGGCGGAACTTACTGTAATTTCACCATCACCGGTATAGGCAAAGCCCGTAGGATTCAATGCATTCCAGGTATCAAAATCCCGGCTGTTGCCCAGCACATGGGAGTCAACGCCGTAACCGATTCCCTGTAACAGTGCGGCCTGGATATCCGCCTCCGGAGTCAGGAAGATACAGCAGTCTCCTCCTACCCAGGTCTGCACCCAGCTTTTTCCGTCGGGTAAGGCACGCACAAGGCAAATACGGATCCATCCGCCTTCCACGGTCCGCCGCAGGAAGTCCTTGGGGAATTGCTCCAATATAGGTTCTGCATCAGAAAGCATCCGGACAATGGCGCCGGTCTGATACTCCGGAGTAACTTCCAGATCTCCTGCATACTCCAGCGCATCCTGCCAAATGCTGATCCGCACAGCGTAAGTCTCGTTCATAAGCTGCACTTGCTTTTGGCACATAGCAAGACCTTCCGTGTCCGGATCTTCAGCGGTGTACAGAGGTCCGGTGCAGGGAGCGGGCCGAACATCCTTAGATGCTCCCACATCCCAGCGGTACAACAACTGCTCTCCGTCGGCATTGTATGCAAGGAACCACAGGTATGTGCCGTCAGAGCAAATGTCCGTAGGTTGGGTGATGCCGGGCACAAGCACCTGTCCGCCGGTTTTTCCTGTTGCAAAATCGCTGAACACCAGATGGACGCCTAAATCACTTTCCCCAAGTTCCACTGCGCCATACATCTGCGGCACAGGTTTTGCAGAAAACAGGATGCTGGAAGCGGTAGCAGAAGGCGGACAAAACAGTTGGGGTTTACCCGTCATTGTTCCAAAAATATTCTGGGGTGTATTGCCATCCATCCGACGGACAAAATACCAGTCTCCCGCGGTGTACATCTCATAGATTCCCTGGTCTTCGCTCAAGGTTCGGCCTGTCTCGGTACTAACATAGATCACACGGGTTTGGCCGGATTCATCTACTACCTCACAGCTAAGCAACCTACCATCAAACCAGCAGCCGGTAAGTGTCTGGCTCTGGCAATTCTGAGATTTAATCAGCCGGGAAATACCAGTTTCCAGATTTAGGGCACGGATCTCCATGCCCGACACATAAAACAGTTCTCCTACGGTCAGGCTGACCAACGGCGCTCCCTGGCAGTCTTCCGGCAGATCCACCCGCTGGACCTCCAGTAATTGGGGATTCCGGATCACTACCTGATTGGTCTTCTGATCCAAATATGCGATTCCGAGAGCGGAGATATCCAGCAAAGAATCGGCAGCGCCACTGCCGGTGGGCATGGTGGCCGTTACATCTGCGTACTGCCCCACCAGAACAGACAACTCATCTCCGGTGCGCAGCAACAGCTTGTTGCCCATCGCATACAGACGCCGCTCTCCTGCGCCCTCCAGTTGATAGGCACGCACCACGCCATCGGTGGCCAGCTCTACCTCACTTTCCGGCACATACAAGCCGGTGGTCTCCGGCACAGTGGTCCCGGTAGCTTCAGTTGTCTGAGCCGGGTCTTCTCTGCCACAGGCTGTAAGCAGCAGCACCAGCGCCAATATCAGTAATCGTTTCATTTTATTGTCTCCTTGCGAGGGTATAGTCATCCCCCTGCCGGTAGTACGGACAATGGGGATTGGGATTGGAATACAGACGGTACACCTCATCCTCATCCAGATCCATCATACAGCAGTACTCGTCATACTCCTCGTCATAGTCGTAATACCAGCAAGTCTCACATTCGTTGCCCATTACGCAACCTCCCTTATAGGGTTTCCAGGTAGGCATCTACATTGAAAGGGCGAATCTTCTCGTCCTTACGCAGGTACAGCGGGTGGTGGGGATGTCCCTTCTTGCTGACCTTACCGGCGCAGTACCAGCTGGCGCCGTATTCCTTACCCACCGCCAGCATATCCTGCAGGCAAGCAGGCAGGTACGCCCGTTTTTCAATGATCGTCCCCCACGCGGCCCACACCGCCGGGTGGTCGGATATGGACAGCACATAGCGGAAAGCCTCCAAATTCTCCCTGTGGAGAATGGGATTACAGGCCTTCTCCATGGTGTCCGGGTCGGTGGCCCGCTGGGCGTAGACATTGAACATGATAAAGCTGTCAAAGCCGTTGCCCAGTGCGATTCGCTCCACGGATTTCAATGTATTATCCAAGTCTCCGGGGCGGGCGGTGGAGGGATTGATCCCAATGCAAATCAGAGGATTCTTTCCCCGGGTGCCCAGAATATACCGATACTCAGCATACACATTGGGGGCGTAAAGCCACTTGTGGATATCATAGTCTTCATTGGGGGTATCCGCCCCCTCCAAAGCCTGCCGGAAAGACATAATCTCCAAAAGATCCGTTGTTCCAGATGGTATGTGCATCATTCAGCCCTCCACCGGCGGGAACCAGCAGCTGTTCTGGGGATCGTAAAAGGGGCAATCCTCTTTTCGTTTTCCCGTCTGCCGCAGCCAATTATCAAAGGCATAGTCCAGAAAATCGTAAGCGCCGGGCATGGTAGATTGCAGCTGCAGGGTGTTGCCGTCAGAAAGATACAGTTCAATGAGAATGTGGCCCTGATTGTTATACAGCTGTTGGGCAGTAATGTCTTTGTAAGTGTAGGTTTTACTTTTCCGCCGGAAGGTGGTCAGGATAAATGCATCCCGGTCATAGAACAGGCTGAAGGTCATATAGTACACCACAAGGCCTATGCCCACCAGAAGGATCAGTACGCCCCCTGCGATCAAAACAGTGCTCTCGTCACCATTTAGTCCTGCAAAGATCGCACCAATTCCCAAAACCGCCAAAATCAGGCCAAATGAGCCGTAACGCTTATTCAACCGTACAGACAGACCGCTCATGTGCTGGGCCTGAGAACGGAAGCGCCTGGCAAATCCCTTGTCCACCAAATAGCAAAGGCCAAACACTGCCGCCGCAATGATTGCAATTGCAACATATTCCATAGTTACCTCTTATGCCCACAGGACACAGTCCACAGGGATATCAAATTCCTCGGTTTCCAGCTTGTCCAGCATCTGAAAATCGTAGCACAGAGCCAGGGTGGGGTGCTCCGGCTCTTCGGCCAAGAAGCGGTCATAAAAACCGCCGCCGTAGCCGATCCGGTGACCGTCCCGGTCAAAGGCCAGACCGGGCATGAGCACCAAGGCTTTTTTGTCCTCTGCCACAGGCTCATCGTTGATGGGCTCGGGAATGCCGGCGTAGCCCTTGGCGATCTGATCCAGATTCTCCAAATAAATGAACTTCATAGTATCCCCATAGACCTTGGGGACTGCCACCCGCTTCCCTTCCCCCAGCGCCCGCTGCAGCATGGGAACGGTACGCACCTCCTGGTTATAGGGCAGGTAGAAATAGATGGTTTCCGCATTTTGATACAGGTCGGAGGCTGCAAGAAGCTCCCCCAGCCGGGCGCTTTTGCGTGTGATTTCCACCTCGGTCATGGCCCGCTTTTTCTCCCGGATCTGCCGGCGCAGAGCTGCCTTATCCATGGTTTTCCTCCTTTTATTAGGGCTTGCGGAACATCCGAAACCACAGAAAAATTGCCAGCTGTCCGGGGATGCCCAGCAAAAAGAGTTTCCAGATATTCACATTGACAAAAATCAGCAGCGACACATATATGCTCAGCAGGCCGCCCCACATAATAACCGAGATCAAAGTCTTGTTCCACCGAAAGTCGTGCCAGGCAGAACGCAGGCTCAGCATCACAATAGCATCGGCAGGAATGGCGTAGAAGAACGCCACCCAGCTTTTCTCGATCCCCAGAGAGGATACCACTACAAAGATCAGCAGAGCCACAAACCACACCAGCAGGGAGCTAAGACCCAGAATGCTGTTCTTATCCGCCTTCCGCTTCAGTGTCTTTTCCACTGCCTTTTCCATCTTCTCCACCACAATGCCGTGCTTCTCCGGCAGTGCCTTGGGGTCTGTGAGCAAATCATCCACGGTAGTATCAAACAGATCCGCCAGCTGCATCAGGGTAGGAACATCCGGCAGAGACTCGCCCCGCTCCCACTTGGATACCGCCTTGTCGGAGTAATTCAGCTTTTCTGCCAGACCTGCCTGTGTCAAGCCGTGGCGCTTGCGGTAGGCCGCTATATTGGCACCCAGCAGCAGCTTCAGTGTTTCGTCGTTCATGGTTTCCCTCCAGGACATAGTTTTTATCATTTTACCAAAAAAGCAGGTGTTTTTCAATAGAAAAAAACGCAGCGCTTTCATAATGAAAGTGCTGCGCTTTATGTAGCTTAGTCCTCCGGGTACAGCTGCTGGGAGCAATATTTAATGATGGCACTTCGGGTGACGATGCCGATGAATGCATTCTTATCATCCACCACAGGCACAAAGTTTTGGGCACTGGCTCGCTGAACCAAATCGTGCATACCAGTGGTCACCTTTACAGGGACATAGTCCTTTCGACGGGCGATCTCCATGATCCGCCGGGCTTCTGCCTGACGCATGTCCATGTAGCACATATTCTTCAGCGCCCAGAGCAGATCTCCTTCGTTCAGTGTGCCCCGGTATTCACCATTCTTATTCAAAATGGGAAGTGCGGAGAAGCCTGCAGCTTCCATTTTTTCCAATGCCTGCCGAACGGTATAATCATCATGCAAGAAAGCACACATGGCTTTCGGAGTTAAGAAAAACAGGATGTTATTCATAATAGCTCCTTTACATCGCTATTGCGGCGGCTCACCTGCCGCCAGTAATAGTATATCATAAAAAAACCAAATAAGCATGCAAATTTATTGTAAACATCCTGTAAAGGCGCAGAAAATTTACCTTTGTTTTTGTGCATGTTGCATATTGTTTGATCGTTTCTCTGGATTATTCCCTATCATATTACACAACTCTACCGGTGGTAGAACCGGGCAATTGTATACGGTAGAGTCCGTTTTTGCGCAGTAGGGTGCAAATGATCTCCATGTCCGGTATGATATTCTCAGGAGGTGATATGCTTTGAAAAAACGCATCAAGCTCCGGGACCGGCTTTTACCGGACTACACCCGGGGAGAGGAAATTATGAACATGGTCACCCATATCACCGGGGGTGGCTTTGGAATACTGGCGCTGGTGCTTTGCGTGATCAAAGCAGCCACAGTAGGCTCTATGCCGGATATTGTAGGTTCTGCCATATACGGAACTACTATGATCGTTTTATATACTATATCCAGCGTATACCACGGTCTGTTCCCCTGCATGGGCAAAAAAGTCATGCAGGTCATTGACCACTGCACCATCTACTTTCTCATCTGCGGTACCTATACTCCGATCCTGCTGTCAGCTTTTCTGCCGGTGTATCCGGTGCTGACATGGGGGCTTCTGGGTGCGGAATGGGCGCTGGCTATTCTGGCCGCTACCCTTACCGCGATCGACCTGCGCAAATACAATGTTTTCTCTATGATTTGCTATATTACTATGGGCTGGGGGATCATCTTCTTTTTGCCTCAGGCGCTGCAGGTTTTGGGAAAGACCGGGTTCTTGCTTCTGCTGTTTGGGGGCATCGCCTATACCATCGGCGCGGTGCTATACGGCATCGGCTCCAAGAGACACTGGATGCACTCGGTATTTCATATTTTTGTGGTGTTGGGCAGCCTCCTGCAATTTTTGGCCATTTATCTGTATGCCCTGTAACATATAACCCGCAGCAAGGTAACTTGCTGCGGGTTTTGTTTATTCTTCTGTTTGGAACGCGTCAAATAAGGAGGAATCTTGATCTTGCCGGATTTCTTTACCTGCCATACAGTCAGCAAACTGCTGGCCGGTCATGGTCTCATGCTCCAGCAGGAAGGCCACCACCTGCTTCATCTTGTCCGCATCCCGGGTGAGGATCTGGCTGCACTGGTCATAGGCCCGGTCGATCAAGGCCTTCACCTCATCGTCAATCGTGGCTGCCACCTTCTCAGAGTAGCCCTTGACTTTCTCATAGTCCCGGCCGATGAACAGTTCATCGCCACCGGTGTAGGACACAGTACCCAACGACTCACACATACCGTAGCGGGATACCATATCCCGGGCCAGCTTGGACGCCCGGTCAATGTCGTTGGAAGCACCGGTGGAGATATCATTCAGGAACAAGGCCTCCGCCACACGGCCACCCAGCAGACCCACGATCCGTTCGTACATCTCGTTGCGGGTCAGGTGATCGCTGTCCTCTCTGGGAGTCGTCCATGTCAGACCCAATGCGCGGCCTCTCGGGATAATGGAGATTTGGTGCACCGGGTCATGGGTGGGCAGACTGTACATGGCAACAGCGTGACCCGCCTCATGGATGGCTGTCAGTTTCCGGTCCTTTTCCAAACGAATACGGCTGCGTTTCTCGGGGCCTGCCAGGATCTTCATCATGGCATCGTTCAAATGCTGCATGCCCAGCACCGGACGGTTCTCCCGGGCTGCCAGAATGGCGGCCTCATTGAGCAGGTTAGCCAGGTCTGCTCCGGTAAAACCGGAGGTTGCCAATGCCACAGTTTTCAGCGATACGGAATCGTCCAATCGCTTATCCTTGGCGTGGACTTTCAGAATTGCCTCACGGCCCTTGGCATCGGGCGAGTTTACATAAATCTGGCGATCAAACCGGCCGGGACGCAGCAGCGCTGGGTCGAGAATATCGGGACGGTTGGTAGCTGCCAGCACGATCACGCCCTCGGTTCTGCCAAAGCCGTCCATCTCCACCAGCAGCTGGTTCAGGGTCTGCTCCCGTTCATCGTGGCCGCCTCCCATGCCGGAGCCGCGCTTGCGGCCCACTGCATCGATCTCATCGATAAAGATGATGGCAGGAGCGATCTTCTTGGCCTGGTCAAACAGATCCCGAACCCGGCTGGCGCCCACGCCCACATACATCTCCATAAAGTCAGAACCGGAGATGGACAGAAACTGCACTCCTGCCTCCCCTGCCACCGCTTTGGCAAGCAGGGTTTTACCGGTACCGGGTGCGCCCGCCAGCAAAATACCGTGGGGGATCTTGGCGCCCATTTCAGTGAATTTCTGGGGATTGCGCAGGAAATCCACAACCTCCTGCAGCTCTGCTTTTTCCTCGTCCACGCCAGCCACATCGTCGAAGGTGATCTTCTTGCCCCCGGGCTGTCCGTGACCGGTGCGGGCCTTGCCGAAATTGGCCATGGGATTATTATTACTGGCACGGCCTGCCAGCAGCATCCACACCACCAAAATGGCAAGTCCTGCCAAAATGATGGGCAGCACCCAGTCATAAGGGGAGGCTTTCTCCTCCGGCACAAAGTTATAGCTTTCCAGCACGCCAGACTCGGACTGCTCCTGCAGCAGATCCCACATTTCCGTCCGGAAGCCGGCAGGGTCTGCCAGAGTGGTCACCACCACATTCTTGCCGTTGTAAGGCTCCCGCAGGTGCAGTTGGATATAATCCCCCTCCACCACAAAGTCGGTGACCTGCTCATCATGGAACAGGGCGATCACCTGGGAATAGGGAATCTTATCGGTTCTGGTATCGAACAGGCCCATCATCCAGGAAAAAGCCAGTATCAATATCAGTGCATATATGATGATAACAAATTTTCTACGGTTCTTCAAAGCGGATTGTCTCCTTAGTTTTCATAGGCTTCCGGCTTCATTACGCCGATGTACGGCAGATTCCGGTAGTGTTCGTTAAAATCCAGGCCGTAACCCACCACAAATTCATTGGGGATGGTGAAGCCCACATATTCCGGCTTTAGGTCAATGCCGGGCACCCGACGCTCCGGCTTATCCAGCAGCGTACAGATCTTCAGGGAGGCAGGCTCCTTGCTCAGCAGGTATTTGTAGGTAAAGTCCAGAGAACGGCCGGTATCGTAAATGTCCTCCAGAATTACCACATGGCGACCCTTGATATCCACAGACAGATCCTTCTTCACGGTAACATCACCGGTGGAGTTGATACCGCCGTAGGAGGAGATGCACATAAAGTCGATCTCACAGGGAATGCTTACCTTCCGAACCATATCCGCAAAGAAGATCACAACGCCCTTCAGTACACCCACAAACACAGGGTCCTTATCGGCATATTCCCGGGACAAAGTAGCGGCCATTTCCGAAACCTTCGCCTGAATCTGTTCCTCACTGAGCAGGATCTTCTCTATATTCTTCTCCATTTTTGGATTCCTCCCAAATTTATATGTTTCTGTTTCCGGTATCAAGACCGGATCATTTCCTTTCAAATCGGATGCGAACTCCGGTATCGGACCGCCGATCCAGATTCACACCGATCCCGTAGACGCACAGCACGCCCTCGCTATCCGCGATCACAGGTATGGCCTGCCGCAGGTGGGCTGGAATTTTACGGTCGATCATGAGCTTTTTGAGGCTCTTGGTACCGCCGGGCAATCGCATAGCATCCCCCGGCCGCCGGGAACGGACGACCATTTCCCCTCGGGGTGCTACCGTAAACCCATCCCCCGTTTCCGGTTCAGTTGCCGTCCGGCACAAGATCCGCAGGTCAGCAAGCTCCACCACACCGGGGCAGGATAACAGCCGGGGCTGCAGCGTATCCGGCGTTTGCTCCGCCGTAAGGGTGTCGTACCGGCGGGTGATCGTCACCCCACCGGGAAGCATGGCTTGCGCAGACGGATTGTCCGAATACAGCAGGTCATTCACCGCGGCAATATGGGCTGCCTCCGGTTCCCTCACGCCCGCCTCCGTCAAAAGGTTTGACAGCACCCGGTTTCGGATAGCGGGACTCATCGCCCGCAGGGTTGGCACATGGCGGGTATGCAGCCGCAGAGCGTCCTCACATAGCGCCTGTTCATCCTGCCGCAGCCGCAGAGCCATGGCAGACAGATTCTGAGACAGCTTTGGGTTTTCTTCCTGCAAAAGGGGCATTACATGATGCCGCAGGCGATTGCGCAGGAAACTGTCCTCTCGATTGGAGCTGTCCTCCACATAGGGAATGCTGTACTCATGCAAAAAGGTCAGCACCTCCTGCCGGGTCACAGTGAGCATGGGGCGGATCAGATTCCCTCGGATGGGGCAGATCCCCCCCAGACCCTTTAGGCCTGTGCCTCTGACCAGATGCATTAGAACCGTCTCCGCGTTATCGTCGGCAGTGTGGGCGGTGGCGACCTTGCCCGGCAAAGTATTTAAGAAAGCATAGCGGGCATCCCGTGCCGCTGCCTCCAGCCCCTTAGGGCCCGGCTCAACTCGTGCTTGGCCGCAGGCAAATTCGATACCGTAGTCCCGGCAGAAGTCTTCCACAAAGGCCGCGTCCCGGTCGGATTCCTCACCCCGCAAATGGTGATTAAAGTGAGCCGCTGACAGAGTCAGCTGCCACTTATCTTTCAACAGGTACATAGCCCACAGCAGTGCCATGGAATCCGCCCCACCGGACACGGCGCAGACGATAAGGTCACCCTTTGCAAGCATTCCCTGCTGCCGGGCGAAGGCTTCCAGCTTATTCAGCATGCTTCCACTCCCGGTCTGCAAAGGTCTGATACTGGGGGATCCACTGCAGCTTTACCGTTCCCACCTCGCCATGACGGTTCTTGGATACGATGCATTCCGCAATGCCCTTTTCTTCTGTGGTATCCGGATGGTAGTATTCATCCCGGTACAGGAACAAAACTTCATCCGCATCCTGCTCGATAGCGCCGGATTCACGCAGGTCAGCAAGCATCGGGCGCTTATCCGGGCGGCTTTCCGGTCCACGGGACAGCTGACTTAAGCATACACCGGGAACATTTAATTCCTTCGCCATGATCTTAAGGCTTCTGGAGAT